>NZ_CP137555.1:1647500-1947500 GCF_033723955.1 Microbulbifer pacificus | reverse complement strand
CACGGACATCAGCCGTGCACGCGCGCGCGTAGGCGATCGTGTGGCCCTGCAGGGCAATCTGGACCCGGCGATACTGCTGGCGAGCCCGGCGCGCATCCGCGCGGAAGTTGCGAGTCTGCTGGCAAGCTTTGGTCATGGCAGCGGGCATATTTTCAATCTGGGGCACGGTGTCACGCCCCAAGTGGATCCGGCCCATGCCGGTGCCATGTTCGAGGCGGTATTGGAACTCTCTCCCCAATATCACCAGTAATGGGAAAAGAATTTGGTGCGTAAGCGCTTGCTGACCATTGTTACGTGATGCGTGTCACAAATGGAATGTAAACCAACGGGTAGACTTGTGTGACAATCCCGCCCTGCTCTGGTTTGGCCGGTGCGGGGTCTTTGTGTACGGTAGCGCCGTTTTCTACCTGTACACGAGACTGTTAGACAGAACTACACAAAACAAATAAATACGCGGCAACTGACTAGTGGCAATCCAACAGGCGAAGGTATTCGTGGAAGACCTGCAGCGGGGCATGTTTGTGTCCCGCCTGGACCGTCCGTGGACCCGCACACCCTTTGCCCTGCAGGGTTTCTATATCCGCGATCTGGAAGAAATCCGCCAACTGCAAAAATACTGTCGCTACGTCTATGTGGACGTGGTCAAGAGTGTGGGCGACGTGGGCGTCAAGCTGCGCAAGATCACTCGCGCCGCCGACGAGCAGAGCAGCAGCCAGCAGACTCCTCCCGCCAAGGGCAGTTATCGCCGCATCCCCGTCGCTGTCGACTGCAAACCGGTTCAGATCCGTCACAACAGCTATGCGGTGCCAGAGCCAGCGCGCCGGGAGGCCCACAAGGCCAGGCAGCTGCACGACCGTATCATCCGCGGTATGCACGAAGTCATGGTGCAACTGCAAGCCGACCGCCCCCTGCCGACCGCTCAGATAAGCCAGAATGTCTGCCAGATGGTGGACAGCGTACTGCGCAGCCCGGATGCTTTTTCGTGGCTGGCGCGGGTGCGGGAGAAAGATGAGCACACTTACAGCCATTCGGTGCGCGCCAGCGTATGGGCAGTGGTTTTCGGGCGTCATATCGGCCTGCGACGACATGAACTGGTGCAGCTGGGAGTGGCGACCCTGCTGAAAGACGTGGGCAAGCTGTGCCTGCCGGACGAAGTGCTGAAAGCCGAAAGGCGCGACCCACGTGCGGAGCTCGAATACCGCAAGTTCGTGGGTTACAGCGTAAAACTGCTGTCCACCGATCCGAATATCGACCGCCAGGTAATCAACATCGTGCAGTGCCACAAGGAGCAGTACGATGGCAGTGGCTATCCCCGCGGATTGCGCGGCGGACAGATTCCGGTACTGGCGCGTATGTGCGGTATCGTCACTTTCTATGACGAAGCCACCAACCCCCGTGGTGCGGAATTCCCTGTGCCGCCGTCAAAGGCTGTGGCACAACTCTACGAATTGCGTGACGGAGCTTTCCAGGAGCAGCTGGTGGTGGAATTTATCCAGTCCATCGGTCTCTATCCCACCGGCACCCAGGTGGAGCTCTCCAGTGGTGAACTCGCGGTGGTGGTGGAGCAGAGTCATCAGCGTCGGCTGAAGCCGAAGGTCATGCTGGTGACGGACCGCGAGAAAAAGCTGTTGGAAAAGCCGCGTCTGTTCGATATGGCGGTGGACGACGACCGCAAAATGGCACTGGTAAACAAGGGCAGGAAATCCCTGCCAGAAGCGGGTCTCATCACCATCACCCAGGACCTGGACCCCAGCCAGTTCCCGCAAATCAATGTTGCCAAGGTGCGCGACCAGTACCTCTTCGAGCAGCGCCTGCCGGCATTTATCGCGCGATTCCTGCCCGGCCGCTGAGGCGGCAATTCCGCAACAATTGATATTTACGTAACCGGCAACCGCCGGAAATTCGTCACCCTTTGGGCGCGCCGGGAGCGCGGCCCGTGGGAGTTCTACTGGCTTGGTAGCTGCCCTTACGCCAGGTCGCCGAAATGCTCGCCCATTTTCACCGGGGCTTCCGCCGCCAGTTCTTCCAGCCAATTCACCTTATCCGCACCAAACAGCAGTACCACAGTGGAGCCGAGTTTGAAGCGTCCCATTTCCTCACCTTTTTTCAGTGCGATGGGCTTCTGCTCATCGTAGCGGGTGGTGCGGATCTGGCGTTTGAGAGGTGCGACCTGGCCGGCCCAAACGGTTTCGATGGCGGCGACGATCATGGCGCCGACGAGGATCATGGCCATGGGGCCGGCGGCGGTGTCAAAAATGCACACCAGGCGCTCGTTGCGCGCGAACAGGCGCGGGACATTTTCCGCGGTGGTGGTGTTTACCGAGAAGAGTTCGCCGGGGACGTAGATCATGCGCTGCAGTACGCCGTCCAGCGGCATGTGTACGCGGTGGTAGTCTTTCGGGGAGAGGTAGATGGTTGCGAATTTGCCGCCGGTAAATTGTGCAGCCACTTCGGGGTCGCCGCCGACAAGTTCCAGCAGGCTGTAGTCCTGGCCTTTGGCCTGGAAGATCCGTCCGTTGTGGATTTCACCCAGCTGGCTGATGGCGCCGTCGGCGCAACCGGCGATGGTGTCTTCACCTTCGACGATGGGGCGGGCGCCTTCTTTCAATGCGCGGGTGAAGAAGTCGTTGAAGCAGGTATAAGCGGTGCAGTCTTCTTCGAGTGCTTCGCTCATGTCGACTTCATATTTTTCCACGAACCACTTGGTGAACGGGTTTTTGATGCCGCCGATGCGGGTTTCAGCAAGCCAGCCAGCAGCGCGCGAGAGCAGGTGCTGGGGAGTGATGTATTGCAGAAAGATAAACAGTTTCGGGTGCATTGGGTTTTGGTAATCCCTTTGGTTTTGATTTGGTACCAGAGTCTTTCGGTGCTCTGTTTATGTTTTGGTCGCGGTCGGGCACCGGGTGCGGGCTTTCAGGACCGCTGTGAATACATCCCTGTACGCTGCGTCGGCAACATCCCTGTTGCCGACGCTCCTGAAAACCCGCACCCGGTACCCAACCTTCAATTCGATCTCTTTTGCTTCGTAAGCCCTATTGCTCTATTGGTGTGTTTGGCAGATTGCCCCATTCACTCCAGGAGCCAGGGTACGCCTTGATCGGGAATCCCAGGGATTTTCCTACCAGCCAGGTAAACGCGGAGCGGTGGTGGCTCTGGCAGTGGGTGGCGATTTCGGTTTTGCCGTCGATGCCCAGGGCCTCGAGAAATTCCCTGGCATCGGTGCGGATACGCAGGTCGCGCTGCGGGTCCATCAGCTGGGTCCACTCGCAGTTGATGGCGCCGGGGATATGGCCACCGCGCATGGCGACCAGGCGCTCGCCGGTATATTCGGTGGGGGAGCGGGCGTCCCAGACTTGCAGGTCGTTGTGACCCAGGCGCTGCTGGATTTGTTCTGCCTCGATCATCGGCGCATCGTCGGCGATGGCAATTTCGATGTCGCTCGCTGCAACGGTGGTGTCTTCGGTGGACAGTGGCAGGCCGGCATTTTTCCACGCAATCATGCCGCCATTCAGATAGCTGTATTTCTTGTGGCCGATGACTTCCAGGGTCCACAGTAGGCGTCCAGCCCAGCCGCCGCCTTCGTCGTCGCAGGCGACGATGTGGGTGTCGGGGGTGAGGCCGATGGCGCGCATGACTTCGGTGAGGCGTTCCAGTGACGGCAGTTTGCCGGGGGCGGGCGGGGTGCCGGCCAAGAGCGCCTGGAAGGGCAGGCCGATGGCGCCGGGTATGTGGCCGGCGAAATAATTGGCTGGCGAGCTCAGGTCGACGACCCGGATTTCTTCATGCTCCAGCAGTGGGGCCAGTTGTTCCGGTTCGAGAATCAGCGGTACTTCACTCACGACGTGTTCCTTATGGGTGTTGCCCTTTCAAAAGGCCCTTATTCGTTTTCCAGGCTGTTGCGCAGGTGCAGGTAGCTGTCCATGCGACGCTGGCTGATGTCGCCGCGCTCCAGTGCACCCTGTATCGCGCAGCCCGGTTCGCCCTGGTGGTTGCAGTCGCGGAAGCGGCAATGGCCGATAAATGGGCGGAATTCCACGAAGCCTTCGAGTAATTCCTGCTCGCTCATGTGCCAGATGCCAAATTCGCGGATGCCGGGGGAGTCTATCAGATCGCCGCCGCTCGGCAGATGAAACAGTTCCGCGGCGGTGGTGGTGTGAGTGCCTTTGCCGGTGGCTTCCGACAGCGCGCCGGTGCGGGCATCGGCGCTTGGTAACAGGCCGTTGACCAGTGATGATTTGCCCACGCCGGACTGACCGACAAACACGCTGGCGCCCTCTGCGAGGGTGGTCAGCAGGCCATCGAGACCTTCGCCGGTTTTGGTGGACAGCCTCAGAACCTCGTAGCCGAGGTCGGGATAGGGGGCCAGCAGTTGCTCCAGGCTGTCGCGATTGTCGTCGTCGATCAGGTCGATCTTGTTCAGCAGCAACAATGGGTGGATGCCGGTGGTCTCCGCCGCGACCAGATAGCGGTCGATGGCATTGGCGAAGGGTTCTGGATAGGGGGCAATGACGATCAGGATGCGATCGATATTGGCGGCGACGGTTTTCATATCGCCGTAGCGGTCCGGGCGTTGCAGCTCGGAGTGACGCGGCAGGCGCGCACCGACGACGCCGAGGCCGCCGGTGGATTCACCGATGGATGGGTTCCAGGCGACCTTGTCGCCGGTGACCAAGGTTTCGATATTTGCGCGCACATGGCAGCGCTGTCGCAGGCTCGCGTCCTCACTCTCCACCAGTACCTGGCTGCCGTAATTGGCGATGACCAGCCCGGTCTGCTCTGGCCCCAGGTCGCCTTCTTCGGCCGCCTGATCCAGGCTGTCCTCACGCTTACGCGCGCGGGCTTCCCGCTCTTCCTGGATCTTGGCGATGCGCCACTGCTGGCGGCGGTTGAGTTTGCGTTTGCTCATAGGTATTTCGTTGGCGGCCTTGGGGAGGGGCTCGGTTTGTGGAGGGCGGCGGATTATAGCTTGCATCACCGGGGGATTGCGGTACCTTGCTTCTCTTGTATATTCCGGCCCATCCTTCCTTCATCCCGTATTCATTTGCCGCTGGATCTGGCGGCCAGACAGGAGACTATTGTGGATCAGAATAATCTGATCTGGATCGATCTGGAAATGACCGGTCTCGATCCCGAGAAAGAGCGCATCATCGAAATTGCCACGGTGGTGACGGATTCGCGCCTGAATGTGCTGGCGGAGGGGCCGGTGATGGCGATCCACCAGAGCGATGCGCTACTGAATGCGATGGATGACTGGAATACGGAGCAGCACGGCGGCTCGGGGCTGGTGGCGCGGGTGAAGGAGTCCCCGTTCAGTGAGCGGGAGGCGGAGCAGGAGACCATCGAGTTCCTGCAGCATTGGGTGCCCGAGGGCGCCTCCCCCATGTGTGGCAACTCCATCGGTCAGGACCGCCGCTTTCTGGTGAAGTACATGCCGTTACTAGAGCGGTACTTCCACTATCGAAACCTGGATGTGAGTTCGGTGAAGGAGCTGGCCCGGCGCTGGCGTCCGGATGTATTGGAAGGCGTTAAGAAAACTTCATCGCACTTGGCTTTGGATGATATTCACGATTCGATTAATGAGCTGAAGCATTATCGCGAACATTTTTTTCGTATGAGTTGAGTTTGGGTGGTGTTGGTGGTTTGGAGGCAGGCGCGGTAGCGGCGAAGCGCCGGGAATCTGTTTTCAAAACCGCTGTGAATACATCCCTGTACGCTGCGTCGGCGACGTCCTTGTCGCCGACGCTTTTGAAAACAGATTCCCGTCACTCCGCCTTCAAATCTAGTCTTTTTACTTCGTAAGCTTTTGGCTTCCGTATGCCCCCAGCTTAAAAGCCACCAATACCAGAAAACTAGAATTTACTCTGAGGGGCGTTTGATCTTCCGCTTCCGACGCCGCCCGCTGCGCAACCGCATCAGCGCCCACTCAATATGTTCTGCCACCAGCGGCGTCGCGCAACCAAGGGCCTCTTCCAAAACCGCAACCGTTTCCGGTGCCGGATCAGAATTCCCGAGAGCCACCGCCAGGTTCCGCTGCCACCGCTCGAACCCGATCCGCCGAATCGCCGACCCCTCGGTTTTCCTCAGGAATTCCTCTTCCGACCACCGGAATAAATCCATCAGCGCGCCGCTGTCTAGCCCGTGCCGCGGGTGGAAGTCGGGCTCGCCAGTGGGTTTGGCAAACTTGTTCCAGGGGCAGATGATCTGGCAGTCGTCGCAGCCAAATACCCGGTTGCCCATCGGCTCGCGGAACTCCTCCGGTATCGGGCCCTTGTTCTCAATGGTCAGGTAGGAAATACAGCGGCGCGCGTCCAGGGTGTAGGCATCGACAAACGCATCCGTGGGGCACACCTTCAGGCATGCGGTGCACTCGCCGCACTGGTTTGGCTCCTCGCTTACATCCACCGGCAGCGGCAGGTTGGTGTAGATCTCACCGAGGAAAAACCAGCTGCCGGCGTGGCTGTTGATCACCATGCAGTTCTTGCCGATCCAGCCGAGCCCGGCTTTTTCGGCCAGTGCCCGTTCCATCACCGGCGCACTGTCGGTAAATGCGCGGCCGCGTGCCTCGATACCGCGCTCTTCGCAAAAAGTATCGATCTGCTGCGCCAGTTGCGCCAGTCGCTTGCGGATCAGCTTGTGATAATCGCGGCCGTTGGCGTAGCGGGAAACGTAGGCCTTGCCCGGGTCTTTCAGAACCTGCACCGGCTGTGTGTCCGGCGGCAGGTAGTCCAGGCGCACGCTGATCACCCGCAGGGTGCCTTCTTCCAAGAGATCCGGTCGCCAGCGCTTGTCACCGTGGGCACCCATCCACTCCATATCGCCGTTGTAGCCCGCGTCCAGCCATGCGTGCAGCCGCTCGCCGTGCTGTTCGAGGTGGCAATCGGTAATGCCAACCTGCTGGAAACCCAGCTCCCGCCCCCACAGGCGAATCTGCGCGGCCAGTTCGGTCATGGTCTGAGTGTCAGGGGTATTCGTCATGAAGGGTTGGTCACGAAATTGGCGGTGGCCGTGTGCGGCGGTTTGGGGGTGGAGGCGGTATAATCACCGATATTTTGCCACAGTTTAAAATTTGACCACAGCTGGAATGCAGTACCCACCTATGCCGGACACTATGGATAGTCAGAATCTCACTCCGTCGCACCCGCAAAAACTGTACAGCGCCGAGGCCGTGCGCCAGCTGGACAGGCTTGTAATCAGTCAGCAGCAGGTTCCTTCCATCGCGTTGATGAAGCGTGCCGGTCGCGCTGCATTCGATTACCTGTGCAGCCGCTGGCCAGAGATAAGCGGTATTCAGGTGTTCTGCGGCGGTGGCAACAACGGTGGTGACGGCTATGTGATTGCCGGTCTCGCCGCCCAACGCCAGATTCCGGTGACGGTATTTGTGGGGGTGCCCGCGGACAAGCTGAAAGGCGAAGCGCTGGAAGCCTACGGTTTTGCCGAGCGCGAGGGCGCAAAGTTCGTGTCTGGGCTCGCGGAGCTGCCGCCAGTGGACAAACACACGGTGCTGGTGGACGCGTTGCTGGGCACCGGTTTCAGCGGCGAACTGCGCGCACCTGTCGATGCGGCCATCGCACACCTCAACCGCTCGTCCGCACCGGTGCTGGCGGTGGACCTGCCCTCCGGCCTGAACGCGGACAGCGGCTTCGCCATTGATGCAGTGCGGGCGGATGCGACCGTCACCTTTATCGGCCGCAAGGCCGGCCTGTTTCTCGGCCGCGGTCCCGCGCTCGCGGGTGAGGTCGTTTTCGAGGATCTGGGCGCAGCGCCGGAAATTTATGCCCAGGTGCCTGCGCTGCTGGTCCGCCACAGCGGCGACAGTCTCGAGCGACTGCCGGCGCGCGCTGCAGACAGCTACAAGAACCAGTTTGGCCATGTGATGATTGTCGGCGGTGATCACGGCTTTGGCGGTGCCGCGCTGATGGCGGCGGAGTCTGCTGCGCGCTGTGGTGCCGGCCTGATTTCACTGGCAACGCGCCCTGAGCATGTGGTGGCATCGCTCACCCGGCGCCCGGAGGTAATGGCGCACCCGGTGGTGTCGGGTCAGGAGCTGGAGCCGCTGCTGGAGGCGCCGAATGTGATCGCCGTAGGCCCGGGCCTCGGCCAGTCCCCCTGGAGTGAGCAGTTGCTCGCCCGCGCGGGACGCGCCCACGGCGCACTGGTACTGGATGCGGATGCGCTGAATATTCTCGCCGGCGGCCGCGTACTCGCCGGCATCAAGCGCGACGACTGGGTGCTGACACCCCATGTGGGAGAAGCGGCGCGACTGCTGGGCGTTGCCAGCGCGGAGGTCGCCGCTGATCCGGTCGCTGCGGCCAAAGCGATTCAGGAAAAATTCAGTGGCGTGGTGGTATTAAAAGGCGCGGGCACGGTGATTGCCCATGTCGAGGGTGTGGATGTGATCAACACCGGCAATCCCGGTATGGCCTCCGGCGGTATGGGCGACCTGCTCACCGGAGTAATTGCCGCATTGATCGGCCAGGGTATGACGCTGCCGGCGGCGGCGCGCCTCGGGGTATGGCTGCACGGCGAAGCCGGCAACCGCGCCGCGGCCGAAGGACAGCGCGGCCTGCTGGCCACGGACCTGTTGCTGCATATCCGCGCACTGGTGGACTGAGGATAAAAGCTTGAGCGCACAGCCTGTGGAAAAAACGCTGTATCTGGCCGACGAGGCAGCCACCGTCGCTGCCGGCGAAGTGCTGGGGCAAGCGTGTATCGACGCGGGAATGGCCGCAGGCCTGGTGATTTTTCTCGGCGGCCAGCTGGGTGCAGGCAAGACCACATTCAGTCGCGGTGTGTTGCGTGCGTTTGGTCACTACGGTGCGGTAAAGAGCCCCACCTACACCCTGGTGGAGCCCTACGAATTTACCGATTTCCGTGTGTATCACTTCGACCTCTATCGCCTGGGTGACGCCGAGGAACTGGAGTACATGGGGGTGCGGGATTATTTCGGCCGCGGTAGCCTGAGCCTGGTGGAGTGGTCCGAGCGCGGTGTGGGCGTATTGCCAGCACCGGATCTGCGGCTGGCGCTGCAATTACAGGGCGCGGGCCGCGAACTAAAATTAATCGCAGAGAGTGACGCCGGGGCATCGGTATTGGCCGGCGCACACTTCGCGGAAAACTGAGCCGCGCATTTCACGGAGAGAGGCGCGCTAACAACTCGACAGGGCAATAATAATGATCGGAGCAGGGTTGCCGGTGCGACTTACGACCATTTTGTTTACGCTGGCGGTTTCCATCGCGCAGCCCGTCTTCGCTGCAGAAGTGGAGGGTGTGCGCCTGTGGCGTGCGCCGGACCACACCCGTCTGGTGTTCGATCTGGACGGCCCCGCCGAGCACAAACTGTTTACCCTGCAGAACCCCGATCGCGTGGTGATTGATGTGAGTGGGGCGACTCTCGGGGCCTCCATGGCCGACCTACCGCTTACGGATACCCCCATCTCCGGCGTTCGCTATGCCACCAAGGACAAGCGCGACCTGCGGGTAGTACTGGATCTGAAGCAGCCGGTAAACCCGCGCAGCTTCGCCCTGCGCCGCCACGAAACCCTTCCCGACCGTCTGGTGATCGACCTGCACGATCGCGACAAGGTGGAAGAAAAAACCATCGAGCAGGTCCACGACAGCGGCCAGCGCGATATCGTGGTTGCCATTGACGCTGGTCACGGCGGTGAGGACCCGGGAGCCCTTGGTCCTGGCGGCCTGCGGGAAAAGGACGTGGTGCTGGCAATCTCCCGCTACCTGCACGAGGCGATTGATCGCAAGTCCGGGTTTTCTGCAAAACTGGTGCGCTCCGGTGACTACTACATTCCCCTGCGCGACCGGGTAAAGAAGGGCCGGCAATTGCGTGCGGACCTGTTTGTGTCGATTCACGCGGATGCATTTTCCCGCAAGGATGCCCGCGGTGCTGGTGTTTACGCGGTGTCCTCGCGTGGGGCGACCAGTGAGACTGCGCGCTTTCTGGCCCAGCGGGAAAATGAGTCTGACCTGATCGGTGGTGCCGGCAGCCTCAGCCTCAGCGACAAGGACGATACCCTTGCCGGAGTACTGCTGGATCTCGCCATGACCGCGACCATGAACACGAGCCTAGATGTGGGCAGCAGTGTATTGAACTCGATCGGCAGCTTTACCCATCTGCACAAAAAGAAGGTGGAGCAGGCGAATTTCTCGGTGCTGCGCAACCCGGATGTGCCGTCGATCCTGGTCGAAACCGGATTTATTACCAACCCGGATGAGGCGCGCCGGCTGCGTGACCCATCGTTCCAGAAGCGCATGGCGGAAAAGCTCAGCGACGGTATCGTGGCCCACTTCACCTCGCGGCCACCGGCTGGCAGCTGGCTCGCTTCCAATGGCAGCCGCACGGATCGCAGGCACACCATCGCACGTGGTGATACCCTGTCCGGCATCGCGGCCCGCTACAACATTTCGGTGGCGGACCTGAAGAAGGCCAACAGCATGGAGACTTCCATGATTCGTGTGGGTCAGACGCTAACTATTCCCTCGGGTTGAGTTTGGTGCTTCCTTGGTGCGGCTGCGGAGCTAGGTTCTTGCCGTCGTGGCGGCAGTCAGCCTTCGCACCCAGGTATCGTGTTCGAGCCAGGTCACCGTTTCTGATGAAGTAGAAAAGTCATACCAGGTGCTTCGGCGCCACAGCAATACAGAGAACCCCGAAAGCGGGGTGGCACAGACTCCCAATGCCCGACAATATCCAATTACTCTCCCCAAGACTCGCCAACCAGATCGCCGCCGGTGAGGTGGTCGAGCGCCCCGCATCCGTGATCAAAGAGCTGCTGGAAAACAGCCTCGACGCCGGTGCCTCTAGGCTGGAAGTGGATCTCGACGGGGGCGGGGTCAAGCGCATCATGGTGCGGGACAACGGCAAGGGGATCGAAAAAGACGACCTGCACCTAGCTCTCGCCCGCCACGCCACCTCCAAGATCCACGCGCTCGAAGACCTCGAAGCCGTCGCCACACTGGGTTTCCGCGGCGAGGCGCTCGCTAGTATCTCCTCCGTCGCCCGGCTGTCACTGACAAGCAGTCGCGACGACACCGGCAAGGGCTGGGTGGTGACCGCCGAAGGGCGGGAGATGGAGACCCAGCTGGCACCCGCCGCGCATCCCCGCGGCACCACGGTGGAAGTGCGGGACCTGTTTTTCAATACTCCTGCGCGCAGAAAATTCCTGCGCACCGAAAAAACCGAATTCAGCCGCGTCGACGAAACCATCAAGCGCCTCGCGCTTTCCCGCTTTGATGTGTCCATCAGTCTGCGCCACAACGGCAAGGGCGTGCACAACCTGCGTGGCGGTACGACCAGGGCGGAAATGGAGCGTCGCGTAGCGCAGTTGTGCGGGCCGGCGTTTATGCAGAACGCGCTGCATATCGACATGGAGCGCAGTGGCCTGCGCCTGTGGGGGTGGGTAGCGGAGCCGGCATTTTCCCGCTCCCAGGCCGACCTGCAGTTTTTCTACGTCAACGGTCGCGCCATCCGCGACCGCGTGGTGAGCCATGCGGTGCGCCGCGCCTTTGCCGATGTGTTGTACCACGGCCGTCATCCCGCCTTCGTGCTCTACCTGGAGCTGGACCCGGCGGCGGTGGACGTGAACGTGCACCCCACCAAACACGAGGTCCGCTTCCGCGACAGCCGCCTGGTGCACGACTTCCTGTTCGGCTCCCTGCACCGCGCGCTGGCGGATGTGCGCCCCGGCGATAAAGATGGGCAGCGGGATGAGCACGTACAAGCCGCGCCGCAGGTGTCCGGAATCGCCGCCGGTGAGTTTGCCGGACAGGAGCGCATGTCCCTGACCCAGGCGCCCAGCATTGCATCGCCGGCGGGAATTGGAAGTTATCCACAGGCCGGTTTCGGTGAGCGCGGCTCGCCGGAACGTATCCAGCAGCAGATGCAAAGCTATGGTGAGCTGCATCGTCCCTATGAAGGCGGCGTGCGCGAATTGCCGGTTGCGACGGCGGCGCCGTCCTGGTCCCAGGCGATGCCGGCGGAATCGGCGAGCGAGACACCGCCACTGGGCTTTGCCGTGGCCCAGCTGCACGGCATCTATATCCTGTCGCAGAACGAACACGGCATGGTGGTGGTGGATATGCACGCGGCCCACGAGCGCATCGTGTATGAAAAGATGAAGGCGGCCCACGCAGCCGGCGGTATCCAGGCGCAGCCACTGCTGGTGCCGGTGAGCCTCGCGGTGAGCGAGCGCGAGGCCGACTGTTTTGAAGAGCGCGAGGAAGTGTTCACCTCCCTCGGTTTTGTGCTGCAGCGTGCCGGCCCGGAAACCCTGATGGTGCGCCAAGTGCCCACCATGCTCCACGGCGCACCGGTGGAGCAGCTGGTGCGGGACGTACTTAGCGATTTGCTCGCAGAGGGCAGCAGCGACCGCATCGGCAACCAGATCAATGAGATCCTCGCGACCATGGCCTGTCACGGTTCGGTGCGCGCCAACCGCAAGCTCAGCATCCCGGAAATGAACGGCCTGCTGCGGGATATGGAGCGCACCGAGCGCAGCGGCCAGTGCAACCACGGCCGCCCGACCTGGACCCAGGTTAAACTGTCCGATATGGATAAATGGTTTATGCGCGGCCAGTAAAATCTACTGCGCGTGCGCCTGGCGGCGTCCGGCGGTGCTCGGCATGCTCATGTATGACCTATACACTCCGCTGCCTCCGCTCCGGCGGCCACCGCCAGCCACCCGCTCGCTACGATTTTCAGAGGTGTCAGAATGAGTCTGGGTGACATTCGCCCCCGCGCGATCTTTTTGATGGGGCCCACCGCCTCCGGCAAAACCGATCTGGCCATGGCCATCAGCGACCACCTGCCGGTGGAGCTGATCAGCGTGGATTCCGCGCTGGTGTACCGCGGGCTGGATATCGGTTCCGCCAAACCGAGCCCGCAGGAGCTTGCGCGCTATCCCCATCGCCTGATCGATATCTGCGATCCCGCCGAGAGCTATTCCGCCGGGCGTTTCCGCGTGGACGCGCTCACGGCAATGGAAGAAATCACCGCGGCGGGGAAAATTCCCCTGCTGGTGGGGGGAACCATGCTCTACTTCAAGGCTCTATTGCAGGGCATGGCTGAGATGCCCGAGGCCGACCCGGCATTTCGTGCGCAGATTGAAGCGCGCGCAGAAAAAGAGGGTTGGCCTGCACTGCACCGCGAGCTGGAAATGGTCGATCCGCAAATAGCCGCACAATTGCATCCGAACCACTCGGTGCGAATCGAGCGCGCGCTGGAGGTGTACCACCTCACGGGCAAGACCATGACGCAGCTGCGCGCGGAGCAGGAACTTGAGTCGCCGCTCGCGCACTACCGGGTGCAGCAGCTGGCGATCCTGCCGCGCGACCGCTCGATACTGCACCAGCGCATCGCCCTGCGCTTCGAGCACATGCTGGAAAACGGTTTTATCGACGAGGTGAAAGCGCTGCGCGCGCGCGGTGACCTGCACAAGGACCTGCCGGCGATCCGCGCCGTCGGCTACCGCCAGGTGTGGGAATACCTGGACGGTGACACGGATTACCCGCACATGCTGGAGGCTGGTATCGCCGCCACCCGCCAACTGGCCAAGCGCCAGCTCACCTGGTTGCGGGGCTGGCCGAATGTGCATTACATCTATGCTCAGGACGCTGGCGGCAAAGTGCGCAAATTAGATGAAATGTTGACTGAGGCCTTGAAATTTCTCGGTTGAGCAGCCATAACGTGAGTGGGCAGGTGTATCCGGCCCATATCAGTCAGTTATTCACAGAGCCTTGTTAACTTTTGGCTCTTTTTTATACGCCTCATTACCATGGCCGTCTTTAGTCCGCGGGATTCGCGGGCGCGATCGTGCGTCATCTGGCGGTTTATCTTTTGGCAAGGAGAAAAAAGATGTCAAAAGGGCACAGCTTACAAGACCCTTACCTGAATGTTTTACGTAAAGAGCGTATCCCGGTTTCTATCTATCTGGTCAACGGCATCAAGCTGCAGGGCCAGATTGAATCTTTCGACCAATTCGTAGTGCTGTTGAAAAACACCGTAAGCCAGATGGTCTACAAACACGCGATTTCCACCGTAGTACCTTCCCGCGCTGTGCGCGTACCGCTGATGAACCCGGCGGGTCCGGGCGGTGAGGGCGCTGGTCCGGAAGGCGGCAGCGATACCTTCGGCTGAGATTGAACACCGCGCGGTGCCAGCGCTGGTCTCTTTCCTGATGATGAGGGGTGCCAGAGTTGATTGGTTCGCGGTGGTGTTGACCTGAGCAATACAGTTACCGACAGCGCCCCGGCATGCCCGGGGCGTCTGTTGTTCGGCGCCAGAGTTCTGGTGCTTTTTTGAACCCAAGAGAATAATCCTTGTTTTTTGATCGCCCGGAATCCGGTGAACTTGCGGTGCTGGTACACCTGGAACTTTCCGCCATCGACAGCCCCGATGACCCCCGTGAATTTGAAGAGTTGGCACTGTCGGCCGGTGCCGATCCGGTGGCATTCATCTTCGGCACCCGCGCCAAGCCAGACCCCAAAACCTTCGTCGGTAAAGGTAAGCTGGAAGAAATCAACGAGACCGTGAAAAAACACGGTGCAGAGCTGGTGCTTTTCGATCACACCTTGTCGCCGAGCCAGGAGCGCAATATCGAGCGCGAGCTCAAGTGCCGGGTGCTCGACCGCACTGGATTGATTCTCGATATCTTCGCCCAGCGCGCCCGTACCCACGAGGGCAAGTTGCAGGTTGAGCTGGCGCAGCTGCGCCATATGTCCACCCGCCTGGTGCGGGGCTGGACCCACCTGGAGCGCCAGAAGGGTGGTATCGGCCTGCGCGGTCCCGGTGAAACCCAGCTGGAAACCGACCGTCGCCTGTTGCGCGCGCGCATTGACGCCATCGAAAAACGCCTGGACAAGGTGCGCCGTCAGCGCGAGCAGGGGCGTCGTGCGCGCTCCCGCGCGGATGTCGCCACCGTATCCCTGGTGGGCTATACCAACGCCGGTAAATCCACCCTGTTCAACCGCGTCAGCGACGCCGACGTCTATGTGCGCGACCAGCTGTTTGCGACCCTGGACCCCACCATGCGCCGGGTGGACCTGCCGAATGTGGGGGCGATGATCATGGCCGACACGGTGGGGTTCATCTCTCACCTGCCGCACCGCCTGGTCGAGGCGTTCCGCGCCACCCTGGAAGAGGCCGCGAGCTCTTCGCTGCTGCTGCACGTGGTGGATGCCGCGGCGGAAAACCGCCTGCACCTGATCGAAGAGGTGCAGCTGGTGCTTGAGGAAATCGGCGCGGCGGAACTGCCGCACCTGATGGTGTACAACAAAATTGATCTGCTGGCGGATATGGAGCCGCGTATCGATCGCGACGACCAGGGTGTGCCGCGGGCGGTATGGCTGTCGGCAGTCACCGGCGCCGGCTGCGATCTGCTGGTGGAAGCCATCGCCGAGCGTCTCGGCAACCAGATGGTGAATGGCGCACTGGTGATTCCGCCACAACACGCGCGCCTGCGTGCGCAACTGTTTGCCAGTAATGTGGTACAGCGGGAGAGCTACCGCGACAATGGCGATGCCGAATTACACGTGATCATGCCGCGTGCGGAATTGCAGCGGCTGCTCGCACCCTTCCGTGAAGTGGGCAATCCGCCGCAGTGGCTGCCGGAAAACCCGGAGGCCGAGCCAAAACCGGAAGACTGGGAAACCAGTTGAGCATTGGAGTCGCGTAGAAACACTGCTTCGCGGGGGATAATGCTAGAATTTCGCGACAGCTAACGATTAATAAATTGATTGAATTGGAGTTGACCGATGGCCTGGAATGAACCGGGTGGTAATAACAAGGACCCCTGGGGTGGTGGCAATCGCAATAATGACGGCCCGCCAGACCTGGACGAACTGCTGCGCAAGATGCAGCAAAAGCTGAACGGCCTGTTCGGCGGCAAACCATCTCCATCCGACGAGGGAGCCCCCTCTGGCGGCGCCAGCTTCCCGTGGTCGCTGGTGCTTATCGTACTCGCGGTGGTTTACGGCCTGTGGGGCTTTTACCAGGTGGATGCGAGTCAGTCCGCCGTAGTGCTGCGCCTCGGTAAATATCACGAGACCGTCAACTCCGGTCTGCACTGGAACCCGCCGCTGATCGACAATGTCACCAAGGTGAACATGACCGAGGTGCGTACCGAGCGCACCACCGGCCAGATGCTCACCGAGGACGCGAGTATTGTGGACGTGGTGCTGCAGGTGCAGTGGCACATCGACGACGCCGAGTCCTTTGTGCTGCGTGTAGCCGACCCGCTCAAGAGTCTGCAGGAAGCCACCGACAGCGCCGTGCGCCACATCGTCGGTTCGCAGACACTGAACGGCGTCATCTCCCAGAATCGTACCCAGGTCGCCGCGGAAACCCAGAGTCGCCTGCAGGAATACCTGGATCTGTATCAGACCGGTATCCGCGTCGACGTGGTGAACCTCACCGACGCCAAGGCGCCGCGCGAAGTTCAGGATGCATTCGATGACGTGGTGCGCGCCCGTGAGGACGAGGTGCGCCTGCAGAACGAAGCCCAGGCCTACGCCAACCAGGTGATTCCGGTTGCTCGCGGTCAAGCCCAGCGCATGCTGGAGGAAGCCGAGGCCTACAAAGCCCGCGTGGCGGAAAGTGCTCGCGGTGAAGCAGCGCGCTTCGAGAAACTGCTCACCGAATATCAGCGTGCGCCGGAAGTCACCCGCGAGCGTATGTACCTGGACACGGTGCAGGACGTGATGAGCAATACCTCCAAGGTGATGGTAGATGTCGAAGGTGGCAACAACATGATGTACCTGCCGCTCGACAAGCTGGCGGAGAGCTCTGCCAGCTCGGCGAACCAGCGCCCTCAGGTTACTCCGCAGGTGATCGATGAGATTTCCCAGCGGGTGATCAACCAGTTGCGTACGGAAGCGAACAACAATAACCGTCGCGCCCGTGAAGTGCGTTAAGGGAGAGGTGCAATGAACAACAACAAATCACTATTTGTCATCGCCCTGATCCTGATCGCCCTGTTGGTCCTGTCCAGCTGTGCGTTTGTGGTTAAGGAAACCGAAAAGGCGGTGCTGCTGCGCTTTGGTGAGCTGGTGCGCACCGACTACAAACCCGGCCTGTATTTCAAGATGCCGCTGGTACATGAGCTGCGCAAGTTCGATGCGCGTATCCAGACGGTAGACTCGCAGCCGGTGCGGATGCTGAACAGCGAAAACAAGTTCATGATGGTGGACTCCTACGCCAAGTTCCGCATCGTTGATGTTAGCCGTTTTTACGTGGCCACCCGCGGTGACGAGCGCAATGCGGTGCGACTGCTGGCCGAGCAGATCAACAACCGCCTGCGTAACCAGTTCGGTGTGCGCGACCTGCACGAAGTGGTAAGCGGTCAGCGCGACCAGCTGATGGCGGATATCACCAAGAACCTGAACGAATCTGCACAGAAGGATCTCGGGGTGGAAATTGTTGATGTGCGGGTCAAGCGTATCGACCTTCCGCCGGAAGTGTCTGAGTCCGTGTTTCAGCGGATGCGCGCCGGGCGTGAGCTGCAGGCGCGCGATCACCGCGCCAAAGGCCAGGAGGCCAGCGAGCGCATCCGTGCAAATGCCGACCGCCAGAAAGTGGTGATCGAGGCCGAGGCCTATCGCCAGGCGGAAGAGCTGCGCGGTGCGGGGGATGCTGAAGCGGCCAGGGTCTATGCCGATGCCTACAGCAAGAACCCCGAGTTCTACCGCTTTTCCCGCAGCCTCACTGCTTACCGCGACTCCTTCAAGGACAAGAGCGATATATTGCTGATGGCGCCGGACAGCCAGTTTTTCCGCTACCTGAAGGACCCGGAAGGTAAATAACCAGGTTCCAGTAAGCCAACATCCGTGACGGTGTCGGATATCGGTACCGTCACGAGCCAGGTATGTGGCCCCCAATCCGGTTGGGACTGGCCACATCCCAGCCAATTAGTGGTAAAATCCCCCAAACCGGGCCGGCGCCCGGTTTTTTTGTGTCGGTGCGGTGGACGTCAATTGGCTGACTGCCTGACCACAAAATCCGCTCGCCGGGATTGAGGTTCTCACGGTCGCCGCGACCGTACCGTACCGTTAATTGCCGAATACAGTCGAACGCCCACACCATGACCCAAGCTGAACGCTGGATGCTACCGGATGGCATCGCCGAGATTTTGCCCGCAGACGCCAAGCGGGTGGAAACCCTGCGCAGAAACCTGTTGGACCTCTACCACCGCTGGGGCTACGAGATGATCATTCCGCCGATGGTGGAATTCACCGACTCCCTGCTGATTGGCATGGGGCGTGACGTCGATCTCAGAACCTTTCGCGTGACCGATCAGCTCTCCGGGCGCAGCCTTGGAATCCGTGCGGACATCACGCCGCAGGCGGCGCGCATCGACTCCCACAGTTTTCCCCGCAGCGGCGCCAACCGTCTCTGCTATGCGGGCCAGGTGCTCTATACTCGCCCGCGCGCGCCCATGGGCCCGCGCGCTCCGATCCAAATCGGTGCCGAACTCTACGGTGTGGAGAGCCTGCAGGGCGATATCGAAGTCATCAGCCTGATGCTCGAAACCCTCAGTACCGCCGGCATCCGCGAGATCCATCTCGACCTTGGGCATGTGGCCATCTTCCGCAGCCTGGCCGAGGCCGCGGCACTCGACAGCGAGCAACAGGCGGCACTTACCGCGCTGCTGCAAAGCAAGGCGGTGGCGGACATCGAGCGCTGGGTGGAAGAAAATGTGGCCGACGCGCAGGCGGCGAGCTGGCTGCGTGGCCTGCCGCGTCTCGCCGGTGGCAGTGAGTGCCTGGCGCGCGCGCGCGAACTGTTTGCCAGTGGACCTCAGGCGCTGGTGAGTGCGCTGGAAGAATTGCAGCTGGTGGCCGACGCCGTGGCGCGCCGCTATCCCCAGGTGACCCTGTTTTTTGATCTGGGTGAAATGCGCGGCTACGACTACGAGACCGGACTGGTCTTTGCCGCTTATTCACCGGGCCATGGCCAGGCTCTGGCTAACGGCGGCCGCTACAACGGTATCGGCGCTGTATTCGGGCGCGACCGCGCAGCCACCGGATTCAGTACCGATCTGGCCGCCATCAACGCCCTGGGGCAGAACGGTGCCCCGGAAGCGGGCGCGATCCTGGCACCCGCGAGCGATTGCGCCGAGTTGTGGCGGACCGTCGGCGCACTGCGTGCCAGCGGTGAGGTGGTGATCAGCGCGATGCCCGGAGAGGGCAGCGACGATACCGAGACCCCGGCCCGCTGCGACCGCGAACTGGTACAGGAAGGCGGCACCTGGGTGGTGAAGCCGCGCTCCTGAACCCTAGACTATCCAGTTGATTGAAGAATTCCAGGCCGCACGACGGGCGCGGCCGCTCCTTTTATCCGCCCGTCCAACGTTGAACTGACGACACGAGATTTACGCACATGGGCAAGAATGTAGTGGTGCTGGGCACCCAGTGGGGCGACGAAGGCAAAGGCAAGATCGTCGATCTGCTCACCGAAAAAGTCGCACTGGTAGTCCGCTTCCAGGGCGGTCACAACGCCGGCCACACCCTGGTAATCAACGGTGAAAAAACCGTACTGCACCTGATTCCCTCCGGCGTGCTGCGCCCGGACGTGACCTGCCTGATCGGCAATGGCGTGGTGCTGTCCCCGGAAGCCCTGTTGAAAGAAATGGCGGGTCTGGAAGCTGCCGGCGTGCCGGTGCGCAAACGCCTGCGTCTGTCCCCGGCGTGTCCGCTGATCCTGCCGGTACACGCCGCGCTGGACCTGGCGCGCGAAAAAGCCCGCGGCGACAAGGCCATCGGCACCACCGGCCGCGGCATCGGCCCGGCCTATGAAGACAAGGTGGCCCGTCGCGGCCTGCGCCTCGGCGACCTGTGCAACTGGGACAACTTCTGCGCCCAGCTGAAAGAGCTGATGGAGTACCACAACTTCGCCCTGACCCAGTACTACAAGGTCGATCCGGTGAGCTACGAGGACACCCTCAAGCTGGCGGAAACCTGGCGTGAAGAGCTGGTGCCGATGATTACCGATGTGGCGGATCACCTGCACAAGGCGCGTGAGAACGGCGAACACATCCTGTTCGAAGGCGCCCAGGGCTCGCTGCTGGACATCGACCACGGCACCTATCCCTATGTGACTTCCTCCAACACCACCGCTGGTGGTACCGCCACCGGTTCCGGTTTCGGCCCGCTGTACCTGGACTATGTACTGGGTATCACCAAGGCCTACACCACCCGCGTGGGCGGCGGCCCATTCCCCACCGAGCTGGATTGCGATGTAGGTCGTCACCTAGGTGAAAAAGGCCACGAGTTCGGCGCCACCACCGGTCGTCGTCGTCGCACCGGTTGGTTTGATGCGGTAGCGGTGCGCCATGCGATCCGTATCAACAGCATCTCCGGCCTGTGCCTGACCAAGCTGGATGTACTGGACGGCCTGAAAGAAGTGAAAATCTGTGTGGGCTACCGCAACGCTGCCGGTGAAGAAGTACCGGTACCGTTCGATGCGGCTGGCTGGGAAGGTGTAGAGCCTGTGTACGAGAGCATGCCGGGCTGGGACGAAACCACCTACGGTGTGCGCCGTGAGGCGGACCTGCCGCAGACAGCGCGCGATTACATCGCCCGTATCGAAGAGCTGGTGGGCGCGCCCATCGACATCATTTCCACCGGTCCGGACCGCGTACAGACCATCGTGCGCGAAACCTCCGCCCTGTGTGAAATGGGTATCCACAGCCCCAGCGTCTGATTTCCCATCTCTCTGGATTTGGGGCCGGCGAAACCCGCCGGTCCCAATCTTTCCTTGCCTCGGCCGGCCTCCCGGCGGTTAAATTCCGATCTTGAGACCGTAGTTGAGCTTACGGTCACAAATGTCTGCCATACTGGCCTCGTATTCAGATCGGGAATTCATCATGTCCAGCAGCCTGTCCGCCAGCGTGAGCAAGCGCTACAGCTTCGCCGAGGAAATTGCCAACAGCGTTACCCACGGTATCGGGGCACTGCTGGCCATTGCTGGGCTGGGGGTACTGTGCGGCTTTGCGGCCCTGCGCGGTGATGTCTGGCATATTGTCAGCAGCAGTATTTACGCGGCCACCCTGATCCTGTGTTTCTTGTCGTCTACCCTGTACCACAGCATCACCCATGAGGGCGCCAAGCAGGTGCTGCGCACCCTGGACCACTCGGCCATTTTTCTGTTGATCGCCGGTACCTACACACCGTTTACCCTGGTGACCCTGCGCGGGCCCTGGGGCTGGTCGCTGTTCGGGGTGATCTGGGGGTTGGCGTTACTGGGATTGATCATCCAGTTCACGCCGCTGAAAAAGGTTCGCGCCCTGTCCATAACCCTGAGTGCGCTGATGGGCTGGGTTGTGATCGCGGCGATCAAGCCGCTGATGGACAACCTCGCGCCCGGTGGCCTGTGGCTGCTGGTGCTTGGCGGTCTCTGCTACACCGGCGGTATTGCTTTTTACCTGTGGCGCGGCTTGCGTTTCCATCACGCCATCTGGCACCTGTTCGTACTGGCGGGCGGTGTGCTGCATTTCTTTGCCGTGTTGTTTTATGTGATCCCACCGGCGGCGTAATTCCAACTTCTCATTTCTCCGTTGAAAAGAGTGTCGGTCCGGTCACAGCCTGAGTGACTGGCGCTTCTGCTCCCTTTCCGTTGCCGGGCTTCCGTTCTACCCTTGTGCGAGCTGTTATTGCCAAGGAGTTGTCATGGTCCAGTCCACCACGGCGTCGACGCGCCGCTTCGGTTTGATTTATTTTTTATTTTCCGCACTGCTTTTGCTGCCAATGTTGGCGGCCGCCGCGGCGGACCCCGGATTTGAAAAGTGGAAGCGGGAATTCCGCAAGCAGGCGCTGAGTGAGGGGATTACCGCGGAGACGTTTGACCGCGCCTTCAAGGGAATCGATTCCCCGGATCAGTGGGTGCTGGACAAGGCGAGCTTCCAGCCGGAATTCAAGGCGCCGGCATGGCAGTACTTCGACAACCGTATTACCAAATATGCGGTAAAGCGCGGGCGCGAGAAGAAGCAGGAATTACAGCCCTGGCTGGACAAAATCGATAAAAGGTTCGGGGTGAACCCGAATATCCTGCTGGCGATATGGTCGATGGAATCGAGCTTCGGTGCGATCCTGGATAACACGAATGTGATGCGCAGTGTGGTGCGCTCGCTGGCCACTCTGGCCTATGCCGACCCCAAGCGCAAAAAGTTCGGTACCAGCCAGTTGCTGGCGGCGCTGAAAATCCTGCAAAGCGGTGATATCGACGAGAGTCACCTGACCGGCTCCTGGGCGGGCGCGATGGGCCACACCCAGTTTATCCCCACCAGTTACCAGGCCTACGCGGTGGATATGGATGGTGACGGCAAGCGCGACATCTGGAATTCGGTGCCGGATGCACTGGCGACCGCGGCGAGCCTGTTGAACAAAAATGGCTGGCGCACCGGAGAGACCTGGGGCTATGAGGTAACGATTCCCGAGCACAAATTGCCCGCCGGCAAGTTGAAGATTTCCGAGTGGGAAAAGCTCGGAGTGAACCGGGTGCGCGGGCAGAAGTTTCCGCGCCCGGATGATATTGCGGAGCTTAAGGTTCCGGCGGGACGGGGTGGCCCCGCATTTCTGGTGCTGCACAATTTCTATGTGATCAAGCGTTACAACAACTCCGACCGCTATGCGTTGGCGGTGGGCATTCTGGCGGACCAGATTGGTGGGGCGGAGCCTCTGACGAAGGACTGGAAGCGTCCGTTTACCAAGCTGGATCAGGACGAGGTGATGGAGTTGCAGACCAAACTGAAGGAGAAGGGATTCTACGACGGCGAGGTCGATGGCAAGGCCGGTGAAGGAACGCGCAAGGCGATTCTCAAGTTTGAGGAGAGCGCCGGGGTAGAGCTGCAGGGCTTCCCGAGTAAGGAAGTGCTGGAGCTACTGCGCAAGAAATAAGCTTTTCGCTTCAAATCACTTCGTAGCCGGCCGTCACTTTGAGTGTACTCTGTGGCGGGTCGGCACCGGGTGTGGGTTTTCAGGACCGCTGTGAACCCATCCCTGGGCGCTGCGGCGCAAACTTCCTGTTTGCGACGCTCCTGAAAACCCACACCCGGCACCCACCCTTAAATTCGAATTTACTTACTCCATAAGCCTGAAAGCTATGCCTCAATAATTTTCCTCGGGCAACAGCGTATCCTGCAACAATTCCAGATTTTCCAACACCTCATTGGGCTCGTGGAAATAGGCCACGTGGTACATCGCCTCTCCCTCCTGCACCAGCGGAATATTCTGCATACCAATGATGATGCCGTCGGCGTCTGCCACTACCTTGTCCAGCTCATTGCCATAGAGATCGGCAATGGTGGCGAGGGTGTCGCCTTTGTGTACGTGGTCGCCAAGGTGACGTTTGTGGTTGACGATGCCGCTGTCGCCGGCGCGCAGCCAGCCACTGCGGCGGGCGACAAAGGGTTCGATGCCGTGGGGGGATTTTTTCGGGGGCAACATCTGCAGGTGGCGCAGGACGTTGAGTACACCCTTGACGCCGGCGCGGATACAGAATTCGTCGAAGCGCAGGGCTTCCCCGGCTTCATACAACAGGATACGCACGCCGAGGTCGGCGGCAGCCTGGCGCAGTGAACCGTCGCGGAGGGTGGAGTTCAGCAGTACCGGGACGCCGAAGGCGGCGGCCATGGCGCGGGTTTGCTGGTCGTCGAGGTTGGCGCGGATCTGGGGCAGGTTGCTGCGGTGCAGGGCACCGGTGTGTAGGTCGATGCCGTAATCGCATTTGGAGACGATTTCATCGAGGAATACATGGGCCATCCGCGCGGCGAGGGAACCGCGCGCGGAGCCGGGGAAGGAGCGGTTGAGATCGCGGCGGTCGGGGAGGTAGCGGGACTGCTGCAATACCCCATAGACGTTGACCACGGGCACAGCGATCAGGGTGCCGCGCAGGGAGCGCAGCGCCTTGCTGTTGATCAGGCGGCTGATGATTTCCACTCCGTTCAGTTCGTCGCCGTGAAGGGCGGCACACACGAAGATGGTGGGGCCGGATTTCTTCCCGCGCTGTACATATACGGGAATGGCCATTTCCGTATCGGTGTACAGACGCACTATCGGGAGTTCTATTTTGCGGGTTTCACCGCGGGCTACCGCTACGCCGGCGATGGTGATGACATCTTGCATGGGTTGTTGTTATTTCGGCTTGGATTTGACGTTTATTGTAGAAGTGACCTTCCACTTGGTGGAAGTCAGAAAGATGGATTGCGGGTGCCCGCAGAGAGCGCAGTTGCGGATCTGCCACAGGCCACTGTTAGAATCGAGTGCAGTTCGGGCCGCGCGGGTCCGGAAAGAATAAAGCTGGATGTAGCTGTTGATGAAACCCGAATTGATAAAAACGGCCCTGATTCTCGGACTGTTGAGCTGTGTTGGCCCGTTTGCTATCGACATGTACCTGCCGGCGATGCCGGCCATGGCCGAGGACTACGGGGTGCCGACGGCCATGTCCCAGTACACCCTGGTGTCCTTCTTCATCGCCTTCGGTATCTGCCAGCTGTTCTACGGTCCGGCTGCGGATATGTTCGGACGCAAACCGCCGCTGTATTTCGGGCTGGTGCTGTTCCTGTTCGCCTCCGTGGGCTGCGCACTGGCGCCCACCATCGAGTGGCTGATCGCGCTGCGCTTTGTGCAGGGTATCGGCGCTGCCTCGGTGATGTCGATTCCGCGCGCGATCATCCGCGACCGCTATACCGGCACCGAGGCCACACGCCTGATGACGACGATCATGCTGGTGGTATCCATTTCTCCCATGCTGGCGCCGCTGGTCGGCAGCCTGTTGATGGAGCCCTTCGGCTGGCCGGCGGTATTTTACGGCGTGGCGCTGGCAACCCTGGCGAGTCTGATGCTGATCCGCTTCGCGCTGCCGGAAACGCTGCCGGAGTCCGCGCGCACCCCAATCAGGCTCGGCGCCATGTTCGATGCATTCCGGGTATTACTGCAAGATGCCTATTTCATGGGGATGACATTGATCGGCGGTATGGCGATGGCGAGTTTCTTTTCGTTTTTGTCCATTGCCGCTTTCCTGTACACGGATTATTACGGTCTGACCCCCACCCAGTTCAGCCTGGCATTTGCCATGAACGCGCTGGGCTTTTTTGTTACCAGCCAGTTTGCGGCCAATCTGTGTGAGCGTTTTGGCGGCGTGCCTGTCGTGAAATGGGCTGTGGCCGGCTTTGCGCTGAGCGCACTGCTGAACCTGCTGCTGAACCTGCTGGGCGTCGACGACTTCGCGGTACTGGTGGGGCTATTATTGCTTGGCAATGGGTTCCTCGGCCTCGTGGTACCGACCAGCATGGTACTGTCGCTGGACGATCATGGCCCCATCGCGGGTACGGCTGCGGCTCTCGGCGGCACATTGCAGATGATGCTTGGGGCGGCTGCCATTGGCATCGTGAGCGCGGCGTTCGACGGCTCTCCGCTGACGCTGGTAGTGGCGATTGCCACCTGTGGCGTGTTGGCGGCACTGCTATTCATGTGCGTCTTGCGACGCTCCCCTCAGCTGGCGACATCATGATAAATGAGCCGACAGAAAAACAGCCATTCGGCGCAATTGGATGGCCACGCGGCGAGCCATTGACCTTGAATTAAGGCTGGGCTGCGGCAAATAAGGTGCCCATTTTTCTTGCTATGCAAGAAGTTAACTATGGTATCAGTTGGCCACCCGCCTTCTACCGCGAGGGGCCGCCTTAAGCACCGCCGGCTGCTCGGCCAAGGGAAGATCAAGATGGGTGATCATGAGGACTCGCATAGCAATTGGGATGTTCTGAACGCGTCGCGCCGGAGGTTTCTCGGCGCAGGGGCTGCGTTAGGTGGTCTTGCGTTTTTTGGTCGCAGCTCGCCAACCTCCGCGTTACAAAGGCTGGTCGAACTACCTATGTCGAACGGTCAGCGGGAACTCGTTACCTACCCGCAGAAGCGCGAGTTAATCCGGATGACCGCTCGTCCGGTGCAACTTGAAACGCCGATGTCGGTTTTCAATGAGGGTGTATTTACGCCGAACGATGCCTTTTTCGTGCGCTGGCACCTTGCGGGTATGCCGACAAGCATCGATGAACGCGCCTTTCGCATCAAGATTCACGGGCGGGTCAGGCAGCCTATTGAATTGACCATCGACGATCTCAAAAATAGCTACGAACCCGTCGAAATTGCCGCGGTCTGCCAGTGTGCGGGCAACAGCCGCGGTCTGTTCAATCCGCGAGTGGCCGGCGGCCAATGGGGCAACGGTGCCATGGGTAACGCCCTATGGAAAGGCGTTCGGCTTCGCGACATTTTGCAAAAGGCGGGCATAGAAAGCGGGGCAGCCCAGGTCAGATTCAACGGCGCTGACGGTCCCGTGCTCCCGTCCACCCCGGATTTTATCAAGTCCCTCGATATGGACATCGCGCTCTCGCCTGATGTCATCGTTGCCTACAGCATGAATGGCGCACCACTTCCCCTGCTCAATGGCTATCCCGTCCGCCTGGTGGTACCGGGGTGGTATGCCACCTACTGGGTCAAGATGCTGAACGACATTGAGGTAATTGGAGAGGTAGATGAGAGCTTCTGGATGAAACCCGCGTATCGGATTCCGGATAATCCCTGTGCCTGCACCGAGCCGGGAAAAAAGGGGGGCGATACGATTCCAATCAACCGCATGGTCGTGCGCTCGTTCATTACCAGCGTGGCCGATGGTGCAGCGCTCCCAAGCGGTCGCAGCCAAGAGGTAAACGGTATCGCGTTTGACGGTGGTTTCGGCATCGCCCGTGTAATGTTATCCACAGACGGCGGCAAGACCTGGGCCGAAACCAAACTCGGTAAGGACCACGGCAAGTACAGTTTCCGCGAGTGGCGTAGCACATTCACACCCAAGAAAGGAAACCACTATGAACTCGCCAGCATGGCAGTCAACACCAAAGGCGAATCGCAGCGCTTAACCCCACGCTGGAATCCTTCCGGTTACATGCGCAATGTTGTCGAGATTCTTCGGGTCACCTGCGTTTGAGGATCGAACCATGAGAAAAATATCGCTATCGAGACTTGCGCTGGCGGCACTCCTCATCCTGGCCGCACACCCAGTGCTCCTTGTTGCAGCAGGACCAGGCGAAGTGCAAATCGACCTGCCCCCAGAGACTGCGAAACTGAAACCGGGACCGGGCATGGATGTCGCCAACCGCAATTGCGCAATCTGCCACTCGGTTGACTACATCTACATGCAGCCGCCGCTAACTAGCGAGCAGTGGACCGCTACGGTAATGAAGATGAAAAACGCGTTTGGCGCGCCGATTCCGGATAATGAAGTGGCTACGATTGTGAATTATCTGTTGTCTCAAAATGGCAAAAATTAGCGGTTATTTTCGCTGAAATAGGTCTCCGCAATATCAACCTATTTCAGGGTGGGGCATCCGATCAAAAACAAGAAGCCCGGCTTTTTCTGGGTTTTTTGTTTTTGATGGATCAGGGATTGTTCCAGATCACTTTTGCAGCGAATGCCGTCTTCATTTTCATCGGTAGCCTGACCGATGCTCTTGCGTCCGTTAATAACATGCCTGATAGATTCATCTTTTTTATTGCCGCATGTCGTGAACTAAAAAGCGAATTTTCACGTCGCACACGATAGAAATTCCAGTGGTTGAGTGTGATGAGGTTAGGTTTCTAGCGCGAATGGTTTGAATTTTTTTTGATTAGTTTGTAATAATTCCAACCCTTTTCAGTGCTGGATGCACAACTGGTACACTCGTACAAAATAAAAAGGATTTTTTGGAAAGATGCCTCGTCTCCCCAGACTCAATCTGATTGATATTCCCCAACATATTGTGCAGGAAGGTCACAACAACCTGCCGTGCTTTTTTGGTTATGAGGATTATCAGTTTTATCTGACCAGCCTGCGCAGTGCGGCGGACCAGTATCTGGTTGAAGTGCACGCCTATGTGCTGCTGCCAAATATGATCCAGATTATCGCCACGCCCCGAGTTCCCGAGGGAATACCCTCTATGATGCAGTCCCTCGGGCGTCGCTATGTGCAATTTATAAATCACCGCTATCGGCGCTCAGGTACCCTGTGGGAGGGTCGTTACAAGTCGAGCCTGATCGATCCCGACGAATACTTGCTAACCTGTTACCGCTATGTCGAACTGCGCCCGTTGTATTTCGGGCTTACCCATTCCCTGGGTGCGTATTCGTGGTCTAGCTTCAATCACCATGCCAGCTCAGAAAGCAGTGATGTAATTTCAGATCACCGCTTGTATCTCGAGCTCGGAGATACTCCTCGTGCGCGCGCCGAGCAATATCGCAAGCAGTTTCGATATCACTTTGATCGCGGGCTGCACGAAGATATAGCGGAAACTATTAAGCTAGGGCAGGTGTTGGGTGGTGATGGGTTCAAAGATAAAGTTGAGCAGATCGCCAATCAGCGCGTGCGTCCACTGAAGCGTGGACGGCCGAGAATGGTTTCGAATAAACACTGTGAAAAATCTGAAGTCCACATATCGGAAGCGGTAACCTGATCCTGGCTAACCTGCTGCACATGGATGTTAGTCAGTCGGTGTTTAACGCTATCGCATAGCCTGATCTGTGCATTGTCACGTGCGGGTATGCGAAGGTAAAAATTAAGCGCAATAAAAAAGCCGACTCTTTCGAGTCGGCTTTTTTGCGGATATGGTGCCCAGGAGAAGACTTGAACTTCCACGACCGTAAGGCCACTAGCACCTGAAGCTAGCGCGTCTACCAATTCCGCCACCTGGGCAATCAGCGGTGCGTTCCGCTGAGGTTGCGCACTATAGCCGTTTTCTGCGGCGTGTCAATTGTCAGTTGTGACCTATTTGCGACCGGCCGTATCTGTCTTGGCATTTTCCCCGCTGGGGAGGGGGTACGCTTCGCTTGGAGGCATTATTCTTGTAGTTTTTTTACAGAAAAATACTGCTGATGCATCAATCTCTAGCGTGAAATATGTAAAATGTCGCGCAAATAAGTTCAATAGAAGGGAGGTATTTCGTGGATCAAGACCAAAATGCTCCGTTGAGGGAAGATGTCCGGTTGCTCGGCGAAGAGCTTGGTACAGTGCTGCGCGCCCAGGCCGGCGGCGCCCTGTACGACACCGTCGAGACCATTCGCCAGGTGGCGGTAGAGAGCCGCAGCCATGGGGAAATGCCTGTAGGAAAACTACGGGAGCTGCTGGATCCGCTGGATGACGAAACCCTGCTGGAAGTGGCGCGCGCCTTCAGTCAGTTCCTGAACCTCGCCAATATTGCCGAGCAGCGTCACCGCGAACGCCTGCATCGCCGCCATGAGCGCTTCCCGGGCGACCCGGATACAGACCGCGGCCTGCGCCAGGTACTGGCTGAGCTGAAGAATGCTGACGTGAGTCAGGAAAAGATCCGCCAGGCGTTGGCTGAGCTGTCGGTTGAGCTGGTGCTCACCGCCCACCCCACCGAGGTCACCCGCCGCACCCTGATCCGCAAATACGACCAGATCGCCAACCTGCTCACCGAGATGGATCGGCCGGACACGACCCCGGAAGAGGAGGAGCACCTGCGCCGTCTGCTGCGTGAGCAGATCATCTCCGCCTGGTGCACCGACGAAATTCGCCGCGAACGCCCGACCCCGGTGGACGAGGCCAAGTGGGGTTTCGCTACCATCGAGCAGTCCCTGTGGCAGGCTGTGCCGCAGGGCATGCGCGATATCGAGAAAGAGCTGGCACTGGCAGGGCTCGAGCCGCTGCCTGCGGATTGGGTGCCGGTGCGCTTTGCCTCCTGGATGGGCGGCGACCGCGATGGCAACCCCAACGTCACTGCCAAGGTGACCCGTCAGGTGTTGACCCTGGCGCGCTGGATGGCTGCCGACCTGTACCTGCGGGATGTGGAAAACCTGCTCGCGGACCTGTCCATGCACCGGGCCAGCGACGAGTTGCTGGCGCGCACCGGCCCCAGCCAGGAACCCTACCGCCTGTTGTTGCGCGAGCTGCGCGATCGTCTGCGCAATACCCGCGCACTGATGGAGGCGCGGGTAAATGGCGGCGTGGAACCCGAAGGGGCGATCTATGCCAGTGGCCGTGAGCTGTACCAGGAACTGAGCCTGATTGACCGCTCCCTGCGCGCGGTGGGCCTCGCTGCCATTGCCGAAGGCCAGCTGAAAGACACCCTCCGCCGCCTCAATTGCTTCGGCATTACCCTGTTGAAACTGGATATCCGCCAGGAATCCACCCGCCACGCCAATGTGATCGACGCGATCACCCGCTACCTGGACCTGGGCAGCTACGCCAGCTGGGGTGAGAAGGTGAAGCAGAAATTCCTGCTGGCCGAACTGGAAAGCCGCCGCCCATTGGTGAACGGTGCCTTCTACCGCAGTGAATTCTGTACCGACGAAGTGCGCGAAGTGCTCGACACCTGCCGGGTGATCGCCGAACAGGGGCCGGAAGGCCTCGGTGCCTATGTGATCTCCATGGCGAAAACGTCCTCCGATGTGCTCGCGGTGATGCTGTTGCAGAAGATCGCCGGTGTGCGCGAGCCGATGCGCGTGGTGCCGCTGTTCGAAACCCTGGACGACCTCAACAACGCCTTCGGCACCATGAGCGCGCTGTTGGAAATTCCCTTCTACCGCGAGCGTGTGAAGTCCGGCCAGGAAGTAATGATCGGTTATTCGGATTCCGCCAAGGATGCGGGCTTCCTCGGCGCGGCCTGGGCGCAGTTCCGCGCGCAGGAAGCGCTTACCGGTATTTTCCGTGAGCACGGTATTCCCCTGACCCTGTTCCACGGCCGCGGTGGCTCCATCTCCCGCGGCGGCTCGCCCACTCGTATGGCGCTGATGTCACAGCCCCCGGGATCGGTCGCCGGTCGCATTCGCGTTACCGAGCAGGGCGAGATGATCCGCTTCAAATATGGTCGCCCGTCTGTGGCCGCCTACAACCTCGAGCAGTACATGGCGGCGACCCTGGAGGCGACCCTGTTGCCGCCGGCGGAACCGCGCCCGGAATGGCGCGCGGAAATGGATCGCCTGACCCAGGCCTCGGTACGCGCCTACCGCGAAGTGGTGCGGGACGACCCCGCACTGGTGTCCTACCTGCGCACCGTCACCCCGGAAACCGAACTCAGCCGCCTGGCGCTCGGCAGTCGCCCGGCGCGACGCAAGCCCGGCGGCGGGGTGGAAACCCTGCGCGCGATTCCCTGGGTGTTCGCCTGGACTCAGATGCGCCTGATGCTGCCGGCCTGGCTCGGCACCGGTGCCGCGCTGGAAACCGGCCTGGAAAAAGCGCCGGACACCCTGCGTGCCATGAGCGAGCAGTGGCCCTTCTTCCAGACCGTGGTGGATATGCTGGAGATGGTGTTGGCCAAGTCCGACACCCGCGTGGCGTCCTGGTACGAAGAACGCCTCACCGACGACCCGGAGCAGCTGCGCCTCGGCATCGAGCTGCGCAGCCGCCTGGCGCGCACCGTCGCTGCACTCAGCCAGCTCACCGGGCGCAAGGATCTGCTGGACAACAACCCGGTGATGCGCTGGTCCATCCGCGTGCGCGATCCCTACACCGATCCGTTGCACCTGCTGCAGGCAGAGCTGATGGCGCGCCTGCGCACCCGCGAGGAAGATCCGGTGCTGGAAAGTGCGCTGATGGTGACCATTGCCGGTATTGCCGCGGGGATGCGCAATACGGGGTAGAGGTATTTCTCGGTTTGTGCAGCAATGCCTCACGCCGAAAATGATGACAGCGAAAAAAGAAGGTCGACTTGTGAGAGTCGGCCTTTTTTATTTTCGTTAAAATTGTTTTTCCTCTGCCGCCGCGTTCATCGAAACAGAAACAAGAATTCCGCCGACAAATAAATCTGCCGACAGTTCACTCCTGAATAACGCAGGCCGCGTCACTTTTAATCCTGCTGCTCGCAAAATAAACAATTTTGGATAGACTCAAAGTGCTCTACCGCTCGAATATTTGGAGAGGCAAGAGTCCCGCCGCAGTTAGTCCAGCGCGTGGATGATCAAGAGTCAGACACTTCTTTTTTGGTTGTCAGGTAGCTGTCTATGGTGAGGGGTTCCCGCTGTTTGCATTGCAGTGTATGTGGCGCGAGGAGCTGAAGTGGTTAACCCTTTTTTCATGTTTCGTCGGTAATGGAGAAACTGTCGTATGAAACACCTACTTGGTCTCGGCGCCGCCGCTGCCCTTATTGTCGCCGGAAGTGCATATGCCGGCGGTTACGAACATGACTATGGTCATGACTGTTATGAATGCTCGGATTCTGTGGAAATCTTACTCCAGGGTGAGATTGAGTGTTCGTGCGAAATCACGTTCAACGCACCTGCCGGATATTTAGATCTAAATTTACTTTTTTCCGGTGCCAAGGGTCTTACCCAGGTTCTAAATGTCGATTGCAATACTGACGACGATCTACAGGTTATTTTCGAGTCGGCGAACGAGGGATATCTTGTGCATCAGGTCGACGACACCTACAAAATCCCATACCACCTACTCCTGAATGCCGCTAATACAGTGTTTGGCACTCAATACGCATTTGTTGATGGTGACGATATTGACGTGTACTTAGACGACGTAGGAACCATGGCTGGCATTTATTCAGACACCGTCACGATAACGGTATTTGTTGATTAAGTAATAGACCTGGGGGCCGGGCATTTTGCAGCAGCCCGGTAACCCCGTTGTTCGATGAGAGAAAAATCATGCTGCGAAACCTTTTCCGCTTGTGCATTGCCCCTCTAATTTTCATCCTGTCCGCGCAGTACGCGCTTGGTTTTACATTGACACCGATGCGGAGTGTTTTGACGCTGCCGACTGATGTCGGCGGCAAGACGCTGATATTAAACAATCCGAGAAAATCTGATTTGCCGGTCGTATTTGAGATTTTCGAGCGCAAGGTCAACGAAGATGGCAGTGAGGAAGCAGTTCCCGTCGACGAAAGCTTTGTCATATTTCCACCTCAGGCCGTGGTCCCAGCCAGGAAAAAGCAGGCGGTGCGCGTGCAGTGGGTGGGGGGGGCATTGTCCCAATCACGTTCTTTCATTTTGTTTGCTCGTGAGTTGCCTCTTAGTTTAAGTGGCCAGGAACAATCTGGAATCAAAACGGTGCTGCGCGTGGGCGCTACCATTCATGTGACCGGTCGCGGTTTTACATCGAAGCCGGAACTTGTTAGCTATCACCCGGAAAAAGAAGGCGTGGTTATTTCCGTCGCCAACCGCGGCAATGAATACGTATATATCAACGACCTCGGCTTCAAGTTTGGCAATCAGAACGTCGGCGGATCGGATCTCGCCAGCGCTGCCGGTCGCACCCTGCTTCCCCCTGGGGTGATTCGTACTTTCACCGTCGGAGGTGTTCGCGGAACACCGGAACTCAAATTCAAAAAATAGACGATAATGTTGGCACGAATATTCCAAATCGCGGCCGGCTTGTTGCTGGTCGGTATCCTTCCGTTCGCGCTGGCGCAATCGGTGTCGCCGACGCGGGTTCAGATCAATCTTGATAATTCTCCTCAGGCGATACTGACACTGTCTTCCGTCAAGCCCGTGGATGTGGCCATCGAATTTTCGGTTCTGGATTACTCGGCAGCATTTACCGATATGGTGGCGCCGCTCGAGGTAATTCCGCCGCAGATATTGCTGCGGCCCGGTGAAACCAAGCAGGTGATGGTGCGTTGGCGCGGGAGCAGCACCTTGCAGCGAAGTGCCTCTTACTATCTGGCCATTGATGAGTTACCCCTCGCTGTCAAGGATCGAGAGGTAAGTGCGGCGATCCAGCTGTTGACCACTCTCAGGCTTCCCATACATGTACATGCTAATGGTGAGGCCGAACTCGCCTTTTCTCCGCCGCAAATAGATGGCAGTGCTTCACTGGAGTTTTACAACACCGGTGCACAGTATGCGCTGCTCTCACACTATGAGATCGGGGTGACACACGATCGTGAAGTCATCCTTTTTGACGGCATCGATTTCGCACGCCTGTTAAACCGGGATGCCATATTGCCCGGTCAGATGGTATCTATACCCTTGCGTCTAATCGGGCTTGATGCTGCCGGGCTGCAGGGTGCTCGGCTGGTCAGGAAGGAGTGACGTCGATGTCCCGTTTGAGTTACCTGTGTTTGGGGCTGTTGCTGGGTTGTGAGTTATTCCCGTTTGGCACGCGCGTGGTGTTGGCAGCGGATGGGCAAAGTTCTGTACCGAACCTCGTCTTTGTGAATCTGCCGGTTTCGATCGATGGGCGTATCGTCGGCGACCTGAAGGTCGGTGTTACTGGAACAGCCCTTTACAGCGTCGATCGCAAGAGTTGGGAGAGTTTGGCCAAGGGGTATTTCGATACGGACGTCATTCAGCGTGTTGCCCAATCCGCCGGTGAGGGGCAGGTCATCCCGGTTACGAGCTTTATCGAGGAATTCATCGACATATTTTTTGATCCCTCAGTTCTCGAAATAAAAATCAACTTGGCAGATTCGCGCCGCCAGACCCAGGACCTGTCGCTGCGTCGCAAATCCGTCGATTACGAAAACCTTTCCAATCTCGACTTGCCGGGTCGCTCCGCTTACCTGAATTTCAACCTGCAGCAGGACTACCTTTGGAATGACACGCTCAATAGGGATTCACAGCTGTCCACACTAGTCAATTTGGATGGCGCGATAACGCTTTTTGGCAGTCCGCACTTGACCCTAGAGAGCGGTGCATTTATTGATTCTTCACTTGGAGATGATGCCGCATGGCAGCGCCGGGAAACCCGACTGGTGTACGATGATTTGTCGCGGGCGGTGCGATATTCACTGGGCGATATTTTCTACCGCACAACCGAATTTCAGATGTCGCCGCCACTGCTGGGGCTGTCAGTCGAGCGGGCCTATGCGGAAATCCAGCCCCTGCGAAATATCACACCCACCGGCACTCGCAGCTTTACCGTATCCCAGCGTTCGACTGTGGAGATCTATGTAAATGGTCTATATCAGGACACGCTACATCTGGATCCCGGGCGCTACGACCTGAGTGACTTCGCGGTAAATTCAGGGGTCAACGAGGTTTCCCTGCTGATTACGGACCCGTCGGGGCAACAGCGGAGCATTGAATTTTCACTGTTTACGGACCCGACTCTGCTCAAAGGTGGTGTGTCCGAATTTTCCTTTAATGCCGGCTACCAGCGCGGGGTGAGCGAAGTGCCTGGCATCGCCTATGACTTCAATCTACCCGCCATTTCCGGTTTTTACCGCTACGGCATCACCGACTACCTGACATTGGGCGCAAGTGTCCAGGGAACGGAACTGCAGCAGGTGGCCGGTGGCGAGCTATCACTTGCCACTCCATTTGGCATCCTGGCCGCCGATGTGAGCGCGAGTGAGCTGGATGGCATCGGGCGCGGTACCGCGGCGTCGCTTCGCTGGTCCTATGACTTTTTTCTCTGGGGTGAACGAGCTCACGAGTTGGATGTGGTTGCTGTCGCCAGGGATGAGCTTTACACCTATATGGGCCAGGCCAGCCCCAGCCTGCAGAACAAGTCGGAACTGCGTGTGCGTTATTCGGCACCGGGGCCTTTTGGCACTTTTCTCAGTGCGAGCGCACGCCAAGCGGAAAGTTTTATCGAAACCGATCCAGTAGATAAGGCATACGGTTTCAATATCACGCGCCGTTTTGGTTTTTTTAATTTTTCTCTCCGCTTGGAGCAGGACAATTCGGTAACTGAGGAGACGCGCGCCCTGGTGCGCCTGTCGGCCCCGCTTGGGCAGCGACAGCTGGTAAGCACCAGATGGGATACCTTTTCTGAAACTGGTGACCTGCAGTTGGACCGGATGCAGCGGGGCACCGTCGGTGATTTTTCCGGAAGACTGGCGCTGCGTTCCGATGTGGATAACTACCGCGCGGATATGGGTGCTTTCTATCAGGGGAACAGGTTCCAGCTGGGGCTGGACCACAACTATGTGCAGTTTGACGATGTCGACCGGGAACCGGATCAGTTGAGCACCCTCAGGCTGGGGTCGAGCCTGGTTTATGCCGATGGTACGGTCGCCTGGGGGCGGCCAATTGAAGATTCATTCATCATGGTGCGACGCCATGAGTCCCTCGGTGACAGTCGCATCCTGGTGGATGAGCGGCAGGGTGGGTACATTGCAGTGGCGGACAGTTTCGGCCCTGCGGTGGTGCCTGCGGTGAACAGCTATGTGTCGCGGCGTATCCACTGGGAGGCGGAAAACCCGCCCTTCGGTTATGACATGGGCGACATCGATGCCTACTCTTTTCCTCTTTACCGCTCCGGGATGGCCTACACCGCCGGGTCGGAGGCTTCGCTTACGCTAATCGGTTTGGTGCAGGATACCCGAGGCGCACCGGTCACAATGACGGTTGGTCAAATAATCGCGACAGATGGACGTGACTTTCCGATGGTGACGACCTTTACCAATAAAGCCGGCCGCTTTGTGGCGCAGGGGCTGGCGCCGGGGGCATACCAGATTGTCTTCCCGGATCGCGGTGATCTGAAAATCCCATTTACTATCGAAGAGGGAGCCTCCGGCATCGTGGAGTTGGGCATTATCAAGGAGAAGGTTTCGCTATGAGGTGGATCGCAGCCGCACTGACCTCGATGTTTTTCTGCGTGAACGGTGCATCGTCATCGGCGGCGGACGATAGCGAGGAGGTCTGTGCTCTCGAAGCGGTGTCAGTCGAGGGGCAGGCCGACCTGGCGTATTACCCGTTCGCAAATCGCGAAGAGGTCGGTCAGTTGCGTTTGGTAATTGTCACCCACGGTTCGTGCCGCCTTGGCTTTGCTCTGCTGCCGACATCCGATGCCCAGCTTTTGGGGCCGGGCAGGCCGCTGAATTTTTCGTTCCGTAATCGCGGCGATCAGGTCATTCCGCTGAACGGCAATGAACAGCGCGGAATCCAATTTGAAGATACCGCCCGGGGCAGGGAGGCCAGCCTGATCATTGGGTTTCCGCGTGGGCAGGCGCGCCGGGCGGGCGACTACCGGAATAACTTTGTCGCACGTATTTTTGCCGACGGCCGGCCACTGCAGGATATCGACTTTCAGGTTTCTGTTCGGGTCGCAGCTCAGGCGGATATCCATGTGGCCGGTAACGGCGAGGGGCAGTTGGGCAGGTCAACGGTGATGAATTTTGGCAAGCTGGAAACTGGCGAGACACTTTCGGCGCTGCTGGCCGTTCGCACCAATAGTGCTTATAACCTGGTGGTTTCTTCGGAGAATCATGGCCAGATGCAGCATGTTTCCCTCGAAGGGGAAAATACCGCGGTACCCTATACCGCCTCGATCGATGGAAAGCCGCTGAGCTTGCAGAGTGGAGCGGATGCCCGCGATTTCCCTACACCGGGTGATGGTGAAGAGATGAGAAACATCAGTGTGGAGATCGGCGATACCCGCGGAAGGATGGCGGGGAGGTACCGCGACACCCTGCGGGTGACCGTAACGCTGCTGGAGTGAACTGAAGAGTGCAGGAGCGCAGAAAGAAAAAAGGCCGACTCTTTCGAGTCGGCCTTTTTTGCGGATATGGTGCCCAGGAGAAGACTTGAACTTCCACGACCGTAAGGCCACTAGCACCTGAAGCTAGCGCGTCTACCAATTCCGCCACCTGGGCAAGTCAGCGGTGTGCTCCGCTGAGGACGCGCACTATATTGATTCGGTCCGGGGGTGTCAACGCCTTTTGTGACAAAAATCCGGAAGAATTTGCCGCCGGACACCGGCGCTGTAAATCCGGTCGGGAATTGGCCGCTAAATCGCTTATACTCGCGGCAATGTGCAACGTTACCGGTGGCCCGTGGCCGCTATCGGCATTCGCCACTCCAGAACCCCGTCCAACTGATTGGATAGGACAGTTGCACCCAATCACCCGACTGCGCCGGACGTATCCCGGGGCCGTGCAGACTGCGCGGTCAATCGCAGAACAATGGAAGCTGTTTTGAATCAAGACAAACCCAATCCCTCTGGCATCGCGGAAGATCCCCACGCGGATCGCGAGGCAGAAAAGTACGAAAAGCCCATCCCCAGCCGTGAATTCCTGCTGGACCTGCTGGAGCAGCAGCCCGGTCCGGTTTCCTGGGAGGCGGTAGCGGACCTGCTCAGTCTCGACGACGAGGACCGCCGCGAGGGCGTGCGTCGCCGCCTGATCGCTATGAGCCGCGACGGCCAGATCGCCAGCAACCGCGCCGGGGACTTCGGCGTGCTCGACAAAATGAGCCTGGTGCGTGGCCGCGTGATCGGCCACCGCGATGGTTTCGGCTTCGTCTCCCCCGGTGACGGCAGTGACGACCTCTACCTGTCCCACCGCCAGATGCGCAAGGTGTTCGACGGCGACGAAGTGCTGGTGCGCGAGACTCCCGGTGGCTTCCGCGGCAAGCGCGAAGGCGCGGTGGTGCGCGTGATCAAGCACAACACCCACCAGCTCGCCGGGCGCTTGTACCGTGAAGATGGCGTGTGCTTTGTGCGCCCGGACAACCCGCGCGTCAACCTCGACATCATGGTCGCGGAAGGCAAGTGCGGCGAGGCCAAGAGCGGCCAGTACGTGGTGGTGGACATCACCCTGCAGCCCGGTCGCGACAACCTGCCCCAGGGTGAGGTGAGTGAAGTACTCGGCGACCACCTGGCGCCGGGCATGGAGATCGATGTCGCCATCCGCAACTACGGCATCCCGCACACCTGGCCGGCCTCGGTGCTGACGCAGGTGGAGGGCATTGCCGACGAGGTGCTGGAGGGGGACAAAAAGGCGCGTATCGACGTGCGCCAGCTGCCGCTGGTGACCATTGACGGCGAAGATGCGCGCGACTTCGACGACGCGGTATTCTGCGAACTGCTGCCGGATGGCAACTGGAAACTGCTGGTGGCCATCGCCGACGTCTCTCACTACGTGGCGGTCGACACACCGCTGGATGTGGAGGCGCACCAGCGCGGCAACTCGGTGTACTTCCCGGATTTCGTGGTGCCGATGCTGCCGGAAAAGCTGTCCAACGGCCTGTGTTCCCTGAACCCGGAAGTGGATCGCCTGTGCATGGTGTGCGAAATGCGCATCGACGAGTCCGGCAATATCCTCGGCTACCAGTTCTTCGAAGGGGTGATGCGCAGTCACGCCCGTTTCACTTACACCCAGGTGGGTGAGATGGTGGACGAGCGCGACAATCGCGACAGCGGTCTGCGCAAGCAGTACGCCGCGCTCACCCCGCACATCGACAATCTGCACGACCTGTACAGGGCGCTGCGTGGCGCCCGCGACCGTCGCGGCGCGATCGATTTTGAAACCACCGAGACGCGGATCATTTTCGATGCTGCGCGCAAGATCGAGCGCATCGTGCCGGTGGTGCGCAACGATGCGCACAAGATGATCGAAGAGTGCATGCTCGCCGCCAACGTGTGTGCGGCGGAGCTGATGGAGCTGGCGGAGCTACCGGCGCTGTATCGGGTGCACGATATTCCGAAGAAGGAGCGCCTGGAAAATGTGCGCGAATATCTCGGTGAGCTCGGCCTGCGCCTCGAAGGTGGCAGCGAGCCGCAGCCCAGCGACTACCAGACGCTGTTACAGGAAGTGGAAGGGCGCCCGGATTTCCACATCATCCAGACCATGCTGCTGCGCTCCATGAACCAGGCGGTGTACCAGCCGGAAAATCGCGGCCATTTCGGTCTCGACTACCGCGCCTACGCGCACTTCACTTCGCCCATCCGCCGGTATCCGGACCTGCTGTTGCACCGTGGGCTGCGCTGGTTGATCAGAAACGGCAGCGCCAACCCCACTGCCGTGGCGAAAAAGGTGCGCCAGGCGCCCGGTGCCCACGCGCTCACGCGCGAGGAAATCCTGCCCTACGGCCCCCCCGCGATGGTGGAGCTGGGCGAGCACTGCTCGATGACCGAGCGCCGCGCCGACGATGCCACCCGCGATGTGGTTAGCTGGCTCAAGTGCGAGTACCTGCAGGACCATGTGGGCGAGGTATACCGTGGTGTGATCAGTGCGGTGACCGGCTTTGGCCTGTTTGTCGAGATCGACGACCTGTATGTAGAGGGGTTGATCCACGTCACCGCTCTGCCCAAGGACTATTACCAGTTTGAGCAGGCGCAGCAGCGCCTTGTGGGCGAGCGCAGTGGCGTGCGCTTCCATCTTGGCGATGGCGTTACCGTACAGGTGGCGCGGGTGGACCTGGAGGAGCGCAAGGTGGATTTCACCTTCGTCGAGCTGCACCCCCGTCCCAGCTACAAGAATCCCAAGTACCGCAAACCGAAAGCGGCGAAGAAAGGCATAGAAGTGTCAGAAGTATCTATTGATCAGCCTCGTGCGAAATCGCATGAAAAATCCCGCACTGGTGCCGAGTCCACCAGTGTCAGCGGTCGCGCCATGGAAATGGCTGTAGAGTTCCAGCAGGAGCGCAAGCGCAAGGGCAAGTCCGACTTCAGCAGCAGCGCTGCTGCAGAAAAGGGCAGCCCCTGGGGTGCAGGCCTGAAAAAGAAAGCCGTGACCGCTGTGGACGAGGAGCCGCGCCCGGTGCGCAAGCGCAGGGTGGGTGATGACGAAGCGGAAGTGATGGCGCCTGCGCCCAAAAAACCGGTGTGGAAAAAGCCTGATCAGGAGCGGCCCGCGGCGAAAGCATCGGTGTGGGGTACATCGTCTGCGAACGTAGCGACGGACGAAGGCGCGGAGCCGACGGGCGAGCAGCCGGGTGAATTTCCAAGAAAGAAACGCGGCCCGAGCAAAAGCCCGACCCGCAAGGGCGGTAAGCGCCCGGCTGTAGCGGCGCGCAAGGCCGCCCATAAGGCGGCCAAGTCTGCGGTCGCGAAAAAGGCGGCGCAAAAAAAATCCGCGAAAAAGAAACCTGGCAAGAAGAAGTAACCAGTGGCACAGCAATTAGTTTACGGCCTGCACGCGGTGCAGGCCCTGTTGAAAAGCGCTCCCCAGCAGGTGCAGGAGCTGCTGCTGCTGCGCGGGCGCAAAGACCAGAAGCTGCAAAAAATCATCCGCCAGGCGGAGCAGAATGAAATCGTTATCCGCTATGTCGATCGCCGCGCGCTGGATGAAAAAGTGGGCGACGACGGCAACCACCAGGGCGCGGTGGCCATCTGTGCCGGCGAGACCAAGGTGTATGACGAGCAGTTTCTGAAATCACTGCTGCAGCAACTGGAAGAAAAAGGTGTAGCGCCTTTCCTGTTGATCCTCGATGGCGTCACCGACCCGCACAACCTGGGCGCCTGCCTGCGTTCCGCAGAAGCCGCCGGTGTGCACGCGGTCATTGCCCCCAAGGACAATGCCGCGGGCCTCACGCCTGTGGCGAGAAAGGTCGCCTGCGGTGCCGCCGAGGTGCTGCCGTTCGTCCCCGTCACCAATCTGGCGCGCACCATGCAGATGCTGCAGCAGGCGGGGATCTGGATATTCGGCACCGCCGGCGAGGCGGAGCAGGATGTCTACCAGTCCAAGCTCACCGGACCTATCGCCATTGTCATGGGTGCCGAGGGCCCGGGTATGCGCCGTCTTACCCGCGAGAATTGCGATCACCTGATCAAGATCCCGATGGCGGGCGAGGTCAGCAGCCTGAATGTATCGGTGGCCACGGGCGTATGCCTGTTCGAGGCGGTGCGTCAGCGGGGCTGATTGCCTGAATAAGTCTGATTAGAAAAGCGAGCGGAAAGAAAAGGGGAGGGGGCGGAGCCGCCCCTCTGCCGAGAAGATCCCGATTGTTATTCTTGGGTCCCTGAAATTTATTGTTATTTTTTCTGGGTTATTTTCGCGACACCTCTGTATAACGGTGCGCGCGGCGAACCCCTCAAAACAATTTTCCAGGAATTTGTGACCGGGTCTCCGAGTCTGGTTATGTATGGTCCGCGGGCTCAGCCCGGGGCCTTGCCATAGAGTTGCTGTGCCGGGCGGTACATCACCCAGGAGGTGAGGATGTACTTGTCCTCGGATACCGGCACATTGCCGCGGTGCGTGTGGGTAAAGCCACAGGGCGACAGCAGCAACCTTCCCGCGCGGGGTTTGACCCCGGTCTTCTGGTAAAAGAACTCGGTTTCCCCGCCCTCTTCTACATCGTTCAGATACAGCAGCCAGAACAGCACCCGGTGCAGGGATTTCTGCTGCGGATCTGTGGGGTGTGGAAAATGTTCGGAGTGCCAGTGATGGTAGCCGCCGCTGCTTTTGCGGTAGTGCTGCAAGTTGATGCCGTCGAAGCAGAAAAAGCTGGCGACCAGTTGCTTGAGCAGTTGCTCGTCGAGGCTTTCGATATCTGCTGCCGTCAGCGTGCGCATTCCCCGGCCCGACTCGTCGCGAATACCGGGGGATACCGCGCCGGTGAGCATGTGCGGGTAGCGCCTGCAGTAATCGGTAAGCGCCTGGTACACCACGCCGTTGAGATCACGGCACACATCCCGCCAGGATTCCTGGGAGGAGATATACAGGTCAGAGCTCTCTTTCTTGCTGGTGTCTACCCCGGCACCGGTCCGCCCCGGGACCTTGTCGGGAGACTGCTGGAAGCGCTGGATCACCTGCGCGCAATAGTCCTGAGGAACGGCGTCGTCAAACTGAACAATCATTGGGTCCATGGTGTACCTCCCATTACCGCTGGGTATACCCGCGCGGAACCTGTGGAAAAAATGGGAGCACGCGGATGAAAAAGATTGGACGTTTGCCGGCGGCGATCCCTCAGGGCATAGCCGCTTTGGCCTCGGACGCGTCCATCCAAGACTGCACTATATCCAATACTGGCGCCGGGTTCTTGATCCAACTGAGATGCGGATTGCCCTTGTGGTAAGTGGCAGGTATCTGGCGCACGGCGCCTCCCGCCAGATCCGCGAGGCGGCGCGTGGCGTTCAGGGGGGCGAACGGGTCCCGCTCGATGCACAGGTGCAGCGGCTGGCGGGGCAGTGCGACCGCACTGGGGAGGCGCGCCTCGGGGGTGAAGCGGCCGCGGATGATACCGTTGCCCCAGTCGCGCATCAGTGTTGATGCCTCGCGACCACCGAATCGCAACTGTTGGCCCGGAAAATAGCCGAGCAGACGGGTGCTGAGATGGGCGGCGACGGCGGCGCCCAGCACGGATGCCCGTTTGAGACCGCGCCAGCTGCGGCTGTCCAGGTGGCCGGCAGCGACACTGACTACCTGGGCGTTGCCGGTCAGCCCGGCGCGCGCCGCCAGGGTGAGTGTCTGACCGCCAATACTGTGCCCCAGCATCAGTTCCGGGTTTTTGCCGAATACTTCACGCACCGCCTCCAGCGCCAGCGGAATCCAAGCAAAGACCAGATCGTTGTAGCCATAATCCGCCGCGCGGCTCGGCTGTGGCCGGCTTTCGCCGGTACCGGGCAGTTCGCAGATGGCGGTGTGGTAGCCGCGCGCGGTGAGGGAATTCAGCAACTGGTGGTACTTGCTGGCGGGAACCCCAAGTGCGGGCAGTACCAGCGCGAGGGGGCGGTCGCCCGCCAGCCGGCGCATGGTGAGAGGGATGCGGAATTCACCGAGCTGCAGGTTGTGCACCACGGTGCTGGGTGTCTCATTGGTCATGGAGTCGGGGCCGGGTAGAAGCAAAGCCAAGACTATACGGCGTGGTCTTAAGTGTCGCCCATGACCAGATCGCTCCCGGCGCTGGGCCGCTTCGACAGGCCGGTGCCAATGGCGCCAGTCGGGGGGAAGCCGTGCAATCGATCAACTTGCAACCAGTTGGGGAGGCGCATAGAATACGCCGCCCGCAATAGACCCATTGCCGGTCTGGTTGCGTACTCCTTGCCTCACTGGGCAGTCGCTGTAATAGCACAGCGGCGAACCGGGAGGCTGTGTTAACCCGTAAGGAGCAAAAATGCGTCATTACGAAATTGTATTCCTGGTTCACCCGGACCAGAGCGAGCAGGTTGCCGGTATGGTCGAGCGTTACACCGCGACCATCAAAGAAAGCGGTGGCAGCGTTCACCGTCTGGAAGACTGGGGCCGTCGCCGTCTGGCTTACCCGATCAACAAAATCCACAAAGCCCACTACATTCTGATGAATGTCGAGTGTACTGAAGAAGCACTGGCGGAACTGACCACCAACTTCAAGTACAACGATGCGGTGCTGCGTAATCTGGTGATTCGTGAAGACGAAGCCATCAGCGAAGAAAGCCCGATCATGAAGGCCGAGAAAGAGTCCCGCGAGCGCAAAGCTGCACGTGCAGAACGTTCCGAGCGTCGTGAGCGCGCTGAGCGCGATGAAGACGACTCCTCCGACGGCGCTGAGGAAGACCTGTCTTCCGATGAAACCGAAGACGAAGAGTAAGGGGATATTCAGATGGCACGTTTTTTCCGTCGTCGTAAGTTCTGCCGTTTCACCGCTGAAGGCGTAAAGCGTATCGACTATAAAGATCTCGATACCCTGAAAGCCTACATCTCTGAGACTGGCAAAATCGTACCGAGCCGTATCACTGGCACCAAAGCCAAGTATCAGCGTCAGCTGGCCGTAGCGGTCAAGCGCGCTCGTTACATTGCGCTGCTGCCGTACACGGACAGCCACGAAGCTTAATTGCTTCGTCAGCACTGTATTTACAGAGAAGCTATCTAGTGCGCGCCATCGCTGAATTTGCCATGCGATCGCGCCTACGTGCGGTGATCCTCACCCTGGTGGGAATCCCGCTGATCAGCCCCGCGGTGCTCGCACTGGTGGGATTGCGCCGCGGCAGTGGCGACGGCCTGTTTGTACTGGCCTGGGCACTGCTGCCGCTGGTTGCCGCTGCCGGTGCCGGCTACATGACGCCACTGATGGCGGGGCTGGCCATCACCCACTTTGTGGGGGTGCTGGCCGGAGCGCTGACACTGCGCTCGACCCGCTCCTGGAGCTGGGCACTGGTGGTGCTTACCGGGGTGTCCGCACTGGGCATACTGGTGACCTCACAGGCCGCCGGAGGCGTGGTTGCCGCGCTGACACAGGCGGTTACCGAGGCCGCGGGCGGGGCCCAGAGCCCCGAGGCGCAGCAGCTGAGCAAGGCATTTGCCAGCGAGGCCCAGGCCACCGGATACCTGAGCTGGGTATCGGTGATCAGTGCCGCGCTGGCGCTGGTGCTCGGGCGCTGGTGGCAGGCCATGCTGTACAACCCCGGCGGTTTGCGGGAGGAATTGCATGCGTTGCGCATGCCGATCCCCGTCGCCGGCGCTGGCATGCTGCTGTGGATCTACTGCCTCGTGAATGAACACCTGGTGTTCTGGGGTGCAGTAGCGGCCTTCCCCATGATGGTGGCGGGCATCTGCCTGATCCACTGGCTGGTAGCCCGCAAGGGTTGGGGGCGCGGACCGCTGATCGCCATGTATATAACATTGGTGATCGCTGCGCTGCCGCTCGCCGGGTTCCTGTGTGGGCTGGCACTGATCGATAGCTGGATTGATATTCGCGCACGCTCTGGCGACAACCGCTGAGCGGCGCACAAGAACTGAAACTGAGGGTTCCGAGATGGAAGTTATTCTGCTCGACAAAGTAGGCAAACTGGGCAAAGTGGGCGACCGCGTTGAAGTTAAAGCCGGTTTTGGCCGTAACTACCTGCTGCCTACCGGCAAAGCCATTCTGGCCAACGCAGCGAACATCGCTGAGTTCGAAGCCAAGCGCGCTGAGCTGGAAGCCGCTGCCGCTGCCAAACTGGGCTCCGCGGAAGAGCGCGCAGCCAAGCTGGCTGAACTGACTGTTACCATCGCCGCCAACGCTGGCGACGAAGGCAAACTGTTCGGCTCTATCGGCACGCGCGACATCGCTGAAGCGATCACCGCTGCTGGCGTTGAAGTAAGCAAAGCTGAAGTGAAGCTGCCGGAAGGTGCGCTGCGCGAAGTGGGCGAGTTTGACGTTGACGTGCAGCTGCACTCCGACGTGATTGCCACCGTCAAGGTTGTTGTAGTCGCCGAATAAGCGATTGCTGCAGTCATGCGCGGTCACCGCTAGCGGGAATTTGCCCGCTGGTGGCCGAGCCGCGCTACAATCGGGCGCTGCATTCCCCCTGCCGGTTCTGACCGGTGGCGGCGAATGCAGCGCCCGATTTGTTTTTGTGCCCGGTAAATTGTCCCTACACAGAAGATGAACGAATACGCCCCGCCCGCAGAGGCAACCCAGGATTCCCACCCCAGCTCACCCCTGCCGCACTCGGTGGAGGCGGAGCAGTCGGTGCTCGGCGGCCTGATGCTGGACGCCAGTCGCCTCGATGCGGTGGCGGAGCAGCTGAGCGAATCGGATTTCTTTGTCGCCAGCCACCGCGCCATTTTCGGCGTAATGATGGAACTCTCCGGTGGCGAACAGCCGCTGGATATCGTGACCCTCGCTGAAGGGCTTGCCAGCCGAGACCTGCTGGCGAACGTGGGCGGCCCCGCCTATCTCGCCGAACTCGCGGAAAACACCCCCTCCACCGCCAACATCGTTGCCTACGCCAAGATCGTGCGCGAGCGCTCCATGCTGCGCCAGTTGATCGCCGCGGCGGGGGAGATCAGCCGCACCAGCTTCAATCCCGGTGGCCTGAGTTCCATCGATCTGCTGCAGATGGCAGAGCGCCGGGTGACGGAGATCGCCGAGGGCCGCGCCAAAGAGGGCGGTTTTGTCGGTGTCGACGCGTTGCTGAAAAAGACCGTCGAGCGCATCGATGAGCTGTTCAAGTCCGAGGGTGACCTCACCGGTCTCAGTACCGGGCTGACCGAGCTGGACCAGCGCACCTCCGGCTGGCAGCCGGGTGAGCTGATCATTCTCGCCGCGCGTCCCTCCATGGGTAAGACGGCACTGGCGCTGAATTTCGTCGAGGCGGCGATGCTGAGCCAGGAGAAGCCGACCATGGTGTTCAGTATGGAGATGCCATCGGACAGCCTGGTGATGCGTATGCTGTCGTCCATCGGCAAGATTGACCAGGGTCGTATCCGCAACGGCAAGTTGCAGGAGGAGGACTGGCCGAAGCTGTCGAGCGCGGTGCAGAAGATGAAGGGCAAGGGCCTGTATATCGATGACACGCCGGGCCTGTCTCCCAGTGAGGTGCGGGCGCGGGTGAAGCGCACGGTGCGCGATCACACCAACAAGCTGATGCAGGCGGACCCGCGGCTTCCGCGTGAGGATGCGGAGCGCCGCGCCATGCCGGCGATGATCATGGTGGATTACCTGCAGCTGATGCAGGTGAAGGGCAGCACCGAGGGGCGTACCCAGGAGATTTCCGAGATTTCCCGATCCCTGAAGGGTTTGGCGAAGGAGTATGAGTGCCCGGTGATTGCGCTGTCGCAGTTGAACCGGGGGGTGGAACAGCGCCCGAACAAGCGGCCGATGAACTCGGATCTGCGGGAATCGGGGGCGATCGAGCAGGATGCGGACGTGATCCTGTTTATCTATCGCGACGAGTATTACAACGAGGACAGCCCGGACAAGGGCATTGCCGAGCTGATTATCGGCAAGCAGCGTAACGGTGAGATTGGGACCTGTCGCGCGGCGTTTGTGGGTAAATACACGCGGTTTGATGACCTGGCGCCTGAGTACTATCAGGGCGAGTAGATTTGGGGTTCAGTAGTCGCTGTTTCCAGCAGGCCCGGTGGCGGCAATGCACCGGGTGGGAATTTTCAGGACCGCTGTGAATACATCCCTGTACGCTTCGTCGGCAACGTCCCTGTTGCCGACGATCCTGAAAATTCCCACCCGGCACATTGCCTTCAATTCTGACTTCGGAGTCCCATAAGAGAAGTCGTCTTAGGGGAAAATCTCAATCGGCGTACCGGGATTCACCATCGCCCAGATTTCGTCCATTTCCGGATTGGTCACCGCAATACAGCCGTCGGTCCAGTTCATCCGGGTCAGGTATTTCTCGATCCCTTTCCAGTGCGGCTTCTGGCCGTGGATCATGATCGCGCCGCCGGGACTTTTGCCCAGTTTGGCCGCGCGCGCGCGGTCCGCCGCGTTCGGGTAGGAGACGTGGATGGCGCGGTAGAAGGTGCTGTTCTTCTTTTTCCAGTTGAGGGTGTAGCGCCCTTCCGGGGTACGCGAGTCGCCAGCATACTGTTTGTGGCCAACGGGGTTTTTGCCGAACACCACCTTGTAGCTCTTCACGACTTTGCCGTTGCGTTTCAGCTGCATCAGGTGCTTGGCTTTGTACACCACCACTTCATCAACGGGATTGATCTTGGCAAATGCCAGGGTCGGCAGCAGCAGTAGGGAAAAGAGGCAGAATTTTAAGGTTCGCATGGCTCTCGTCGATATCGCTCTTTGTTGGTAGTGGATCGGTACTGGTGAAATCAGTTAGTGACCAGGATGTAAAAATCAGTTTCCATTTTTGCGCACTTCCATGTCCCTGCATGTCGCGGGGAGCTTCGGCCCTGGGCGATGGTGATCGCCGGTGGGAAAGCAATGTGGTTGCGCGGTGCAGCCAAATGGCGCAATAGCGTAATGACAGCGCTGTCCTTTGCTGCCAACCCCAACCAAGGTCGGGGAAATTTTTAGGCAATTATCCTAACCCGAACCCTGTAACGGTGAAGGGGGTTGTACGAATATCGCTCTGAGTGGTCAATTTATCAGCAAGTAGTCGACGTTTAAAGAGGCGTCAATCAAAAAGAGCAACAAACCGAAAGACCGAACCGAATGAGGAAGATTCCGTGACCAGAAGTTTCTTTGTGACTGGTACCAATACCGAAGTGGGCAAGACCTATGCGACGGCGGCGCTGCTCCACGCCGCGGCGCAGCGGGGGCTGAGTACTGCGGCGGTCAAGCCGGTGGCGTCCGGCTGTGAACAGACCCCTGACGGGCTGCGCAACACTGATGCGCTGACGCTGATGGAGGCGATGACGCAGGACCTCGACTATCAACAGGTCAATCCCGTTGCGCTGGAGCCGGCCATCGCGCCACATATCGCCGCCATGGAGGCCGGTAAGCGGTTGGACGCGTCGCGCCTTGTGGGTATCTGTCGCGGGGTGATCAGCGGCAAGCCGGATCTGGTACTGATCGAGGGTGCCGGTGGCTGGCGGGTGCCGCTGACGCCCGGGACCTTCCTTTCCGACCTGCCCAAAGAGATGGAGCTGCCGGTGATTCTGGTGGTGGGGATGGAGCTGGGGTGTATCAACCACGCGCTGCTCACTGCAGAGGCAATCCGTCGCGACGGACTGACGCTGGCGGGTTGGGTTGCGAATTTTGTACGCGGCCCGCAGGCGGACATGCCCCGCGCCGATGCCAACCTGATGACCCTGAAAGCGCTACTGCCTGCACCCTGCCTGGGCGTGCTGCCCCACGACGAGTCCGGCGACTACCGCAAGGGTGCTCCGCACCTGGATCTCGACCCGCTGCTATCTTCTTCCAGCTGATCTATTTCGTGACTGACTTGTGAGCCGGATACCACGTGTCCGGCTTGACTTGGAGGGTGCTTGGGCCTAGATTTCAAACAATTGTTTGAAACAAACGAATGAATCAATTTGCTTGATGCTCGGCGGAGTTTGTTCCCGCGGCATCTGGCACGTCCAACTCCCAAATTTCAAAGAAAACCAGTGAGGCGAGACCATGGCCGAGTACAAGGCGCCACTACGCGAGATGAACTTCCTGCTGCACGAGGTATTTGAGGCAGACAAGCTGTGGGCGCGGCTGCCGGCGCTGGCTGATGTGGCCGACCGCGATACCGCCGATGCGATCCTGGAAGAGATGGCCAAACTGGCCGCCAACACCCTGGACCCGATCAACCGCTCCGGCGATGAAGAGGGCTGCCACTGGAACGACGGCGTGGTAACGACACCCGCGGGCTTCCCGGAAGCCTACGCCACCTATTGTGAGGGTGGCTGGGGCGCACTGGTGGGCAACCCGGAATTCGGCGGCATGGGCATGCCGAAAACCCTCGGTGCCCAGGTTGAAGAGATGATCTGTGCGGCGAACATTTCCTTCGCCCTGTACCCGGTGCTGACCAACGGCGCCTGTCTGGCGATCGATGCCCACGGCAGCGACGAGCTGAAGCAGAAATACCTGCCGAACATGTACGCGGGCACCTGGGCCGGCGCCATGGATCTGACCGAACCCCACGCCGGTACCGACCTCGGCATCATCCGCACCAAGGCGGAGCCGCAGGAAGACGGCAGCTACAGCATCACCGGTTCTAAGATCTTCATCACCGGTGGCGACCACGACCTGTCCGAGAACATCATCCACCTGGTGCTGGCAAAGCTGCCGGACGCGCCGAAGGGTCCGAAGGGCATCTCCCTGTTCCTGGTGCCGAAGATCATGGTCAACGAAGACGGCAGCCTGGGTGAGCGCAACGCGGTCAGCTGTGGCTCCATCGAGCACAAGATGGGCATCAAGGCTTCTGCCACCTGCGCGATGAACTTTGACGGCGCCAAGGGCTGGCTGGTGGGTGAAGTGAACAAAGGCCTCGCCGCCATGTTCACCATGATGAACTACGAGCGTCTGGGTGTGGGCATCCAGGGCCTGGGCGCTTCCGAGCGCTCCTATCAAAGCGCCCTCGAATATGCCCGCGACCGCGTGCAGAGTCGCTCCCCGTCTGGCGCGGTGCAGCCGGAGAAGGCCGCCGACCCGATCATCGTGCATCCGGACGTACGCCGTATGCTGCTGACCCAGAAAGCCTACATCGGCGGCGGCCGCGCCCTGTCCACCTATGTGGCCAAGTGGCTGGATATTTCCAAGTACGGCGAAGGTGAAGAGAAGCAGCACGCGGAAGCCATGGTGGCGCTGCTCACCCCGGTGGCGAAAGCCTTCTTCACCGACAAGGGCCTCGAGTGCACCGTGATCGGCCAGCAGGTGTTCGGCGGCCACGGCTACATCCGCGAGTGGGGCCAGGAGCAGCTGGTGCGCGACGTGCGCATCACCCAGATCTACGAGGGCACCAACGGTATCCAGGCACTGGACCTGATCGGCCGCAAGACCGTCGCCAATGGCGGCGCCTTCTTCGATCTGTTCGCCGCTGACGTGCAGTCGTTCATCGACGCCAACAGCGACAACGAGGCGCTGGCCGAGTTTATCCAGCCGCTGGCCGGCGAATTGCAGCGCCTGAAAGACGTGACCGCGGCGGTGATCGCGGCGGCGCAGCAGGACCCGAATGCACCGGGCGCGGCCTCGGTGGAATACCTGCACCTGTTCGGTTTCGTCGCCTACGCCTATATGTGGGCCATGGTGGCGAGTGTTGCCGCCGGACAGGACGAGGACTTCTACCGCGGCCAGGTGAAGACCGCGCGCTTCTACTTCGCTCGCCTGCTGCCACAGTCCCAGGCACTGGCTGCCAGCGTACTGGCCGGCAGCGCGACCCTGATGGACATGGAAGACGAGCTGTTCTGATTCAGGTCACCCGCAAATAAAGAAGCCCCGCAATGCGGGGCTTTTTATTTGGGCTGCTTCCCATGGAATGTTCGTTTGGACACTTCCATCGGGGCACCTATCGCAAGGCACTGGCCTCCTGCGGCGCGCGCCCCTACACTCCGGCGACATGAACAGACACTTTTCCGGGGAAATCATGACCGAAAAAGAGCCAGAATTCACGCCGAAAAAACTGTCCGCTGAGGATCAGGCCCGCGTCGACCGCTATCTGCGCAGCGGCTACAACGACGTGGAGCGCAAGCCCTTCCGCCCCATTCTGCTACTGGTCGCAATTGTCGGCGTACTCACCCTGTTATCCCTGCTTAGCCTGTTGATTGCGCAAACAAAAGGCGTGGTGTAACAGTACCTTTTTACGGGAGGCTTCAGCTGGCGCCGCCGAGCTTCAACAGCAGCGCCCACTCTTTTGCGGTCACCGGTTGTATCGACAGCCGCCCCTGCTTTACCAGCACCATTTCTTCCAGGGCCGGATTCTGCTTGATCTCTGTCAGCGGCACCGGCTTGATAAATTCACTCTGCCACTGGATATCCACGCAGAACCAGCGGGGGTTTTCCGCGTTCGCCTTCGGGTCGAAGTACTTGCTCTCGGGATTGAACTGCGCCGGGTCCGGGTAGGCGCTGCGAGCTATCCGCGCGGTGCCCACCACCGCTGGTACCTTGCAGGAACTGTGGTAGAACAGCACGCCGTCCCCCTCATTCACAGCATCCCGTAAAAAATTCCGCGCCTGGTAATTGCGGATACCGTCCCAGCGGCCGGTATGACCGGGTTGTTGTTTCAGGTCATTAAGGCTGTACTCGTCCGGTTCCGACTTGAATAGCCAGTAATTCATTTGTACCTCGCTTCCGGCCGCTTTCTGCGGCAGTACGTCAGATTGCTGCGTTTGGTGGTATTTCGTCCACGCTCCGTGTCATTTAGGCTATTTTCCCAGATTGGCGCACTCGCTGCGCATTTTTGGAGAATTATGGGTCGTGGTTATGGGCGTTGGGGTTTTCAATTGGCTGTCGACAAAACTGGCCTCTGCGCGCTACCAATACTGGGCGCTGCAGTGCAGTGGCTGGGGTGGCTATACGCTGCTGACGTTTGTGGGCAGTTTCTTCTGGGTGAAGAACCACTGGCTGCACACCGGCTATATCGCCGTGGCCACCGCTTCCGGCGTACTCCTGACCGAACTGATGCGCCGGGGTTTCCAGCGTCTGTGGGACAAGGCGCCCGCCACTCGCCTGCTGGGCTCCGTGGGGGTAGTGGCGCTTGCGGCTCTGTTGTGGGCGGCGATCAAGTTTGGCGGCTCCCTGTGGTTGTACGGCAAGGAGAGCGATGAACATCCGGCGGTAGTGGCCATCTACTGGTTCTCCTACTCGTTCCTGATCTACATGACCTGGGCGGCGCTCTACTACGGCATCAAGTACTACCAGGCCTCGCTGCTGCAGCAGGAAAAGGCGCTCAGGGCGGAGTCCATCGCGCACCAGTCGCAGCTGAAGATGTTGCGCTACCAGTTGAACCCCCATTTCCTGTTCAATACCCTGAATGCCATTTCCACCCTGATCCTGGATCAGGATGGCAAGACCGCCAACAGCATGGTCACCCGCCTGTCGCAGTTCCTGCGCCACTCGCTGGATAATGACCCGATGCAGAAAGTGACACTGGCGAAAGAGGTGGAGGCGTTGATGCTCTACCTCGACATCGAAAAGGTGCGCTTCGCGGATCGCCTGCAGGTGAATGTGGATCTCGATGGCGATGCGGCGAAGGCTCTGGTGCCCAGCCTGTTGTTGCAACCTCTGGTGGAGAACGCCATCAAATACGGCATTTCTCAGCGCGAGTGGGGAGGTGAGATCACCATCAAGGCGCGGGTCTTCGCCGGCGAGTTGTTGCTGGAAGTGAGCGACAATGGCCCCGGGGTTTCGCCGGCGGAACTGGCAAAGCTGGGGACCGGCAGTGGTGTGGGCATCCGCAATACCTGCGAGCGGCTACAGGCACTTTACGGGGTGGAGCAGAAGACTCGATTCTGCAACCGCCCCGAAGGTGGTCTCGCGGTGCACCTGCGCATTCCGTATGAGCAAAATTAGCGCAACCAGAGCGAACATTCGGTCCTGTTATGCAGGGGCGAGACAGTTGAGTGGAGTGTGGATCAGTGAGTAGCGACAATCTGAAAGTCATCATCGTCGACGACGAGCCGCTGGCGCGCCGCGGCCTGCGCCTGCGGCTGGAAAATCTCGGCGGGGTGGAAGTTGTTGCCGAGTGTGGCAATGGCCGCGAGGCGCGCGAGCAGATCCAGACGCTGCGGCCGGATGTGGCTTTCCTGGATATCCAGATGCCCGGTGTAACCGGCCTTGAGCTGGTGCAGCTGTTGCCGAAAAAGGATATGCCGCAGATCGTGTTCGTAACCGCTTACGACCAGTACGCCGTGGAGGCGTTCGAGGTCAACGCAGTGGATTATGTGCTGAAGCCCATCGAGGAAGACCGCCTGGCGCTGGCCCTGCAGCGGGTGCGCGACAAGCTCGGCAGTGAACACCTCGCCGCCGAGCGCGAAAAGCTGCTGGAGGCGGTGGCCGACCTCACCCAGGAAACCCCCGAGGCACTGGAGCAGAAGCTGGCCGCAGGGGACTTCGGCAACAGCAGTCGCTACCCGGAAAAAATCGCCATCAAGGACTCGGGTAAGATTACCCTGGTGCCCGCGCGGGACATCGACTGGATCGATGCCGCCGGCGACTACATGTGCGTGCACGCCAATGGCGAAACCCACGTGATGCGAATCACCATGAAGGAACTGGAACAGCAACTCGACCCGAAAGTGTTCCAGCGTATCCACCGCTCCACCATCGTCAACCTGAAGCGGGTGCGCGAGATTTGTGCGCACATCAACGGTGAATACCACCTGGTGCTGAACAATGGCGAGCGGCTGAAAATGAGCCGCAGCTACAAAAACAAGGTACAGCATTTCATCTGATTCGCTGTTCGCGCAACTTCACCCTATAACTCCCGGCGCAATGGTCTTTACGTGTCGGGAGTGATCATGACCAGGAATTCCATTTCCCTTTCCAACCGCCCTCTGCTGCGCGCCCTGGCCGACAACTGGTGGGTGGCGCTGGTGCGCGGCCTGTTTGCCATCCTGTTCGGCGTGCTCACGTTTGTGTGGCCGGGTATTACTCTGTTAAGCCTGGTGATCCTGTTCGGGGTCTATTCACTGATGGACGGCATCATCGCCATTTACGGGGCGATCAAGGGGCGCGGTGAGGTCAGCCGGTCATCGCTGTGGTGGCTGCTGTTCGTGGGTATCACCGGCATCGCCGCGGGTATCGTCACCTTCTTTTATCCCCAGGTCACCGCGCTGGTGCTGGTGATTTTTATCGGCGCCTGGGCACTGGTACGGGGCATTTTCGAAATCATCGGCGCCGTGCGCCTGCGCAAGGAAATCGAGCACGAGTGGTTGCTGATTTTTGCGGGCTTACTGTCGGTGATTTTCGGCCTGGTACTGTTGCTCAAACCAGGAGCCGGCGCGCTGGCCCTGCTGTGGTTGATCGGCAGTTACGCCATTATGTTTGGTGTGATTCTGGTGTGGCTGGCATTCCGGTTACGGAAGTTGGCACGCAATGCGCATAAAGCAGATTGAATCGAGCAGTCTGAATCGAGAGGCGGCCTGAATTGATAGGTACAGCGGGCCTGCGGGCCCGCGCTTGAATGCCAGCCCCATGCGGGGCAAACTCTTTCTGCGCACAATAAAAACGATAATTAAACACTCATGAGCGAAGCACTGATCGTCCTCGATCCTGCCGCGGAAAAAAGCCTGCAACAGCAGATCCGGGAAAAACTCATCCAGGGGATACTGTCCGGCAGTATCCCCGCAGGGCACAAAATGCCCTCGTCGCGCCGCATGGCGGAGCAGCTGGGGGTGGCCCGCAATACCGTCGTGATTGCCTACCAGCAGCTGGTGGACGATGGTTTCCTGGTTACCCGCGAGCGCAGCGGCTTCTACGTCAACGAAACCGTTTCCCGTCAGGGGGTGATCAGCCACAGCGGCGGCTTGCCCCACAGCGAGGAGGACGATCGCCACTTCTGGCGCGACCACTGTAATTCGGTATCGGTCAATCGCCGCGCGCTGCAAAACCGCCCCGCCAACTGGCTGCAATATCCGTTTCCCTTCGTCAGCAATGAATATGACCCGCGCATTTATCCTGGCGCTGAGTGGCGCGAGTGCGCCCGGGATATTTTCACCGGGCGCGAAGTGGCCCAATGGGCCACTCTGGGCAATAACGAAGATGATCGCCACCTGGTGGAGCAGATATGTACCTGTCTACTGCCGCGTCGCGGCATTTACGTAGACCCGGGGCAGGTGCTGCTGACCAGCGGTATCGAGCAGGCCTGCTACCTGCTGGGCGAGCTGCTGCTGGGCAATCAGCGCGCACTCGCGCTGGTCAAACCTGCCGGTGGTGAGGTGGGGGAAATTTTCCGGCGTACCGGCGCGTGTATCTTGCCGCTGTCGCAGGATGCCGATGGACCCCTGCTGGATGAAAATCTCAAACAGGCCGACTGCTTGTACCTGCAGCCCAACGCGCACAACCCCACTGCGGTCAGCAGCAGCCTGGAGCGCCGGCGTCTGCTGCTGAAACAGGCGAGGGAGCAGGGCGCGGTGATCATCGAAAACGACTGCGACCATGATTTCTGCTATCACGGCAATCCGCTGCCGCCGCTGAAAAGTATGCAGGGCGGGAGTTCGGTCATTTACCTGTACCAGTTTCCCAAGGTGATTGATCCGGGCCTACAGCTCGCGTTTGTGGTGGCGCCCAAGCCGGTGATTCAGCGCCTGCGCGCGTTGCGCTATACCCTGCGGGAGCGCGTCCCCGCACTCAATCAGCGCCTGTTGGCCAAATTTGTTGCCGCCGGGCATCTGGATGCAGCACTGTTCAAAATCACCCAGCAACTGAAAGAGCGCTGGAGCGCACTGGGTGAGGCGTTGATGTACCACCTGCCGAAACTCAAGGTGCGCCGCGCCAGCTGCGGCACCGCGTGTTGGTTGGAATTGCCCGAGCATATCGATGCGGTGCAATTGCAGATCCGGGCGGAACAGAATGGCCTGCTGCTCGAAGCCGTCAGCGACGGCAACGCCGTGCGACTCGGCTTTTCCGCCATCGAGGCGGACAAGATCGAGGGCGGCGTGAGGGTATTGGCGAAGCTGATTAACGGCGCGCTGCAGGCGGAAGAGGAAACGCTCGAAGCCGCCAGCGGGAGGCGTCTGTCTGCCGGGGATTTGCAGCGTGAAATGCCCGGGGCCGTCTTCCTTGGAACCAATACTCTGGGGGAATCCTACCGTATTGAGCTCAAACAGGATGGCACCATGCTGGGTTACTCCCGCAACGATGTGGAAATGGATGAGACGGATATGGGGCGCTGGTGGCTGGATGGCGATCAGTGGGTACGTCAGTGGCGCAATTGGTCCTACGGGCGCAAGGCGAGCTTTTTTGTGGTGGCCGAGGGACACCGGATCAAGTGGTTCAATCAGGCGGGTAAATTGATCGATGCGGCGGTTATTGCCAGCGAATAATTATCCGGGATTTTCTCGTCTTTACCGGTGGGCGGCAGCAGGTTAAATCGGCGAGGTGCGATCGAGTCGCGCCGCCGCCGGAACCGCAATCAGACCGATACTGAGCACGGCCGACACTAGGACAATCAGCTGCGTATAACTGCCGCCGCCGGTAATGAAATAACCGGCGAATAAGGGACCGCAGGCCAATCCCAGCTTGGAAGCAAAGCCACCAAAGGCCCCCATCTGTCCGGCACTGTCATAGCGCGAAGCCATGGTCAGAAAATACGGCACACAGAACGCCCAGGTAATACCCGTCACCACATTGGCGATGATGAATATCTCGCGCACGCCGCTGTAAGCAAACATCAGCAGCCCCAGCACTGTCACCACCAGAGCCAGCGCCAGTGGTTTTGCCAGAGGAAATCTCTGGCCGGTCACCGCGGCTAGGGCGGCACCGCTGATGGCGATCAGGTTGGCCCAGAACAGGGTCTGGCTGATAAAGCCGAGGGGTAATTCGAAGGATTTTCCGAGATCGAAGATAAACGCAAACAGCGCCATGTTTGCGAACTGGAAGCAGAACAGGGCGACCAGAGTGATGGCGATGGGGCCGAGCGGCGGTTTGGTTTCGATGTCGTTTGCGGTCGCGGTGGAGTGCGTTTTTTCGGGTAGCGGGTAATCCGCAATCAGCGGCAGCATCACCAGTGTGATCACACTGAAAGTAATCAATGCGTAAAAAGGCACGTAGGGGCCGTTCTCTACCACCAGTGCCGGCAGGAAGCCCATGCCGATGGCGCCACCGGTGTACTGCACCAGAAGCACCATGCTGTAGCTGCGCCCGGCAATGCCACTGCGGGCAATTACCGCAAAGCCCAATCCCACCAGTGCGCCACCGAGCATCCCGTGCACCAGGCGCAGCGGAATCAGCAGGTCGAGATTTGCCAGCTGGATCGTCAGTACATCCATGCCGATGGAGCAGCAAAGTAGCACGCTGGCGGCCAGCTTCCAGCGGGGAATATGGCGGATCAGCCAGGATACGGTGAAGGCTCCGATCACCGCACCGATGGTATTGGCAAAGGTGATCTGTCCGGCCTGCTCCGCACTCAAGCCCGCGCCGACCATCAGCGCATCGACAATAACCGGAAAAATATTGACGTAATACAGTCCCGCGGAGGAAAGAAAGGCGAGAAAAATGCTCGCCAGCCAGCCGTTGCCCGCCAGCGATGCCGAGCGCAAGGCGCTGACTGAATCCCGGTTTTCCGTCGCTGTCGGTTGCGCTGGGACTTGCACTGGGCTTTGCATAATCACTCCCAAATCGGGTCGCTGTTTTTATTTGAATAAACCGTGCGCCACAGCTTTGCATCAGCCGTGGTCAATTGCAGGACCAAAACTAACCTATTACCGCCCCGACGATAGTGCCAGTTTTGTGGTGTTAATGGGGCCACTTCGCCGGATGCGGCCAAAAACCCGTTGTGGACTCATCGCCAATACCGATCTGGACCTATAGCCGAGCACACGCCTGCGCCAGTATTACTCCAGCCGAGAATAATCATGTAGGACACGGTGAGAGATGAGTACCAAACCCCGCCGATTCGGAATCGCCGCGCTGCAGCTGAAGCTGGACGAGGCCGACAACCTGGAGCTGCTGCTGCACAAGATCCAGCGCACCAAGCTCCGCTACCCGTGGATCAGGATGGTCGTGCTGAGCGAGCTGGCCCTGCGCGGCGTGGGTGCTCAGCATGCGCGTGAGCTGCCGTCGGCAGAAGAGGAGGCATTCTGTCGCAGCGCACGCGAACTGGGTATCTGGCTGATTCCCGGATCCATGTACGAAAGGTGCGGCAGCGCGGTGTTTAACACCACCCCGGTGATCAATCCCGCCGGCGAGGTAATAGCCCGCTATCGCAAGATGTACCCCTTCCTGCCCTACGAGAAGGGCGTTACCGGCGGCGACCAGTTTGTGGTGTTCGATATACCGGAGGTGGGCCGCTTTGGTGTCTCGATCTGTTATGACATGTGGTTTCCGGAGACCACCCGTGCGCTGGTGTGGCTGGGGGCAGAAGTGATTATTCACCCCACCAAGACCGACACGATCGATCGCCTGGATGAACTGTCCATTGTGCGATCCAGTGCCGCGGTTAACCAGTGCTATTTCGTCGACGTGAACTCGGCTGGTGCCCAAGGGGTAGGCCGTTCGATCATCGTGGGCCCGGAAGGGGAGACGATTCACGAGGCATCCGTGGAGGAGGAAGTTATCACTTTCGAAGTTGACCTGGAAAAAGTGACTCAGGTCCGCGAGCGCGGGATTAAAGGTCTGGGCCAGACCCTGAAAAGTTTCCGCGATGGCCGGGTGGACTTTCCGCAGTACGAGCGCGGCGCAGTATCCCCGGCACTGGAGCAGCTCGGCGAGCTTAAAGTCCCCGAGTAGCCAGGCAATAGCTTGAACGGTTTCGATTGCACGGGATGAAACACCACAGGACCAGTCGTTGTAGACTAACGGACGTTAGGTAGCGGCCAGTGACTGGTTATAAAAATCACATAAGTAAATGCCGGCGCATTTTTGCCAGCGGACGTCACTCCAAAGAAGAGATCCTGACCTAGCAGAGGGCATCATGAAAAAACTGACCAAGCAGAGGTTTAGCAAATCCACACTCGCCACCGCGGTCGCGGCGGTATCCGCCAGTACACTGCTCACCGTACCCCGGGTGGCTCTGGCGCAAAGTGCCGAACCGATAGAAGAAATCATTGTGACGGCAACCCGCCGCGCACAGAGTGTGCAGGATATTCCCTACAATATTTCTGCGGTGGCCGGTGAGGAGCTGGAATCCAACAACGTTACGGATTCGGCAGAAATGATGCGCAGTATCGCCGGTCTCACCGTGGTTGATCGCGGCTACCGAAATTCCGGAACCGTGAACGGGGTAGTGATCCGCGGTATGAATATCGATACCGGTGCCAATGGCGATGTGCCGCTATCGGCGGTGGGAACGGTAGCCACGTATGTCGACGATACTCCGCTCTATGCCAATTTTGTGCTCAAGGATATCGAGCGTGTGGAAGTACTGCGTGGCCCCCAGGGAACGCTGTACGGGTCGGGATCTCTCGCCGGCACCGTGCGCTACATCATGAACAAACCGGTGATTGGCGAGTTCGAAGCGAAAGTCGGCAGCAGCCTGAGTCAAACCGAGGGTTCCGAGGGCTTCAACCTGAACAGCGATGCCCTGATCAACGTTCCCCTCGGGGACAAACTGGCGTTTCGCGCTAACGTGGGGATGATTGATAACGACGGCATCGTTGATTACGCCAACGTCTACGCCACCGATGCCAGCGGTGCACCCGTGGCGGTGGGTGGTGATATTGCCAACGGCGCACCGGTATTCCGGCGTGTAGAGGATGCGGACTACGTCGATATCACCTACGGCCGCGCCTCACTGCTGTTTGCGCCAACGGACAATGCCAGTATTCAACTGACGTATCAGCAGCAGAGTGACGACATCGGCGGTCGTCGCCAGATTACCCGCGGAAGCAACTGGGTGAGCGGGCAGGAGGCGTCCTACGACGACTATGAAAATGGCGCGGTCACGCTGGAGCCCTCCGAGCGCGACGTGGACATGACGGCGCTGGAAATCGAAGTGGATCTGGGCTTCGCCACGCTGACCTCCAGCACCGCGGACTACAACCACAGCGGTGTCGGCATCAGTGACAACTCCGGCTTTTATGCCGCGCAGAATTGGTTTGAAAACCTGTACTACGGCACACCGCGGCCACTGGCCAGGGCCGAGCGCTTTTACGATGACTCCGCCTTGGTGCAGGAAATCCGACTTGTCAGCAATGCCGAAGATGCGCGCGTCGACTGGGTGCTCGGGCTGTATTACATGGATCAGGATGCCAATGCCGGCCAGAACAGCTACATGCCGGGCTGGGCTGAATATGTAGCAGTCGCGCCGACGCCGTGGGATACAGAAACCCCTCTGGCGACCACACTCGCGGATTGGGGCGCGGATGTACAGGATCAGGACTTCTACTTCCGCCGCAACCAGAATTTTGTCGACAAGGCGCTGTTTGGCGAAGCCACCGTCCACCTGAGCGATATTGTGCACCTGACCCTTGGTCTGCGCAGCTTCAGTAACGAGCTGAGCAACGAATCCCAGTTGTCACTGCCGATCTGGCCGTTCCTCGGCAATGGCGACGCGTCTTTTAAAACCAAAGACGACGACACCCTGTTCAAGGCAAATCTCGCCTGGGATATTTCAACCAGCACTATGGCCTATGCCACTGTGTCCGAGGGCTACCGCCGCGGTGGCGCCAATGCCGTGCCCACCATCGGATTTTATGCGGAAGACCCCGGCTACCTGCGCTACGAATCCGACTCGGTAGTGAACTATGAAATGGGCGTAAAAGGTTCCACTGGGTTGATGCGTTATACCGTATCGGCGTTTTACACCGACTGGCAGGATCCTCAGCTCAATACCGCTACCCCGGCATGGGGCTTCTTTGCGGCAATGAATGGTGACGAAGCGCGGGTTCAGGGGCTGGAAATGGAAGTGGAGGGTAACCTCAGTGACAAGCTTCACTACACCGCGGGTTATACCTATGTGGATGCTGAACTGACCAAGGACTTCATCACCCCGACCGGCGTGACTATCGCCAGTGCCGGAGAGCGGTTGCCGAGTACCGCGGAGAATACCTTCTCTGTCTCCCTCGACTACACCACCGCATTTAGTGATGGCATTGATTGGGTGAGCCGCGCCAATGGCTATTACCAGTCGGATTCGGAAAACGCGATTGGCAGCGGCGTCACCGCGGCGAAGATTGATGCCTTCCAGCTTTGGGGGGCAAACACCTCCCTGGTTGCCGAGAGCTGGAGTGCGACGCTGTTCATCAAAAATATATTCAACGAGGATGGTGTCACCGGACTGCTGACCGAGCGCCATATGGGGACGGACCCCAGCGAGGGATTCCTTGGCAACTCCTCCAAGGATTACATCAGTCAGCCCCGCACCTTTGGTGTATCAGGTAGTTATATCTTCTGATGTCGTTTTGAAAAAACGCGCTAGCCGCTTCTCACTCTGTTGACCTTGCTTGATTGCCGGCCCTGTGGGCCGGCATTTTTGTGTATGCTAGGTCCAACCCCATAAATCGGGATGCCCCATGAACGAGGCCACGGTAAATTCACAGGACAGGTATCTCCGTGCGCTGCAGGCCTATCAGCAGCGGGAATACCGGCAGGCAGAAGCACAGGTAAGCGCCCTGTTGCGGGAGCGGCCCGAACTGGTCAATGGCTGGCGGCTGCGGGCGGATATTCAGTATGCGCTTGGGCAACTGGATACGTGTATTGAATATCTGGAGTCGGCGCTGGCTGTGGCGGAGGCCGCTTCCAAACCCTGGGTGAGCGCCAGCCTGCATCTGGTGAAAATACTGGTTGCGTCAGGGCAGCAGCGGCGAGCATTGCGGGCTCTCGATATTATCGATTTCTCCTGCGTTGACCATATCGAGCCGTTGTCTCAGGCTGCTTACCACTACTCCCTCTGTGGCGGGTATGCCGCATCGCTGCTGCTTTACGAAAAAGCATTGCTTCTCCAGCCGAATAATACTCAGCTGCTGTTTAATTGTGCCGCCGCCAATCGCGCCATGGGAAAGCTGGCGCGCGCAGAACAGCTATATAACCGTCTCATCGCGCAAAATCCTGTGGATGCGGAGGCGTACAAAAACCGCTCCGATCTGCGCCGCCAGACCAGGGCGGCCAATCATGTGCTGGAATTGGAGCAGGTTTTAAAGGGGCGCCCTTTGGATACTGGCGGTGAGAGTCAGCTGTGCTTTGCGCTGGCGAAGGAGTATGAAGATCTCGAGGAATATGCGAAAAGCATGGCGATGCTTGAGCGGGCCTGTAAATTGCGACGGTCCATCATTCGCTATGCTCCCGAGACCGACCTCGAAAAAATAGATGAAATCATGCGGGTTTTTGATCGCGACAAGATCTTAAATGCCATGGCGAAATCTTCCGAGCCGGCACAGGGGCGTGAAATTGTGTTTGTGCTGGGGATGCCACGCACCGGAACCACACTGGTAGACAGGATATTGTGCGCTAACGGGCAGGTGGTATCGGCAGGTGAACCGGGAATTTTTTCACGCCTGCTCACGGAAATGATTGAGGAAATTGCACGCGAGAACAGCGGTGAAACGGTTCCAGGTAACAAGGGTCTGGTAGAGATTGCCGCGGGCATTGATTTTGAGCAGTTGGGGCGGAACTATCTGCAGGAAATCAAAGGCAGGGTATCCCGGGAAGGCTCGGAATTGATTCTCGATAAGAATCCGATGAATTTTCTGTATGTGGGCCTGATTCGGCTGGCATTGCCCGGGGCAAAAATCGTGCATCTCTGTCGCGATGCGATGGATACCTGTTATGCCATTTACAAGACCCAGTTCAGGAACGCCTATCCGTTTTCATACGATCAGCAAGAGCTGGCCAGGTATTTCCTCAAATACCGGGCGCTGATGGCGCACTGGCAAACTGTGGTGGGTGACGGGGTTCTTGATGTCCACTACGAGCGACTGGTAAAGGACTTCGCCAGGGAAACACAGCAACTGTATGCCTTTTGCGGGCTGCACTGGTCAGCGTCGGTTGCGGATTTTCACATGAATACCCGGCTGGGAACGGCTACCGCAAGTGCCAGCCAGGTGCGGCAGCCGGTTTACGCGACTTCTGTTGGAAAGTGGAAGAATGTCGAGAAGGCGTTGCAGCCAATGCGGCAAGTGCTTACCCAGGCAGGGTTTGTCTGAACCGCTAACTACAATTGCATATGCAAAAAAATGGCAGCCTGGGCTGCCATTTTTTGTTATGTGAAAGCCTTATTTCAGGCCCGCGACCAGTGCCTGTCCCTTTTCTTTCAGGGCCATGCACAGGTTGATACCTTCTTCCGTCTGCGCCAGGGCACGCTCGTAGCCGGGCACCAGTTTCTGTTGCTGGGTGAACAGCAACTGCACCTGTTGCAGTGAATGCTGGTCGCAGAAGTTCGCGGCGAAGCGCGGGGTATCGCGGCGCCACTGCTCCGGGATTTTCGTTACCACGCTGCTGAAATTGTCCTGCAGCCACTGCCAGTTGCGTGCCTGGAGTTTGGGCTCCGCCAGAGCATTGCGAATCAGGCCGAAGGCCTCGCGTGTGCCCATGCTGTCGCTGAGCGCCAGGTTGTGGATGGTGTCCAATTGCGAAGGCTCGGTGACGCGGCCGATGGCGTTGGCACTGGCGCTTTCGAACAGCGGGTCATCCAGTTCACTGCGGACCTTGATCAGGTGGTCGAGAAACGCCTTGCCGGAATCCTGTACCGCAACGGTGAGTGCGGCTTCATACAGGTCGGAATCGAGAGCGCCCGGGTTTCTCGGCTGGTTGAAACCGGTGAATTGTTCGGCCTTTTCACGCAGGGCTTTGCGCGCGTTGGGGTTGTTGCCTTCCAGCGCCAGGAAACCGATCAGGCTGCTGTACAGCAATTGGCTGTCGGGATCACTTTCCTGCTGCAGCGCATTGAGCCTGCCGCTGTAGAGCTTGTCGAGAAATGCCTGCCAGTCGCCCGCGTGATCGTTGTCCACGTAGTGCGCGGCGTATTTGGACAGGTAGCCCAGTGGCGCTTCCACAACCTGGCGCTTGTCGGCGTTGGCAGAGAGGCGGATCACCTCGGTGAGCAGGGCGGGTTGCAGGTTGCCTGCCTCGAAGGCGGCGAAGGCGCTGTCGATCAGGCTCAGGCGTTCGGTGGGGCTCAACTGGTCGAACTGCGCGAGCAGTGCCTGCCAGTTTTTCTCATCCAGGTTGAAGCGGTAGTAGCCGCTGCCGTCCACATTGGGCATCACCCATTTCGGGCACGTGCCGCCGGAGATGTCCACGGTCTGCTCGGTCTCGGTGAGGAATTCACACTGGCTGACGCCGGTGCTGGCACGCATACACAAGGGAATGCTCCACTGCTGGCCGACTTCCTGGATCGGTGAACCCAGCGGCTTGTAGCGCGCCTGTTTGACGTGGAGCTTGGCATCGCCGGCGGTGTTGCAGTCGAGAGTCAGGTCCAGCTGCGGCACGCCTTTCTGTTCCACAAAGGTGCGGAAGGTGTCGGTGAGCTGCGGGCTGTTGGTCTGCTCGCCGATCACTTTATAAAAGTCCGGTGAGTCAGCCACGCCGTCGGCGAAGGTTTCGATATAGCGGCCGAGGGCGGGGCGGAAGGTCTCCGCGCCGAAATACTCGTCCACCATGTGAATAACACCCAGGCTTTTCGAGTAGGTAATGGCGTCGTAGGCGTTGCGGATATCGTTGTTGTCGGTGATCGGCTCGCGAATGGCGCGGGTGCTGGCGAGGGAGTCCAGCTTCATCGCGCGGATGGCGCTCACTGCGGCATTCAGGTCGTGGCCGCCGTCCGGCTCCATGGTGGTGAGCACCAGGGGGGTGCCCCAGGTGGCAAAGCCTTCTTTTAGCCACAGGTCGTCCCACCAGGGCGGGGTGACCAGGTTGCCGAACCACATATGCGCCATTTCGTGGGCGTGCACGCCGAGCAGCGCGAGGCGCAACCCCGGTGCCGGTTCATCGCCCTCTACCAGAATGCGCTCTTCGCGGTAGGTGATAGCCGCGGAGAGTTCGGTAGCGCCGCTCGGCCACTGGGGTGCGGCGATGATGTCGAACTTCTTGAACGGGTAGGGGCGCTGCAGCTGTTCTTCAAAGATGCGCAGCATCTGCGGGGTGACGTCGAGGATGTATTTGAGATCTTCACCGCGGCCCTTGCGCGCAAAGCCGCGCAGCGGCAGCTCGTGCTTGCGGTATTTATTGGCGGGGATCGCCGGGCGCTCGACCACGTCGAACGGACCCACCGCGAGGGACAGCAGGTAGGTGGACATGGGGCGGGTCTGGGCGAAGGTGACCTTTTCCATGCCGCCCTCTACGTCGCTGCGGCCGATCTCCGGGGCGTTGCCGATGGCCACATAGCCCTTGGGAATGGTGAGGCTGATGTCGTAGGTGGCCTTGAGGCCGGGCTCGTCGAAGCCGGGCAGGTAGCGGCGCGCCTGGATGGATTCGGATTTGGCCAGTGCGTAGGCCTCGCCCTTTTCTTCCACCTTGAACAGGCCGGCGAGGTTTTTGTCGAACGGCGCGTTGTACTGGATACGCAGGGTGATCTCTCCGGCGGGGATGCCGCCGGCAAAGTCCACGCGCACTACGCCGCTGTCGAGCATCTGCCGGTAGTGGGCGGGGACGATCTTGTCCTCGGCTTTCTGCTTGCCGTCGGCACCCGGCAGCAGGCCCTTGATGTCGGTGACGTCGATGTTGTTGCCGTGCATCCAGATATGGTCGGTGGGGTTGTCGACTTCGATGTCGATTTCCACCTGGCCGTGGAAGCGGTCCTGGCGCGGGTCGAGGGTGAGGTCCAGGCGGTAGGCTTTGGGGCGCACGCCCTCGGGCAGTTTGCCGGCTGGGGGCTGTTCTTCGCCCTTGGCAGGTGCCTCTAGGTCGGTTTTGGCGGAGTCTTTGACGGCGCTGTCGCTGGCGGCGGGTTTGTCCGCGGCCTGTTCCTGGGTGCTTTTGTTGGCGGTGTCACAGCCACCGAGGAGCAGAAGTCCGGCCAGCAGGCTGGGCAGGGCCAAGCCGGGCAAAGTAGTGTTTCGCATGTGTTTTCTTTGAGTTGGCTTTTTAGAGGGTCGAAAATTTTCCCTATTGTAGCGGTTTGTCTGGGGCGGTCTGCAGGGGAATGGGATGGATGGGACTGTGTGGGCGGCAGGTCGAGTCTGGCGCCAGCAGGGCCAGTGTCTGCACGGTTTTCTCTCTGTGTTGATTTTCGTTTTTGATTGCTGCATCGCTCCGGCCAATGGCGTGGACTGGCCGCACGCCACGAGCCTAGGGAGCTGGCGGCGATAAAAACCGACCAGCTCTGTGGCTGTGAAGTCACTCCAGCCATTTTTGACTATACGCAGCGGTTTGGTCTTTATATCTGATATGAATTAAAGGCCTTCTCTTCAGATTGTTCTTTTTTTAAACAGTGAAAACGGGTATTGTGGCTTTTCGCGCAAGGCTGACTAAAAAACAGCCAATTGTATCTTTAGCGAAATATCCGGGTGGTCAGAATATGTTTTCACGAATGCTCGCGTACGTAGTCGTTTTTTCCGGCACATGGCTGTTTACCAGCAGTTCCATGGCGGACAATCTGGCGAAAGACACCTGGTACGAAATTGACAGCGCTAACTTTCACATCGTCACCAACGGTGAACCCGGCTCTGTGCGCCGTCTGGCGGAAGATCTGGAGCGCTACCGCTCGGTGGCGCTGAGCCTGCTCGGTGCCAACGATGACGGCGCCAAGCTGACCATCTACGCCGCCGCCGACCGCGAGAGCTATGCGGGCCTGGTGGGTGAGGACCTGTCGGAGCTCACCAACGGTCTGTTCGACACCACCGCCGAGGGCAGCTATGCGCTGGTAAACCTCGACGGCCGTACCGGCGAGCGCCAGCTGGAAGCCCGGGAGTTCCTGTTCCACGAGTACACCCACTTCCTCAGCTACAACGGCACCACCACGCACTACCCCTACTGGTACAGCGAGGGCTTCGCCGAGTTCATGTCCACCATGACCTTCGGTCCCGGCAATACCTACGAGATCGGTGCCATCCCCGGCGAGCGCGCCATGACCCTGCTGTACACCAGTCCGGTACCGCTGCAGGAGCTGCTGCGCGCCACCGTGTACAACACTCCGGATGAAGAGAAGGGCCGCATTTACGCCAGCGGCTGGATGCTGGCCCACTGGATCATCATGGAAAGCGGCAAGACCGAGGAATTCAAGAAGTTCGTCAAGGATTACAACAACGGGGCCGATCCGGTGAAGGCACTCACCAAGAATCTCGGCATGTCCCTCCGCCAGATCGAGAAGGCCTACAACGACCAGTTCCAGAGTGGGCGTTTTGACCTCGCTCGCGGCAAGGTGCCGGCCAGCTTCAAGTCGGTGCGTCCGAAACTGAAGGTAATGAGCGGCCAGGAGACTGTGGTTGAACTGGCGCGCTTCCTGGTGAAGTCCGGCTACAACGCCGAAGGGCTCGAGCAGATGGTGGAGCACGCCGAGCGCGAGAACATCTACTCGGCAGAGCTCACCGCCGTGCGCGCCGATGCCGCTACTCGCGCGGGTGATTTTGACAGCGCTGCCCATCTGCTGGCCCAGGTGGCTCCTTCCGACCGCAACCAGTTCTGGTATCAGAAGGCCCAGGCGTGGCTGTGGCTCAACCGTGAAATCGGTACCTTGGGTGGCGACCGCAACAAGGTGGCACTGAAGAAGGCCCGCGACCAGTTCGTACAGCTGGTCAACAACCAGGCCGGTGAGGCGATGAACTGGTATGGCCTTGCCATCACCATGGAAATGCTCGGCTACCCGAAAAAGCAGTACGTGGACATGCTGGAGCAGGCCTACCTGCGCGCGCCCCGCGAAGTGCATATTGCCCAGTGGATGGCCAAGGAGCTTTACGAGCGTAAAGATGCATCGTACTTCGCCCAGGTCGCGCAGCCGCTGATGCTGGAACTCACCAGCGAGGTTGAGTACAACGAGATGAAGAACATGCTGGCGGAGCTGAAGCCCGAGGCGAGCGGCCAGGCGATCGAAAGCGTAAAAAGCCAGAGCCGCGCGCTGGTGAAAGACAGTGCGCAGAGCAAAAAGAGTGCGACCGGCGGCAATTCTGCCAAGGCGTCGCCCTGACGGATTATGATTTTCTCTGCCGAATTGGCGGAATACTTAGGGGAGCATAGCTCCCCTTTTTTATTAAGTGCTGTAATTCTATTGTTCGTACAATTCCAGCGGCAGCCCGTCCGGATCGCTGAAGAATGTAAACCGTTTGCCGGTGTATTCGTCTACGCGCACCGGCTCTACTTCCACACCGCACGCCTCGAGATGTGCCTTCGCTTCCTGTATTGAATCCACCGCAAACGCCAGGTGCCGCAACCCCCGTGCCTCGGGATAGCTGGGGCGCACCGGCGCATCGGCAAAAGAAAACAGCTCCACCTGGCCGCCGTCTGGCAAGCGCAGATCCAGTTTCCAGGAATTGCGCGGCGCGCGGTAATTTTCGGCAATGATTTCGAGGCCGAGAATTTCGCTATAAAAATTTTTCGAGCGCGGGTAATCAGAGCAGATGATGGCCGCGTGGTGGATGGATTTCAGCATATGAAAACATCAGAAAATAAATCAGCACTTGGGTTCGATGATGCGGATTACTCTGGCCGGGTTGCCCGCCAGCACCACGCTGTCGCCGAAACTTTTCGTTACCACCGCGCCGGAGGCGACCACGACGTTATCGCCCAGGGTAACCCCGGGATTGATCACCGCCATGCCGCCGATCCAGCAGTCGTTGCCGATGGTGACCGGCCTGGCGTACTCGCGCCCGCTGCGTCTCTCCACCGGGTCGAGTGGATGGGTGGCGGTATAGATACCCACCTGGGGTGCCAGCATGCAATTATCGCCAATGCGCACTTCCGCTACATCGAGAATCACACAGCCGAAATTGGCAAAGAAGTTCTCACCCACATGGATATTCCCGCCATAGTCGCAGTGAAACGGGGACTCGATCTGGATCTGTTCGCCGGTACTGCCGAATAGCTGGCGGATCAACCGATCCCTCCGGGGGCGGTCCTGCTGGCTGACGGTGTTCAGCTCCTCAAACAGGATGCGTGCGTGCAGGCGCATCTCCGCGAGCTCCGGGTCAGCCGGGTTGTACATTTCACCGGCGAGCATTTTTAGTTTTTCGCTCATGCTGTAGTGCTTATTGGGTATTTGACGGGGCGAACCGGGGGTGGAAATGATACCGGTAAGAACAGGAGGTGGGTCAATCCAGAGATCTGAGTTTTCCCTGGAAGCTCGTGATGTCTGCATAGCCCTTTTGCTGCATGATTTCGCCAAGCTCGCGCGCAATACGCGAGAAACAGGTGGTTCCCTCGCGCATGAACTGGGTGCCGATCTGCACGGCGCTGGCGCCACACAGGATGTGTTCAAACGCGTCCAGACCGCTTTTCACTCCGCCGCATCCAATGATGGCTATGTCTTTGTTAAGCAGAGTGTAAAACTTCCGTACATTTGCCAGTGCGGTGGGTTTGATGAAGTCGCCACCGATGCCACCAAAGCCGGATTTCGGTTTTATTACCACCGATTCGGACTCCGGGTCGATGACCAACCCGTTGCCGATGCTGTTGACACAGGTCACGAACGCCAGTGGGTAATCGTTCAGCACAGCGGCCATCATGTCAAAGTGGGGCAGGTCAAAATAAGGCGGCAGCTTGACCCCGAGAGGCAGCGACACGTGCTCGAATACCCGTTGCAGTAGCGCGCGGCTCTGTTCGAAGTCATAACCGGTCTGGGGTTTGCCCGGCACATTCGGGCAGGAGAGATTGAGTTCAATGGCTGCGATATGTTTTTGGCCGGCCAGCGCCTTGATCATGTCGACATTGTCCTGGTGGCTCAGGCCAGAGATGGACATGATGTAGGGTTTCGCGAAGGCCTCGGCGCGGCTGGCGTAGTCCAGATAGTATTGAAACCCCTCGTTCGGCAGTCCCATGCTGTTGATGCTGCCCCAGGGGGTTTCAAAATACCTCGGCTCCGGGTTGCCCGCGCGCTTCTCCAGTGTGGCGCTTTTGCTCAGGATGGCGCCAGCTTCACTGTTGCCGATTGCGTCCAGTTCCTCGGCCGTGGTGCACAGTGGGCCGGAGGCGTTATACAGGCAGGAGGAAAGTGATACGCCCGCGATAGACGTCGCCAGGGAAACTGCCGCAGCCATAGTCAGTTCTGCTCATCAAGAATTCATACCCAATGAACTATATATGCATTGCCTGAAGGTTTTCCGGCTGGGGGCTAAGAGTCGTGCCTTCGGCGGATAAAGCGTCGAGTTTTTGCGCTCTCCGGCCGCGTGTTGTAAGACGCCGGTGGAAGGTGGCACACGATTGTTTTCGTGCACCACGAACTGCGGATAATCACTCTTCGGTATCTGTACGATAGATCGCCATACCGCGCGCCTGGTAATTGCCCAGGGCGCTATCGTGATCCAGGGTGCAGGTGTGGACCCACACCCGACGACAGGGCGCCCATTTCCACGCCTCTTCAAGGGCACAGCTCAGCAGGTGACCACCAAAACCGCGGCCGACAAAGCGCGGTGCCAGGCCAAAATAGGCGATCTGCACATCGCCATCGGGCTGTTGTTCCAGTTCGAAATAGCCGGCAATGGCCCCGCGATAGTAGGCGACCCAGGTGCGCAGTGCATCGCGCTCCGCATAGTCCTGCCACTCGCGGTCCGGCCATTTCAGCTTATCGGTCCACTGCCACGGCTCGCCCACCAGCTGGTAGAGGTAGCGATTGAAACGAAATTCTTTTTCCTCCGCTTCAATCACCGAGAAGCCCTCGGGGCAGGGCTTGGCGTTCAGTTCCCGGGGGTCGGTCATTTCCAGGTAATACGTCGTTACGCTCAAGGTTTGCTCCAGTAATTAATAGCTTTTGCGGGGGGTGATCCCTGTAAACATATGAGGGGCTGCGGTGCGAAGTTTTCTGGGACGCATCAGCTCTCCTGGCGGGTGCGCTCGTAGGCGGGGGATTCGTAGTGGCTGTAGTCGACTTCTTCGAAGACCCACGACAGCGGTGCCTGGGCTTTGCGCTCGGCAATGGTCTTGCCGAATATGTCGACGTGTATATCCTCCATCAGCTGGGCCAGCTCTGCTTTGCTGCTGAGCCCGAGAAATATCCCTGCCTGCATAAAGCCTTCGAGGCGGTGGCGCTCAATGGGCGGAATTGGAAAACCCAGCTTGGACGAGCCAAAAAGCCCACGTAGCCTGCGGGATACTTCCTGGGTGAATTTTTCTTGTTGCATGTGATTCCTGTATCCATCAACGGCTAACACTGGCCTATCCCTTTTGCATCAAATACGGCCAGCTTGTATTTGATATGGGTGAGGTGCTGCGTTTTTACTGCGTGGGCCTTTGATGTGTTCATGTGCCGTGCGATTAGTGATTGAGTACCAGTGCGGAAGTAAACAACTGTACGGCAGGTTGTTCCATGGCACTGCTTTTACACGTAATGGCATTCTGTATCTGGTAGCTGAAGCGCTCGGGTCGCAGCGCGATCAGGGCTCCATTTCTAACATATTCATCCGCCAGGTAGGTGGGCAGAAAGCCGATAAATTTTCCCGACAGGATCATCGCCAGGCGCGCGGCCATATGGTTGGCGATGCTTTTGTGTGGGAACAGCCGGTACAGGTGTGCGGCGCCAGACAGCACCGCGTGATCCGGTGCGGCGAGTTCCTGCTGGGTAATGAACTCTTCATTCATATCTGTTGTGCAGGGATGGCTCGCCGCGCCGTAGAGCAGCGATTGATGGCTGAACAGGGGCTGGTAGCTGAGGCCCGGGCGGCGGGAGTGCAGCGGGTTGAGGCCGACATCGGCGCGCCCGGCGAGAATTTCCAGCTCCAGTTCATGGGGGGCGGCGAGCTGGATATCCAGCTGCAGCTGCGGCGCGCGCTCGCGCAGGCGCGCGATGGTGGTGGGCAGGTCGAGCTGGGGCATTTCCAGCACATCATCCGGCAACAGAATACGCAGTTTGCCGGTGAGCTGTGACTGGATGGCATTCACCTGGCTTTTGAAACTGGCCAGGTGGCCGTCCAGTTCCAGGATGGCCTGATACAGGGCTTCCCCCTCCGGGGTCAGCTTGAAGTCGGCGCGGCCGCGGGAGCGCAGGCACAGCTGCAGGCCCAGGCGTGTCTCCAGGTCGGACAGGTGCACGCTGATGGTGGAGCGGCTGATATTGAGAGCCACTTCCGCGGGCGCCAGCCCGCCGGCCTGTACCACTTCGCGGAATACCCGCAGCAGGCGCAGATCCATATCGCTGATGCGGCCGGAGAGTGCGGATTTGCCGGTTTTCATCCTCAGGTCCTGAAATCGTTCATTGAAGCTGCCAGCCTAAATCAAAGTTTGATAACCGTAAATTTTAGTTTCACAGTTCTTACTATTCGCCGCTGGACTGCCGATCCAGAATCGCGGAAACGTTGATACAACAGCGATCAGGGAGTATTCGATGGAACTGAACAATAACCAATTGTTGAAGGCCCAGAACTATATCGATGGCCAGTGGCGCGATGGCGCCGGTAAGTTGGCGGTCACTGACCCCGCAACGGGTGCATTGCTGGCGGATATCGCCGATGGCACCGCGGCAGACGCGGAGCAGGCGGTGGCCGCGGCCCACGCCGCTTTCCCGGCATGGAGTGGCAAGACTGCCGCCGAACGCGCAGCAATCCTGAAGCGCTGGTATCAGTTGATCGCCAACAACCGCGAGGACCTGGCGCGGTTGCTGACCATGGAGCAGGGCAAGCCGCTGGCGGAGGCGCTGGGAGAGATCGATTACGGCGCCTCTTACATCGAGTGGTACGCGGAGGAGTGTCGTCGCGCCTATGGCCAGACCATCCCTACCCACAACCCGAACATGCGCCTGCACACCATCCGCCAGCCGGTGGGTGTGGTGACCTGCATTACACCGTGGAATTTCCCCAATGCGATGATCACCCGCAAGGCGGCGCCGGCACTGGCGGCGGGCTGCACCGTGGTGATCAAGCCGGCGGCAGAGACGCCCCTGTCCGCACTGGCGCTGTGTGCGCTGGCGCAGGAGGCGGGATTGCCGGCGGGTACGCTGAATGTGGTGGTGAGCAGTGATTCGGCGGCCGTCGGCAAGGTGCTGACACAAGATCCGCGGGTGGCGAAGTTCACCTTCACCGGCTCTACCCAGGTGGGCAAGCTGCTGATGAGCCAGTGCGCGGGCACGGTGAAGAAAATGTCGATGGAGCTCGGTGGCAATGCGCCGTTTATCGTGTTTGACGATGCGGATATCGATGTGGCGGTGACTGCCTGCATGGCTACCAAAATGCGCAATGCAGGCCAGACTTGTGTGTCCACCAACCGGATTTACGTGCACGAGTCGGTGCACGATGTCTTTGTCGAAAAGCTGCGCGCGCAGATGGCGGCGCTGGTGCCGGGGCATGGGCTGGAACAGGGCACAACTTTTGGGCCGCTGATTTTCCGCCGCGCGGTGGATCGGGTGCACGGCCTGGTGGAGGAGGCGGTGGCCAATGGGGCGCGTCTGCTGTTGGGCGGGGATTTTCTGCCGAACGGCGAGAATTACTATGCGCCGACGCTGCTGGTGGATGTGCACGATGATATGCGCATTGCACGCGAGGAGATTTTCGGGCCGCTGGCGGTGGTGCTGAAGTTCCGCGATGAGGCGGATGTGATCCGACGCGCGAATGATACGGCGTATGGGCTGGCGGCTTATGTGATGAGCGAGAATATTCACCGCGCGAATCGGGTGGTGGAGGCGCTGGAGTACGGCATGGTGGCGTGTAACGCCGGTGTGTTCTCGACCACGGTGGCGCCCTTCGGCGGTATCAAGGAATCCGGTATCGGCCGCGAGGGCGGCGTTGAGGGTATGGCGGAATTTTACGAGACCAAATATTGCTGCTACGGGGTTTGAGCTTCGTAGCTGATTTAGAACTTTCTAATTTCCTGAGGTGGCGGCAAAACACCGGGTGCGGATTTTCAGGACCGCTGTGAATACATCCCTGTACGCTGCGTCGGCAACATCCCTGTTGCCGACGCTCCTGAAAACCCGCACCCGGCACTTTGCCTTCGCTTCGAAGTTTTTTACTACGTTAGTAAGGCTCAAATTTTGAGTCGGAGAAATTCATGTCCGAACTGAAAACCGATGCATTCTGGATGCCCTTTACCCCCAACCGCTCTTACAAGGCGGCGCCGCGCATTGTCGAGCGTGCGGAGGGCATTTACCTGTTTGAAAAATCCGGTCGCAAGATCATCGATGCCACTGCCGGCCTGTGGTGTTCCAACGCGGGCCACTGCCGTCGCGAAATTGCCGAGGCGATTCACCAGCAGGCGCTGAAGCTGGATTACAGCTCCATTTTCAATTTCGGCCACGAGCTGAGCTTTGAATATTCCGAGCGCCTGGTGCAGTACACGCCGGATGGCCTGAACCGTGTGTTCTTCGGCAATTCCGGTTCCGAGGCGGTGGAGTCGGCGCTGAAGATTGCACTGCAGTACCAGCGCGCCCGTGGCAAGGGCACCCGCACCATGTTTATCGGCCGCGAGAAGGGTTACCACGGGGTGAACTTCGGTGGTATTTCCGTGGGTGGTATTCCGACGAATTACCAGGCGTTCGGCCAGCCGGTGAAGTCCAATCACATGCGCCACACCCTGGATATCGCGCGCAATGCGTTCAGCCGCGGCCTGCCGCAGCACGGTATCGAGCTGGCGGAGGATCTCGAGCGTCTGGTTGCGTTCCACGGCGCGGACCAGATTGCGGCGGTGATTGTGGAGCCGTTCTCCGGTGCCGGTGGTGTGGTGCTGCCGCCGCAGGGTTACCTCAAGCAACTGCGCGAGATCTGCGACAAGCACGATCTGCTGCTGATTTTTGATGAGGTGATTTCCGGCTGGGGCCGTACCGGTTCGCCGTTTGCCTCCCAGGAATTCGGGGTGACGCCGGACATGATCACTTCCGCCAAGGGCATCACCAATGCGACGGTGCCGCTGGGCGCGGTGTTTGTGAGTGACAAGATTTACAACACCGTGATGGATGCCGCCGCCGAGGGCGCAGTGGAGTTTTTCCACGGTTACACCTACTCCGCACACCCGGTGGCCTGTGCTGCCGGTATGGCGACGCTGGATATCTACGATCGCGAGGGACTGCTGACCCGCGCCGCCGGCGATATCGGCAAGCACTGGGAAAACGCACTGCACAGCCTGGCGGATCTCGACAATGTGATCGATGTGCGCAATTACGGGCTGGTGGGGGCAATCGAGCTGCGCGCACCGGAAAACCTCAAAGGCAAGTTCGGGGCCAAGGCGTCGGCGCTGGCGTGGGAAGCGGGGGTGATGGCGCGGGGCATTGGCGATGCGCTGTGTATGTCGCCGCCGCTGATTATCGAGGCCCATGAAATTGACGATATCGTCACCAAACTGCGCGAGGTGATTTCCGGGCTGGCATAACCACGTTATCTGCAGCTGACCGATTAGCCGGATACATGAAAATGTATCTGGCCTATCGGTCAATCTTCCGCGATATACGGCAGACACGGACTGCCTGAATGTCGAGTGGATGGGGAGTCTGCCACCTCGAGGCTAGAATTTCCGGGTAGTCGGTCGAATCGGCACAAAGTGCGGAACCGTTGAGGTTTGGGCGCTGTGCTGTGTTCGCCACCCATTATGGGAGGGTGGCGCCTCCGGCTACCGTGGCGCGTGCGGTTCCTGCCGCCTAGTCTTTTAAGGTGGCGGGGGCCGTGCGTGGCTGTTTCTGCGGATCAGTAATTGCTGAACCGAAGGTGTGGGGGTGGTGTGCAGTGTGCCGCATGGTGCACGTGGCGGAGGTCGCCCTATGCCCGGACTTTCAGGATTTCTTTCGCTTGTGCATGGGAACCGCCCCTGCGCGCGAGTTCTCCCCTCACTGCTGCTTTTCTCTTGCATCGCCGCCGGTAGCGCGAGCGCGCAGACGAATCCCCAGAACTCTCCCCCACCAGATCAATCCAGCGGCGCGGCGGAGGAAGATTACCGGCGCGACCCGGACCGCCAGCGGCAGTTACCCGCTTCTGCCAAGCAGCTGACCCTGAGCGGCAATATTTACTACTACCTGGATGGGTATTTCTACCGCAAGGAAGCCGACGGCTATCTGCGGGTGGAGCCGCCACTCGGGGCGGAGTTGTCATTCCTGCCCGGCCGCAGTCAGGGTTTTGAAATTGATGGTCAGCGCTTTTTCCTGAGCGGCACCGGTACTTTCTACCGCTTTGATCCCCGCCGCGGCAGTTATACCGTGACCACGCCTCCCTATGAATGGCGCCGCTACTACAACGGCGACATCGTGGGTGCCTACGAGGAGCGCCTCTACGGCTATCCCGACGAGAACCTGGACGACCTGCGCGACCGTTCCGGAATTCCCCGTGCCTATCCGCCCGGCGCTCTCGACCCCAATGGCAGGGGCGAGGAGGGCATTCCGTTGTATGAAGCGGAGGGCTACCGCGATCCCCGCCGCCGCGGAATAAGACCCTATGCCAATGTCAGGCCCCCGTACGACTGGAGCAGTGGCGAGCGCTACGACAACCGCGCGCTCGCCGAGTCCGCCTGTCGCCAGGGCGCATCCGATGCGGCGCGGCGCGGCAGCAGCCTGGAAGACCAGCGCCAACGGATTTATCAGCGGGAATACCGCGACTGTATCCAGCGCTACGACCGCCGCCGCTGAGAAACGGCGCGGCTCATCTACACTGAAGTCAATGCGGTGATTGTGCGCCTGCCGGCATCCGGTGCGCCTGTGATTACCGCCGCCGTATAACAGGAATACCGATGTACAGGGACAGTCTCGGGCATGGCCGGTTTTAGCGCCTGTTCTCCCCGTCAGCCACGGCAATGTTTCGCCTTGCCTGCCGCGCGGCAGTGGTTGCTGTGCCTCGCTGCCATCCTGCTGTTGCTGCCGATGATCGCCGCAGCGCAACTCCCCTCTACCAAGCCGAAAGAATTCTCTCCGGTCATCCCGGACTTCAATGAGCTGGCCGCGGACTGGTGGACCCAGTGGCCGGACGCCACCCAGGAACAGCGCGAGCAGTGGCTAAAGGAGCTGGAGAAAGCCTGGCAGGACTGGACCCCGTCCATTCCGGAAGACGCGGACCTGGGCAAGAAGGTCGGCGAGGTCAAACTGCGTTTCAGTGGAATTCGCAAGACCTGGCTGAAGCGCGCGGAGCTGAAGAAGGTCGGCGTACTGCCCGAGGTCAAGTTCCCCAGTAACCCCAATGTGCTGCAATGGGCGCAGTCGGATGCGGCGGTAGCGCGGGGCCAGCAACGCCTTGACGGCCTGCGGCTCGAGAAGTCGCAGATGGATGAGAGTGTCGCGCAGGCGCTAAGTCGTATGCGGGAGCGTGTGGTCGCGTTGCGCGACAGGAGCCGCGCGGACCCGAAATATCTCGAAGCCACGGTAAATGTGTTTCTCGCCCAGCTCACCTATTTGCAGACGCTCGAGGAGCAGCGGCTGCTGCAGGAACAGCTCATCGCGTGGCAGGAGGAGTTGACCTTTGCCCGCGCGGAACTGGAGCGCATGTTGAAGGAACTGCATTACAGCGCCGCGGTATCGAAAAAGCTTGCCGCTGCGCGCACCCAGGAAAAATCCAATCTGGAGGATCTGGCGCGCGAGCGCAGCGATTCCCAGAACCTGATCTTCGAAAGCTCCGATGCCGCCGTCACCATGGAGCAGCAGATCAAGATGATGAACTTCAGCGTGGCGACGCTGGAAAATCGCCTGCAGCTGCGCAAGCAGGAACTGCTGCAGGCCATGAACAGTGTCTTGAGCGAGACCGAGGGCGAAGAGCAGAAGTTGTCCCTCAGCAAGGATCTGGTGGCCAATGCGGAGACGGTAAAAAATAATCTCTCGCGCCAGCTCAATGTGCGCCAGCGCCAGATCGTTGCCTGGGTGGGGGAAGACTCCAAGGCTATGACCAAGTGGTGGCGAGAGTTTGAAAAGGTCGCCAGCGGCCTCGGTCGCGCCGGTGACCTGATTGACGATGTGAAGCGCTACGAAACTGCCCAGCTGTTCGTGTACCAGCGCCAACAGGGTTGGTGGAAAACCCTCGGTGAGCGCGCCGTGCACCAGTTCCAGGACCTGCGCGCCAGTTGGCGTAACCTGGCCAACTACGAGTTGTTTGCCATCAGCGGCCAGCCCATCCGCCTGAAGGACATCGCGCAAATTATCCTGGTGATTCTCGGCGCCTGGGCCTGTTCGCGGCTGCTGAACTGGATCTTGAAGCGCATGGTGCGTAAAAACCGCACCAGCGAGCAGGGTGCCTATACCCTGTGGCGAATCCTGAATTACTGCATCGTCCTGATCACTTCCATCATCGTGCTCACCATGGTGGGGCTGGACACCTCCAAGCTCACGCTGATCGCCGGTGCCCTGTCGGTGGGTATCGGCTTTGGTATGCAGGCGATATTTTCCAACTTCATTTCCGGCATCATCCTGCTGTTCGAGCAGCCGCTGCGGGTCGGCGATCTGGTGGAGCTGGAGTCCGGGGTGTTCGGGCGCATCCGCGATATCAATGTGCGCTCCACCCGCATTACCACCCGCGACAATGTGGATATCCTGGTGCCGAATTCCGAATTCGTCACCGGGCGTGTCACCAACCATACGCTGGACGATCCGGTGCGGCGCATTCACGTGATGTTTGGCGTCGCCTACGGCACCGATCCGGAAGTCGTGCGCGAGGCGGCGATGGCGGCGGCGGAGCGGGTGCCGGTGACGTTTACCAACTGGCAGCGCAAAACCGAGGTGTGGCTCACCAGCTTCGGCGACAGCTCGCTGGATTTCAAGCTGGTGGTGTGGGTGAACAGCAATGCGGTGTCCTCCCTCGGGGACCTCACCGCGCTCTACAACATTGAGCTGCTGCGGGAGTTCAACCAGCGCGGCATCGAGATTCCCTTCCCGCAGCGCGACCTGCATGTGCGCAGCTGGGGGCCGTCGACACCGGCGGTGACCGAAATGCCAGTTGATGTCACGAAAACGGAGCGCGCCCCGGCGTCTAGGCGCGGCTCCGCCGGGAAGGAAGACTGGCCGGACGATGCTGCGAGCGGCGACGGCGAAGATGGCGGCAGCGAGGACGGAAATGGTCCTACCGGTCACTAATGCGGTGGAAGCCAGCCTTTGGCGCATTTTTCATGATTTGCATCAAGCTGAAGGTGCGCTGGACTGGCCTTATTGCGCAGTCCCTGTATTCTGAACAACCTGATCAATCAACCGCCAACCACAGGTCTGCCCTTGCTCATCATTCCCATCCAGAACAGGCCCGACTGGCGCAGACCGCCGCTGGTGTGTTTTGCCCTGGTTCTTGTCAACCTGCTGGTGTTCGTCCTCTACCAGAGTGGCGACGAGGCCCGCTGGCAGGTCGCTGAGGAGTATTACTTCGCCAGCGACCTGCCCGGACTGGAGGAGGCGAGCTTCTACGAATTCGTCGATGAGCAAAAGCCGGAGTGGCGCACTCTGGCCCAGGGCGCGGGTGAGGAGTTCATCTACGAGCAGCTGCTGTGGAGCCGGGAGTTCCACAATTGGCTGGTGCCACAGCTGGAAGCGGAGGGGCAGAAGTCCTGGCTACAGCAGCGGCAACAGTTCGCCGAGCAGCGCGATAGCCTGTCTAATTTTGCCTACGGCCTGACGCCGGCGAATCCCACCTTGAAGGGCCTGTTCGGGCATATGTTCCTGCACGGCGGCTGGGAGCACCTGCTGGGGAACATGGTGTTCCTGTTGCTGTTTGGCCTGTCGGTGGAGCTCGCCCTGGGCGCCGCCTGGTTTATCGGGCTGTACCTGCTTGGCGGGCTCGCCGCCGCGGCCCTGCACATGGGGGTGGAAGCGGGCAGCCTGATGCCGGTGATCGGCGCCTCCGGCGCGGTGTCGGCGGTGATGGGCATGTTCGTGGCGGTGTACGGAATCCGCCGGCTGCGCTTTTTCTATACCCTTGGGTTTGTGTTTGGGGAGTTCACCGCGCCGGCGCTGTTGGTACTGCCGCTGTGGCTGGGCAAGGAAGTGTTCGGGTACTTCTTTGGCAACGACAACATCGCCTACTGGGCCCATTTTGGCGGACTGGTGGCGGGCTTTGCCTGCACTCTGCTGCTGATCCGCCTGCGCCCGAGCCGTGAGATCCACGTGGAAGAGGATCTGCCGCCGACACCGGCGCAAATGGCGCTCGCGCGCATCGAATCCCTGCAGAACAGTGGCAAGCTGCTGGAAGCCAGTCAGGCAGCGGCCAGCGCCCAGCGCCAGCACCCCGATTCCCTGCCGTTGATCTACAAGTCCATTGAACTCACCGCGCTGACGCCGGAGAGCGAGGCGCACCACCGGGCCTGGCTGGCACTGTTCGCACTGGCCAAACAGCCGGGACAGGACTTTGCTCCGGTGGCTCAGGGCGTCGAGGATTATCTGCAGAAAGTGAAGGTGCCGCGGGCGCTGAATCTGGGGGTGTGCCTGGTGATCGCCCAGCGCGCCGCCGCGGAAAAACGCTGGGAGCTGGTGGAAACCCTGTTGCTGCGCCTGCAGGAAAAGGCGTATCGCCATCCTCTGATGGCGCGTCTCGCCAACGGCCTGGTGGAGCACTACCGCCGCTGTGGCGACGAGGAGCGGGCACGCAGGGCGCTCGACTTTGCCCGCACCCTGCAGCCCACTGCGGTTTAATTGTCGATCTGTCTTTGGCCCCGGACTACCTGCCGACTACCGCCCCGGTACAGGCTGCGCCCGCTGCTCTGCGGCGAGAATCCCCTGCAGCTGGCGCACTTCACCGATCACCGCACTGTTGGGGAATTTCTTTTCCACAAACGCCAGTAGCGCGCGGCTGTTGTCGGTGCGGTTGAATCCATCCATATAGATCTTGGCCAGCAGTAAATAGGCGCTGTCCAGTCGTGTGTAGTTCGGGTCTTCCTTGTGCAGGTTGTTCACCAGTGCCAGCGCCGGTTTGAACTGGCGCTGGCGGTAGAGTGCCTCGGCGAGCTGGTGGCGCAACAGGGATTTGTCGATGGCGGGCGTGCCCACCGCACTGGCCGTGGCAAGGTACAGTTCAGCGGCCTTGTGCGCCTGGTTCAGCTTGATGAACCGCTCCAGCAGGTGTGGACCCAGCTCACGCAGCGCTTTGCGATCGTCGATGGCGAGTAGCAGGCGGAAGTAGCGCTCGTTCAGCGCGATATCGTCCGGTTGCTGGCGCAGCACATTCACCAGAGTCTTGCGCGCCTCCTCGCCGCGGCCTTCGCGCAGCAGGATACTGGCGTTCGCCAGCGCCTTGCGGCGGTCGAACTCGCTCTCTTCCATAAACTCATCGTCGTACACCTGCGCAATCACACCCAGCTTCTGCTGCCGGGTCAGGCAGATGTAGCCCATCATGGCGCTGGTGACGATGGAGAAATAACTGGTGACAAAGGCCAGCAGCGGCAGCAGCATCCACGCGGGCAACTTCCCGGCCACTACCGGCAACAGGTAGGCTGGCGCCGCGGATACCGCGCTGGTGGATAGCCACAGCAGCCAGTAGGGCCAGCCGATGATCAGGGTGAACTGCAGCAGCTTGAGCGGATTTACTGCCGCGCGCATGCTGTGCTCCAGGGCCAGCACGATCATTGCCGCCGGTGCCAGCAGCGAAAGGATGATGGAATATACCTGCACGGCACCTTCACCCAGCCCGGCAAACAGCATGCCGACGCCGCCGGCTACCAGAATCATGCCGATGACCTTGACGAAGATGGCCGCACTGCGACCGTCCTGGGCGTCGCCAAAGGTGGGGGCCTCAAGCTGGCCGCCGGCGAGTTTCTCGATGACCAGCAGGTTGTAGCGAATCACTACCGCGAGCATCGCCACCAGCACAAAAATCGACAACCAGCCCAAGCCGGTCATGGCGATGGCTGCCACTGCACAGATGGCGGAAACCATGAGCGGCCCGCTGGAGAGCGCATAGCGGAAATAGAATGAGGCCATCTGCCAAAAGGGGCGGGCCTTGTTGCTCGCGCCCACGTTGTTCAAGCGCTGGTTGCACAGCACGCACTTGGGGGTGGATTTGTAATAGTTATCCACAGAACCCGGTACGCATTCGCCGCAGTATTCCTTGCTGCAGCCGGAGCATTGCCAGATGGCATCCGCACCGGAGTGGTAGTGGCAGGCGTTGCCCATTTTCTACATCCTTGTCGTTATTTTCAGCTCCCGCAGTGTATCGGCACACCGCCGCCGCGCGCAAACCAACACTTGCAGGCTGCTAGACTGACCCAATATTGTGTTGCTTGTGTCTCTTTCTCGGGCAACCGGTTTTTTTATAAAAGGTGTACAGATGACAACAGCGATGCAGGTAAAGCTGGAAACCACCGCGGCGGCGGAACACTGGGGCAAGAACGCCCTGTTGAGCTTCAGCGACAGCGAAGCCCGGATTCACGCTACCGAGGCCACCGGCGGCAAACTGGTCGCAGTGCAGCGCGGCGCCCGCCGTCTGGACGGCATGGGGGTAACTGCAGTTGCTCTGGTTGGGGGTAACTGGGACCTGGAAACTCGCTGGGCCTTCTGGGCCGGCTATTACAACCCGAACCGCAAGAGCACCCTGGACTGGGGTGTTGGCGATGGCGAAGAACTGAAAGAACTGGAAGCGCGCAAGGCGGCCAGCCTGTGGGTACGTGAAATCACCAACGGCACTCCGGAAAATGTCTTCCCGCGCGCACTCGCCGAAAGCGCCGCGGACATGCTGCAAAAGCTCGCCCCTTATGCTGTGGAATACCGGATCCTCTCTGGTGACGAGCTGGTTGAGGAGGGCTTTATGGGCATCCACAACGTTGGCCGCGGCAGCGTGCGCGGCGGTGCCATGCTACAGCTGGACTACAACCCGACGGGCAAAGAAGATGCTCCTGTGGATATCTGCCTGGTGGGCAAGGGCATCACCTTTGATTCCGGTGGCTACAGCATCAAACCTTCCGCCGGCATGGCGCACATGAAATCCGATATGGGCGGCGCGGCGATGGTTACCGGTGGCCTGGCGCTCGCTATCGCCCGCGGCCTTAAAAAACGCGTGAAGCTCTATCTCTGCTGCGCGGAAAACCTGGTTTCCGGCAACGCGTTCAAGCTGGGCGATATCATCCGCTACAAAAACGGCGTGACGGCAGAAATTCTGAATACCGATGCGGAAGGACGACTGGTACTGGCAGACGGTCTTATCGCCGCGAGCGAGCAGAACCCGCGCTACATTCTCGATGCCGCTACCCTCACCGGTGCGGCGAAAATGGCGGTGGGTCGGGATTACAACTCGGTGATGAGTTTCGAGGACGAGATGGCCGAGAAAGTGCTGTCTGCGGCCAAGCTGGAAAACGAAAAGGCCTGGCGCCTGCCGCTGGAAAAATTCCACATGGAGCAGATTCCCTCCGGCTTTGCGGAGATTGCCAACGTGGGCGTGGATGGCAGCCCGGGTGCTTCCACCGCAGCGGCGTTCCTCGCCAAGTTTGTACGCGACGACGGGCGCGGCTGGGTGCACATCGATCTTTCCGGTTCTTACTTACCCTCGCCGAATGACCAGTGGGCGCAGGGAGCCAAGGGGCACGGCGTTCGTACTATTGCCCGATTCCTGTTGGACAATTGAGTTTCGGGGTAACCAATTAGCTAAGGCTGTGGCGGTGGAGCACCGGGGGCGGGTTTTCAGGACCGCTGTGAATACGTCCCTGTACGCTGCGTCGCAAACATCCCTGTTTGCGACGCTCCTGAAAACCCGCCCCCGGCACTCCACCTTCAATTCAAGGGTTTGCGTTTTATTTGGCAGCGAGGAATTTGGCGTGGAAGAGTATCAGGTGATGATTCAGTCGAGGGAGTGGCTGGTGGGGTGGGGTACGCTCTCGTTGATTAATGCCGGTTTGGCACAGGGCAAAAATCGCAGTGGATTAATTTGGTGGATTCTGAGCCTGATTTTCGGCCCGCTGGCTACCTTGGTACTTGTGCTGCTCAGCAAGGCACCCGCAAAGCACGATTAATCGAGCAGCTTACGAAGTAGAAAAATTCGAAGCGAAGGGAGGTGGCGGGGATCTGTTTTCAAAAGCGTCGCAAACAGGGACGTTTGCGACGCAGCCCCCATGGATGGGTTGAGGGGGGGCGCCTAGCTCGGTTTTGAAAACAGATACGCGCTGCCTCGCCGCCACCGGGCCTGCTTCCAAACCACGAAACTCCAAAATCCCAGAAACAAAAAAACCGGCACAAGGCCGGTTTTTTTGAGGCAAAAGGGAGCTTAAACAACAGCCCCAATATGCCAGGGCAAAAACTCATTATCACCGTAATCGAGTTTCTCACTGGCACTCTGCTCGCCAGAAGCGATCGCCAGAATGTGCTGGAAAATCATCTCGCCGCACTCGGCAACACTGTAGCGCTTGTCCAGAATGCCACCGCAGTCGACATCCATATCTTCACGCATGCGCTCGAACAGATTCGAGTTACTCGCCAGCTTGATGCTCGGCACCGGCTTGCCACCGAACGCCGAACCGCGACCGGTAGTAAAGCACACTACATTTGCACCGCTCGCCACCTGGCCGGTGACGGAAACCGGGTCGAAACCGGGGCTGTCCATGAATACCAGGCCTTTCTTGCGCACCTGCTCAGCGTACAGGTAAACATCCTGCAGCGCGCTAGTGCCGCCTTTCGCCTGCGCCCCCAGGGATTTTTCCGCAATGGTGGTTAGACCGCCGGCCTTGTTACCCGGTGACGGGTTGTTGTTCAGCTCCACACCATTGATCTCGGTGTAGTGCTCCCACCACTTGATACGGTCTACCAGCTTCTGCGCAACTTCCGGACTCGCCGCACGGCGGGTCAGCAGATGCTCTGCACCGTAAATTTCCGGGGTTTCTGAATAAATAACGGTGCCGCCCTGACGCACCAGGATATCCGCTGCTGCACCCAGGCCCGCATTCGCGGTAATACCGGAGTAGGCGTCGCTGCCGCCGCACTGTACCGCCAGGGTCAGCTCGGAAGCGGGGATCGGTTCGCGCACACAGGCATTGGCGGCTGGCAACATTGAGGTCAGTCGTTCGATACCCGCCTCGATTGCAGCGCGCGTGCCACCCAGACCCTGAATGGTCATTACCTGGAAATGGTCGCCTTCCTGCAGGCCGGTTTCACGCATCAGGCTGGTGATCTGCATCGCCTCACAACCGAGGCCGATCAGCAGAACGCCGGCAAAGTTCGGGTGAACAATGTGACCGTGCAAGGTCCGTAGCAGGGTCTGATAACCTTCGCCGGACGTGGACATACCACAGCCGCTGTCGTGGCCCAGCGCCACAATGCCGTCGATATTCGGGAAATCACGCAGTTTGCCGCTGTCGCGGAAGTGGGCAGCGATAGCGCGGGATACGGTAACGGAACAGTTTACGGTGGATACAACCGCGAGGTAATTGCGTGTGCCGGCCTTGCCACTGGCACGGCGGTAACCCATAAAGGTCGCACGCTCATTTTCCGGGATCAGAGTTGTGGGTACGTAGTCCTTACAGAACTCGTGCGCAACCTGGTGGTTGCCCGCTTCCATGTTGTACTCGTGCACATGGGTGCCGGGAGCAATATTCTCCCGCGCAAAGCCGATAACCTGCCCGTACTTGATCACCGCCTCACCCGCGGCAATAGCGCGCACGCAGACCTTGTGCATGGCGGGCACATCGGTGAGCAGGGGCAGCATGCTGCCGCTCCAGTTCACCAGCGTACCGGCAGGCAGGGGGGCCTTGCTGACGGCGACGTTATCGTCTGAATGTATATGTATGAGATCCATCTTGTCCTGACTCCGCTAACGGACTGGCGGTCAGTTGTCGTTATGATTGGTTGCAATCTAACACTATATTGGTAAGGCCGCAATCTGGAGCATAGTAGGTTTTGGTAAGACTGTGGGCCGGATTCCCGTGTTGTGGTGGCTAAACCCCTTCTGCTAAACTGCGCCGAAATGTATCCGCTACTTATATATAAGTACCGTGTTCGCGAAATTCGGTCAGCAAAGCGGGAAATCCGGATGGGTCAGGCAGGTTTCTGCCGCTGGCACCAGCTGGGTAATATTAAAGATGAGTGTGGGGATGGCAGCGCGGGGTATGTATGCGCGAGTCCATTGCCAGAAGCACACAAACAAAAGAACAGACGCAGCATTAGCGCAGGAGATTGGTCTGATGCAGGGTGCCAGACTTTACCAACAAGTGGCCGAAAAACTGGCCGCCGCCATCGCCGCCGGTGACTATCCGGCGGGTACCCGTTTGCCCGCTGAGCGCAAGCTGGCGGAGCGCTTTGAAGTGAGTCGTCCCACCGTGCGCGAGGCCATTATCGCCCTTGAGCTCGCCGGTTGTGTGGAAGTGAAAGGCGGCTCCGGCGTTTATGTGACCGATACCGAAGCCAGCGCATTCTCTGCGGGCGAAAGTGATATCGGCGCGTTTGAGATCCTGCAGGCCCGCATGATGTTCGAAGGGGAGGCCGCTGGCCTCGCCGCCCGCGAAATGTCTGATGCGGAAATCAAGGAGCTGGAAGGTATCCTGGAAGAGATGGTGGAGGAGAACGCCTCTGACTCCAACGCCGAAGTGGCAGACGAAAAGTTCCACCTGCATATCGCCCGCTGTACCCACAACGATGCCGTGGTTTCCGTGTGTGATCACCTGTGGAAGCTGCGCAACAACTCTTCCGTATCCGCGCGTATCCTGGAAAAAGTACGTCAGGTGGGCTCCAAGCCCCGGATTGAAGAGCATCGACGTATTCTCGAGGCCATCAAGAAGCGCGATCCTGAGGGCGCGCGCAATGCCATGCGCGACCATCTGCAGCGCGTGGTACAACAGCTGCTGGATGCCACCGAAGCGGAAGCGCTGGAGCAGGCTCGCCGTGAAATGAGCGCCGCCCGCCAGCGTTTCGCAATGCCCTGAACCTGTATTTGCGTTCGCTCGAGCCCGAAAGCCGGCCACTGCGCCGGCTTTTTTGTGCCCGGAATTTTCCGCCCTTCTCAGGTCGCTTAGCCGTTGGGGGCACCTGTCCGGTTGTTGCCCTGCCAAAATTGGTATGACAGTATTGGCGAAAATTTTGTACTGGTCTTGCCAGATATGGGGCAGTCCGGTGAATGACCAGGCTGTTGGTGTCGCAGTTCGCCGCGGCAAAACCCAATAAAAAAGCCGAATAAAACAATAAACCCGGGAGGTAATGATGACTGGACTTAACCGGAGAGTATTCCTGCAATCCATGCTGGCCGCAGCGGTAGTGCCCGCCATCTCCGGGCTGCCCATGCAGGCGCTGGCCATGAGCCGTCCGCCCCGGGCCCAGTACAACGGCCCCTGGGCGCAGGTGCCGCAAATTCTGTCCTCCATCAAGCTGCCGGTTATTCCCGCACGCGACTTCAGCCTCAAGGCGCTGGGCGCCCGCGGGGAGGGCGAAGATGCCAGCGAGTTCTTCGCCGCTGCCATCGAGGCTTGTCGCAAGGCCGGTGGTGGCCGCATCGTGGTGCCGGCGGGTAAATACCGTACCGGTCCCATCCACCTGGTTTCCAATACTGAACTGCACCTGGAAGAGGGTGCGGAGATTCACTTTATCCCCGAGCCCGAGCGTTACCTGCCGGCGGTCAAAACCCGCTGGGAAGGTATGGAAATGATGGGTTACTCCCCGCTGATCTATGCCCACCAGGCCGAGAACGTGGCGCTCACTGGTAAAGGATTGATCGATGGCGGTGCCGATTGCGATACCTGGTGGCCGTGGAAAGGTGAGAACACCAAGTGCGACAACAGCTCCAACGAAGGGGATACCCAGTTCGCCGCGCGCAATCGCCTGATGGAAGAGATGGAAGCTGGTGTGCCGGTGGCCGAGCGTGCCTATGCCGAGAACTCCTTCCTGCGCCCGCCACTGGTACAGTTCTACGAGTGCAGCAATGTGCTTATCGAAGGGGTTACCCTTGAGAATTCTCCGTTCTGGGTCATTCACCCGGTGCTGTGCGAAAGCCTCACGGTGCGCAATGTCACCACACGCAGTCACGGTCCCAACTCCGACGGCTGCGACCCGGAGTCCTGCCGCAATGTATTGATCGAAGGCTGCCTGTTCGACAATGGTGACGACTGTATCGCCATCAAATCCGGGCGCAATGCAGATGGTCGCCGCCTGAACACTCCCACCGAGAACGTAGTGGTGCGGAACTGTCAGATGCGTGACGGTCACGGCGGCCTGGTGCTGGGCAGTGAGATCTCCGGTGGTGTGCGCAACGTCTTCATGGAGGACTGTGTCATGAGCAGCCCGCATCTGGAGCGCGGTCTGCGTATCAAGACCAATGCGATGCGCGGCGGTGATATCCACGATATTTATGTGCGCAACGTGACCATTGGCCAGGTAAAAGACGTCATCGTGATCAACTTCTTCTATGAAGAGGGCGACAAGGGCAGCTTTGACCCCAACGTGTATAACATTCAGGTGGAAAACCTGGTGTGCGAGGAGGCGGATCGCGCCTTCCATATTCGCGGCTTCGAGCGCGCCCCCATTCGTGGTCTGCAGATTTCCAATAGCCGTATTGACCAGGCTGCTTCTCTTGGTGTGATCGAAGAGGTTACCGGTCTGACCGTGAGCAATGTCACCATCAATGGTCAGGCCTTTAAACCCGGCTGAGCATCCCCCTCCCCACAAGCTTTCCAAATGCCTCCTGAAGACAACCGGTGCGGTGAAAGCCGCACTGGTTCTGGGGTCTTTGGCGCTGTATTCTTCGAACTGACGAAAAATAACGCAGAATTAGGCGATTAATTGGTCTACCAAAAGTTGATAGTTGGTAGTCCATGTGCGAATATCGGCCTGCATTGATAATAAGCGGTAATACCAAAACAGGTTTTACCAAAATAACGACGAAGCGGAGATGAGAGTCATGAAGACTTTTGAGCTGAAACCACTCACTCTTGCGATGGCCATGATTGCAGTTCCGGCCTTTGCACAAGAATCCACCCCCTCCACCCTCAGCGATGCCGGCCTGGAGGAGATCACGGTAACCGGTAGCTACCGTGACAGCCTGACTAACGCGCTGAACCAGAAGCGCGACGCAGTAGGCAGCAAAGACTCTATTCTGGCGGAAGACATTGCAGACTTCCCCGACCTCAACCTGGCCGAATCCCTGCAGCGCATCCCCGGTGTAGCCATTACCCGCGATGCTGGTGAAGGCCGTAATATTTCTGTACGCGGTCTGGGTGCTCAGTTCACCCGCGTTCGTATCAATGGAATGGAAGCCATCTCCACTACTGGTGGTGCTGACTCTTCCGGTGGTGCCAACCGCGATCGTTCTTTCGACTTCAATACCTTCGCGTCTGAACTGTTCTCCAACCTGACCGTACACAAAACCACCGCATCCGAGCTGGACGAAGGTTCCCTGGGTGCGACCGTTGACCTGAATACCGGTCGCCCGCTGGATATGGCCGACGACTTCACCTTCGCCGCCAACATGCAGTACGGCTACAACAGCCAGTCTGAAGAAGCGAACCCGCGCACCTCTTTCCTGGTCGGTGGCAAGAACGAAGCCGAAACCTTCGGCTGGATGGCTTCCTACTCCTACTCCGATCGCAACATTCTGGAACAAGGTTTCTCCACCGTGCGCTGGACCGCCAGTGAGCAGATCGTCAACTGTTCTGCCTGTGCCGATGACGCAGAGCTGGCCGCACTGAACGAAGGCTTCTTCCCGCGTATTCCGCGCTACGGCAAGTTTTCCCACGAGCAGGAGCGTCAGGGCTTTACCGGAACCCTGCAGTTCCGCCCGACCGACCGTACCGAAATCCTGGTGGACTACCTGACCTCCAATTTCGATGCGACCCGTGAAGAAGAGTTCGTTTCCGTCAGCCTGAAAGACGGCACCAACTACAAAGAATACGACGTAACCGACTACACCATGGATGGCAATGGCACCATTACTTCCATGACCGTCGAGAACTACGACCTGCGTGTTGAGCACCGCTTCGACGAGCTGGAAACCAAGTTCGACCAGTTCTCTATCCGCGCTTCTCACGATTTCACCGACCGTCTGCGCGGTGATGTGCTCTGGGGCGCCTCCGAGTCCAACTTCAGCAACCCGATGCAGACTACTGCCATTGTCGACGCGATCAATGTGCAGAACAGCTTCACCTACAACTCCACCACTTCCGGTGGCAGCATCGACTTTGCCGATTTCGATACCTCCAACCCGGCAAATTACCAGTTTGTTGAGCTGCGTCACCGCCCGAACAGCGTTGACAATACTTTCGATACTGCCGCATTCAATCTGGAATTCGATCTGAACGACACCATGACCCTGAAAGGTGGTGTGTCCCAGAAGAGCTTCGAATTCGACGTGGAAGAAATGCGCGCCGGCCCGAAGTTCAGTGGCATCTCTGCTAGCGAGCTGCAGGGCGGCTCCACCAGCATGGGCGGCATCACCTGGTTCTCCCCGGATGTGGACTCCACTCTGGCGAGCTACGCCGGTGAAGTGGCGGCCAGCATGGCACCGCGCGCTCAGGATATCCGCAATGTGAAAGAAGACAGCACCGGCTACTACCTGCAGCTGGGCTGGAACACTGAGGTGGCGGGTATGCCGCTGCGCGGTAACGTCGGCGTGCGTCAGGTGACCACTGAAGTGGAGTCCAACGGCCTGACCGATCTGGGTGGTGAATTTGTCGCGGTAAGAGCTACCAACGAGTACGACGATACCCTGCCGTCCCTGAACCTGGCGCTGGATGTCAACGAAGACATGGTTGTGCGTTTCTCCGCGTCTGACGTGATGGCGCGTCCGGGCCTGGGCAACCTGACCCCCGGCGGCAAGATCGATCAGTTCAACGGCACCATCAGCTACGGCAACCCGAAACTCGATCCGTTCCGCGCCCGCGCCTACGACGTGTCTTACGAGTGGTACTTCAACGACGACGCGGTATTCGCAGCGGCATACTTCTACAAGGATATCGACTCCTTCATTACCCGCCAGACCGACTCCGGCCTGAGCTGGGCGGAGACTGGTCTCGACGCCTCTCTGCTGCGTGACGAAGGTACCTACGACGAAACCACTGCGTGGGATGTTACTCGTGACGTGAACGGTGAGGGCGGCGAGCTGTCCGGTATCGAACTGCAATACCAGCAGATGTTCTTCGATAACTACGGCCTGCTGCTGAACTACACCTACGTCGATTCCGAGATGAACTACGGCACCACAGATGAGCCGATGTACGACGTTCTCACCGGCATGTCCAAGAACACCTACAACGCCACCGTGTTCTACGAGAACGAAGACTTCAGTGCGCGTGTTTCCTATGCCAAGCGTAGCGATTACCTGACCCAGTCTCCGGCTGCGGTACGTAACGGCAACGACAAGGAATACACCGAAGGCACTGCCAACATCGACTTCGTTGCCAGCTACAACCTGAACGACAACTGGAAGCTGAGCTTCGAGGGTATCAACCTGACCAACGAGCCCAACCGCCAGATGATCGACACTGCCGGACGTATTGTGGTTGACCACACTACCGGTCGTCAGTACTACGTCGGTGCGCAGTACAAGTTCTGATAACGAGCTGTCTGCATAATCGAAAAGCCCGGCAAATTATTTGCCGGGCTTTTCGATGAAAAAAATCAAGTTGTACCCAAACGGCCGAGTGCAGGAATCCGCCACGTCTCGTGGACAAGGAAGATTCGAAATCGCACGCGGCCGTTTTTCGATTTGAAAATCGATAGAACAGAATAAAACCCGAATTCGTGGAGACGTCTGTGAAACTGTTTGCTAAGTCCACTCGCACCCCGAGCCTGAGTGCCCTGGCATTTGCGCTTACCGCTGCCACCCTCACCGCCTGTGGCGAAAAATCTGCTGAAACCGTTGCGGATAGCGCGCCCGCGGCAGTTGCTGAAAAGCCGGGTGCCATTGCCACCCTCGAGCTTTCCAACCCCTCGGATTTCCCTCGTCTGGACGAAGCGGTTTACCTGAGCTTCTACGAACTCGGCCTCAAACAGGGTTTTGCATCGCCGATCGCGGTGTGGAACCAGGCGCGACAACTTCCAGTACAGGCCATCGACAAAGATGCCGATGGCGAGAAAGACGGCATCCTGTTCACGGTGGATGTTGCGGTCGATGAAACCGTAACCCTGCGGATCGCCGAAGCCGACGTGGCAGGCGAAACCGCGGCCAAACGCACCCAGGCGGAGATTTCCCGCAAGGTGGGCGGCGAGTGGAAAGAGCGCGAATATCTCGGTGGCAGCTTTGAAAACGTCAGCACGTTAGAGGTGCCGAAGGAGCATACCGACCACTCGTGGTATATCCGCTACGAGGGCCCGGGCATCGAATCCGATCTGGTGGGCTACCGGGTATATCTCGACTGGCGCAACGGTTTCGATATCTTCGGAAAATCCACCCTGGCACCGGTACTGCAGAACGTTGGCCAGGATGGCTTTGATTCCTACCACGAACCCTCTGATTGGGGCATGGACATCCTCAAGGTCGGCAGCGCCGTCGGTGTTGGTGGCTACGGATTCTGGGATGGTGAAAAAGTCATTCGCGTGAGCGATGTGCAGGACTGGCGCGCCGAGATCACCGAGAACGGCGACCTCTACTCCGCGTTCACAATCGACTACCTGGGCTGGAAGCCGGTGGAAGGTGTGCAGACCGACCTGAGTGCACAGCTCTCGATGCACGCGGGCAGCCGCCTGGTTGAAGTTAATGCGAAAACCAGCGAAGAGCTGGACAACATGATCGCCGGTATCGTCAATCACCCTGGCACCGAGCTGATCGTCGGTGACATGGACATTACCGGCCACGCCTATACCTATATCGGCACCTACGGCGCGCAGAGCCTGGACGGTGCCAACCTCGGCATGGCGGTGCTGGCCAAGCGCAAAGCCATCGATGAGGTGACCAGGGACGAACACAACCAGGTTGCCATCCTGAAGCCGGCGGATAAGGAAATTCAGTACTACTTCGTCGCCGCCTGGGCCAACGAAGTGGAGAGCCGTCACGGCCCGATCACCAGCAAAGCGCAGTTTGAAAACTATCTGCAGCAGGAAGCGGAAAAACTCACCATGCCGCTGCGCCAGCGGCTGACCACCGCGGCGAGCCTGGCGGAAACCCGGCAGCCGCTGACCGCGGACGTGGCGCTGGCGTGGAGCAAGCGCCTGGCAGACTCCGAGCTGCAGCGCAAAACCCTGGATTACGCCTTCGGCGGTTTCGACCATATCCGCAAGCGCCCATCCTACTTCGAGTACACCACCGGCATGGTGATGCAGGCCTACGATGAGCTGAACCAGGTTGCGCCGGAAGCACGCTATGCCGATGCAGTGCAGAAGGTGATGGGTTCTTTCGTCAACGAAGACGGCAGCATCAACGGTTACGAACAGTCGAAATACAACATCGACAGCATTCGCTCCGGTACCATGTTGCTGCGCATGTACGAGCGCAATCACGACGAGAGTTACAAGAAAGCCGTCGATACCCTGTTCGAACAGTTGGAACACCACCCGCGCACCACTGCGGGTGCGTTCTGGCACAAGAAAATTTACCCGCACCAGGTGTGGCTCGACGGCGTCTACATGGGGATTCCGTTTCTCGCTCAGTATGAGCAGCTGATGCACCAAGAGCCCAATGTGGACGAAGTACTGGCGGAATTCAAAGTGGTACGCGGCAAGCTGCGCGACCCGCAAACCGGCCTCTACTACCACGGCTGGGATGAGAAGCGCGAGCAGAACTGGGCCGACAAGGAAACCGGACTCTCCGCTTACCACTGGGCCCGCGGTATGGGCTGGCTGGCGATGGCGCTGGTGGACGTGCTGGATTACATCCCCAAGGAAAACACGGAGCAGCGCCAGTACCTGCTGGACATGATCGCCGAGATTGCGCCGGTGATCGAAAAATACCAGGACCCGGCGACCGGTACCTGGTGGCAAATCATGGACAAGCCCGGCGAGCGCGGTAATTACCTCGAGTCTTCCGCCAGTACCATGTTCACCTACTTCTACGCCAAGGCGCTGAACCACGGTTACCTGCCCGAGGGCAAATATCTGGCAATCGCGAAAAAGGCCTACCAGGGTCTGCTGGATGAGTTTGTGCAGGTGCACGCCGACGGCAGCATCACCATCACCGATATGTGCCAGGTGGCGGGTCTCGGTTATGGCCGCGATGGCAGCTACAAGTATTACCTGAGCGAGCCGATTTACGACGACGACCCCAAGGGCACCGCGCCGTTCATTACTTCCGGCGTCGAGATGTACAAACTGCTGAAATCCAAGTCCTGAACCGAACATTGAAATCTATCCGGATTTCATTCGTACAGGATTTATCAAGAGTTACCGGGAAAGATTATGACCACCGTTTTTGACGAACGTTATTCCAGCCATCCGGCGGACTATGTGAACTACGACACCGAGCGCCTGAGAAAAGAATATCTGGTGCCGACCCTGTTCACCGCAGACACCGTAAACCTGACCTATACCCATGTGGATCGCGTGATCGTGGGCGGCGTCATGCCGGTGGAAGGTGCAGTGAAGCTGGAGACCGTGGATGCACTGAAAGCGGATTATTTTCTCGAGCGCCGCGAGCTGGGCATCATCAACATCGGCGCCCCGGGCTGTGTGGAAGTCGACGGTACCCTGTATGAAATCGGCACCAAGGAAGCGCTGTATGTAAGCCGCGGTTCCAAGGAAGTGGTGTTCACCAGCAATGTAAAAACTTCGCCGGCGAAGTTCTACATCCTGTCCACTCCCGCGCACCGCGAATTCCCCACCCGCAAGGTTGGCCAGGGCGATGCCCAGGTCATCGAACTGGGTGCGGCGGAAACCTGCAACAAGCGCACCCTGCGCAAGCTGCTGGTGAAAGATGTGCTGGAAACCTGCCAGCTGCAGATGGGGATGACCGAACTGGCCGAAGGCAGCTGCTGGAACACCATGCCGTGCCACACCCACAGCCGCCGCATGGAAGTGTACATGTACTTCAATGTGCCGGAAGGTCAGGCGGTGTGCCACTTCATGGGCCCGCCCCAGCAGACCCGCACCATCTGGATGGCGAACGAGCAGGCGGTGATCTCTCCCACCTGGTCACTGCACTCCGGCGTCGGCACCAGCAATTACACCTTTATCTGGGGTATGGCTGGCGAGAACCACGATTACGACGATATGGACAAAGTGCAGCCCAACGAGCTGCGCTAATCCGCCGAAAAGCTTGGAGTAGATTTATGTCCAGATCCCTATTTGATCTCACAGGAAAACTGGCGCTGGTCACCGGCGCCACCCACGGTCTTGGCATGGCGATGGCGGAAGGCCTCGGCAACGCCGGCGCCAAGCTGGTGATTACCGGTCACTCTTCCCAGGAAAAACTGGATAACGCGGTGGCCGAGCTGCGTGCCAAAGGCCTGGATGCCCACGGCTATCTGTTCAACGTCACCGACGAAGCGGTGGTGAATGAAATGGTGGCGGTGATCGAGCAGGAGCAGGGCCCCATCGATGTGCTGGTGAACAACGCCGGTATCATCCGCCGCGTGCCGCTGCTGGAAATGGATCTGGCGGAGTGGAACCTGGTGCTGCAGACCAACCTCACCGGCGTGATGGTCATGACCCGCCCGGTGGTGAGGCGCATGATCGAGCGCGGTGCCGGCAAGATCATCAATATCTGTTCCATGATGAGTGAACTGGGGCGCGACAGTGTTTCCGCCTACGCCGCGGCCAAGGGCGGCCTGAAAATGCTGACCCGCAATATGGCTACCGAGTGGGCGCGCCACAATATTCAGGTGAACGGTATTGGCCCCGGCTACTTCGCCACCAGCCAGACCGCACCGATTCGCGTGGACGGCCACCCGTTCAACGACTTCATTATCGGCCGCACGCCGGCGGGACGCTGGGGTAACCCGGAAGACCTGCAGGGTACCGCGGTATTCCTGTCCAGCGACGCGAGCAATTTCGTCAACGGCCAGATCGTGTATGTGGATGGCGGCATCCTCGCCACCATCGGCAAGCCCAGTAACGAATAAATAGTTGTGAATAAAAAGTAACGAATAACGTGTAACGCAATATTTGCCGGTGTCCTGCCGGCGGCGGTAATCCCTGTTACCGCAAGGCATACCGGCGCGTCCTGCGCCGGAGTGTCTGGTTCGACTGATATTTCGATTTTCGATAGCTGATTGTCTGGTTGCTTCCCTCTCAAGTTGTTGAGTGAGAGGGCGGGCGGGCGCCTGCCTGCCCAGAATAAATTTAATAAATCCTTCGGGAGCAACGATGAATGCGATGATGTCCCTACCCCGCGGTCTGCGGGGCATAGTCCTGTGCGCCTTATTTGCCGGCGTCTCCACTGCGGTTTGTGCAATAAGCTCCGATGCCGTTGCCAATGACTGGAAACTGGCAGAGAAAATTGTTGCCGGTATTCAGGCACCGGTTATTCCCGCCCGTGAATTTTTCGTTGCTGATTTTGCTGCGGACGCGAAGGATGTGCGCCCGGCCATTGTCGCGGCGATTGACGCTGCGGTTAGGGCCGGTGGAGGCCGTGTTGTTATCCCTGCCGGTGAGTGGCTAAGTCGTGGCCCCGTGGTACTGCAGAGCCGTATTGAGTTACATCTACAGGAGGGGGCTGTACTGCGCTTTTCCGCAGATCCGGAAGACTATCTGCCGGTGGTGAAAAGCCGCTGGGAAGGCACCGAGCTTTTCACCTATTCACCGCTGATTTACGCCAGTAATGTCGAGGATGTCGCCATTACCGGCACCGGCATCATCGACGGCAATGCCGACAGCCTGTTCAAAAGCTGGCACCCGCAGCAGAATGCGGATATGCAGCGTCTGCGGCGCATGGGGGCCGATTCCGTCCCCGTCGGGCAGCGCATTTTTGGTAAGGGCACTTTCCTGCGGCCGCCGCTGGTGCAGTTCTTCCATGCCAAGCGCGTATTGCTGCAGGATTTTACCGCGCTCAACTCCCCGTTCTGGGTCAACCACATTGTCTATACCGATCACGCCACGGTGCGCGGAATACGCGTGGACAGTCACTTCCCGAATAACGACGGTATCGACATCGAATCCAGCAGTAATGTGCTGGTGGAAAACAGCTGGTTCCGCACCGGCGACGACTCTGTGGTGGTGAAATCCGGACGCGATCTGGACGGCCGCAGTATCGGTGTGCCGAGCCAGCGCATCGTGGTGCGCAATAACGACATGGGCGGGGAAGACGGCATCGCGCTGGGCAGTGAAATGTCCGGTGGTATTCGCGATGTATTTTTTACCGACAATATCCTGCGCAAGGGCATTTCCGCATTTCGCTTCAAGTCCAATCTGGACCGCGGTGGACTGGTGGAAAATGTGCGCCTGCGCAATCTCACGGTCGAGTCCTTCGACAGTCTGTTCTGGTTCCAGCTCAATTATCCCGGCGAGCTCGGTGGCTTTTTCCCGTCCACCTATCAGGACATCGTGTTTGAAAATATTCAGGTGCAGGAAGTGGGTACTTTCCTTGAGGTACACGCGCCCGATGCCGCCCCGCTGAAAGATGTAGTGTTCAGGGATATCCATGTCGAGAAGGTGGCTACACCCCTTGTCATCGAGAACGCGGTCAATCTGAAGTTTGAAGAAGTAAAACTTGGCAGCCAGCGCATAGACGGCGTCTTGAGCTGGCGAAAATAATCGAAGAGAGAGTAATGGAGCGTTAGTAATGAGCAATTACAAAATAAAACCGCTTGTTCTGGCCATGGCACTGGCAACCCCCGCGTTTGCGCAGGAAGCGGCTGAGGAAGTAACCCAGCAGCCTGATCAGCAGGGCCAGGTCCTGGAAGAGGTGGCGGTCACCGGTTTCCGCCAGTCCCTGGAGCAGGCGCTGGATACCAAGCGGACCAGTGCCAACAACACCGACAGCATCATCGCCGAAGATATCGGCAAGATGCCCGACCTGAACCTGGCGGAGTCGCTGCAACGGGTTCCGGGTGTAGCGATCACCCGTGAAGGTGGCGAAGGCCGCAACATCACCGTGCGCGGTCTCGGCCCGGGCTTTTCCCGCACCACCCTGAATGGCATGGAAGTGCCCGCCAGTACCGGCGGCCTAGATACCTCCGGCGGTGTAAACCGCAGCCGTGATTTCGACTTCAACATATTTGCGTCGGAACTGTTCAACCGCATCACCATTCACAAGTCACCGATCGCTTCCGTGGAAGAGGGTGGTCTGGCCTCGACGGTGGAGCTTTCCACCGCGCGTCCGTTTGACAACCCCGGTCAGCATTTTTCCTTCGGCGGCCAGATGATGGTCGACAGTTTTGCCGAGAAAGAGAGTCCCCGTTTTGTGGGCCTCTACAGCAATACCTTTATGGATGACAAACTGGGTGTGCTGGTGAGCGCGGCTTACTCCGAGCGCTCCGTGCGTCAGGAAGGTTTCGGTACCGTGCGCTGGACCAGCCCGTTTGATAACGGCAACCGCAGCTGGGCGGGAACCGATGCCGACGTGATCATCCACGGTACGCCGAACCCGCAGGCGAACTACCCGGATGACGATATCAAGGCGGATGAAAAATTGGATTACATGTGGGCGCCGCGCCTGCCGCGTATGGACTCCTTCAACCGCGAGCAGGAGCGTCTCGGCCTGACCGGCTCCCTGCAGTTCCGTCCCAGCGATTCCATGGAATTCAGCCTGGATGTGCTGAACTCCAACCTGAAAGCCGACGTGACCTCTTACAACTACTTCGCGCAGTTCCGCAACAGTTTCAACGGAATCACGCCACTGGAAGTGACGCTGGATGAGAGCGGTCGCAATATCGTGGCCGGCACCTTCGCAGGCGTGAAGCCCCGTTCCGAGAGCCGCGGCCAGTTCAGTGAGACCGACTTCACCCAGGTAGTGCTGTCCGGTAAGTTCGATCTTACCGACAACGTGGTACTGGATGTGATGTACGGCAATGCAGTATCCAAGCACACCGAAGACCAGCTGCGCTTCAACATCGATGCCAGGGACGCGTCCACCTTTTCCTACTCCTTCCTGGAAAACGGCGATATCGCGGAAATGTCCTACGGTTTCGATATCCTGAATCCGGACAATTACGTGTTTTCCGGCCCGACCCTGCGTCGCGACGTGGTGGAGCGCACCAATGACACCGTCCGCGCCGACCTGACCTTCAACGGTGACAGCTCCGTGCTGAAAACCGGTCTGATCTGGAACAGCCGCGAAGTGGATTCCGAGCGCTGGGATCCGACCAGAGGCACGCTCAACAGCCCCACGCTGACCGCCGCGTTGACTACGCAGTTGGCAAACGAGATCAGCGGTTTTGGCAGCGGCGTCGATTCGCCGTCCGGCTTCCCCACCAACTGGCTGGTAAACGATTTCAACGCGACCAAAGAAGCCTACGGCGTTGGCCAGTGGACGCTGAACGACAACGACTCCAGCACCTACAATGTGGTGGAGGAAACCCTCGGTGGTTATGTTGAGGCAACGGTGGAAACCCAGCTGCTGGGACTGCCGCTGACCGTCAACAGTGGTCTGCGTATCGTGGAAACCTCCACCGACGTGGGCAACCTGCCGGAAGACAGCTACACCGAAATCCTGCCGTCCACCAACCTGGTACTGGAGCTGCAGGAAGACCTGCTGCTGCGCGTGGGCCTCGCGCGCAACTTCGCGCGTCCGGGGCTCGGCGGTCTGGCGGCAACGACCGTAACCCCGGTGCGCGGCACCGTGAGTGCGGCCAACCCGGAAGTCGAGCCGATGCGCGCCGACTCCGCGGACGTGAGCCTGGAGTGGTACTTTGACGCGGAATCCGTGCTGGCACTGACCGTGTTCCACAAGCAGATCGACAGTTTCCTCACCAGCGTCACCGTGAACGACCAGGAACTGCCGGCCGAACTGGCTGCGATCGTCGCCGCCCGTCCGGAATACGATCCTTCCAGTCCGCTGTATGACGCAAACGTGGAAGATCCGTACAGCAGTGGCTGGGACATCACCACCACCGTGAACGGTGAAGGCGCGACGGTAGATGGTTATGAAGTTTCCTACCAGCAGCCGCTGAGCTTCCTGCCGGGCTGGGGCAGCAACTTCGGTGTACTGGCGAACTTCACCCACGTGAAGTCCAATGCCGAGTACGGCAATGGCGTGCGCGGTCCGCTCGAAGGGTTGTCCGAGAACAGCTACAACTTCGGTGTTTACTACGAAGAGGATCGCTTCGGTGCTCGCGTGGTGGTCAATGACCGTGACGACTATGTGACTTCCGGAACCGGCGGTGAAGGCAACGCGTCCTTCGCCACTACCGGCCCGACCCGTGTGGATATGTCGGCGTTCTACGATGTAACCGACAACATCAAGGTCAGCCTCGAAGCGATCAACCTGACCAACGAACCCGAGCGCCTCTACACCACTGGCCCTATGGGTGATCAGGATCTGGTGCGCGAATACAACAGCACCGGCCGTGAAGTACTGCTTGGCCTGCGGGTGAATTTCTAAACCGCAACGGACGTTATTTATTTCCGCTTATTTTTGCCGGGCTTAGTCCCGGCTTTTTTATGGAAATTTATGCGCGCGCATAAAAAATCCCGCGGTGTTGGCCGCGGGATGGAAGGGAAATGGTTTCCAGTGAAATCCTCAAATCGAGGGGCTGGAAACTAAGCGAGAAAACAAAAACTAAAAACAAAAAACTGACAAATACAAACTGTGCCCAGATACAACAAGCACGGGGCAAATCAAACCGCCGCTATCAGCCGATAGCGGCAAAGCTCTCCTGTACACAGGCCAGAGTGCCATTGGCATCCAGCTTTTCCAGCCAGCCAGAAACGGCCTGTTGCAGGTGCTCACTGTTGCGCAGGTCTTCACCGAATACCGGGGTAAACGCCAGGAAGGCCGCTGTCAGTGCCGCATTGCCCTGGGGCTTGTACATATCACACAGCGCTTTCAAATCTGCCGCCAGCGGGTCGGAAACCTCAATGGAATTGCCTTTCTCGTCGACCGCAGATACATAGCGAATCCAGTTCGCCAGCGCGAAACTCAGTACCTCAATCGGGCCTTCGTTGGCGAGCTGGTGGCGCAGGGTACCCAGCCAGCGCTGCGGAATTTTCTGCGAACCGTCCATGGCGATCTGCCAGGTGCGGTGACGCAGTGCGCGGTTTTCAAAGCGCTCAATCAGCTCCGCCTGGTAGGCCGCGATATCGAAATCCGCCGGCACCTCAATGGAAGTGGTGGCCTCGGTCTGCATGAAGTGCAGTGCCAGCTTGTTGAACGCGGGCTCCGCCATCACATCCGCCACGGTTTCAAAACCGGACAGGTAACCGCTGTAGGCCAGCATGGAGTGGCTGCCGTTCAGCAGGCGCAGCTTGATCAGCTCGTAGACTTCCACTTCGTCCACAAAGGTCGCGCCGGCCTTGTCCCACTCCGGACGGCCGCGCAGGAAGTTGTCTTCCACCACCCACTGGGAGAAAGGCTCCGCCATCACCGCCGCCTCATCGCGACAGCCGAGAATCGCTTCCAGCTCCGCGCGGTCGTTATCGGTGGTGGCCGGCACAATGCGGTCCACCATGGTGGCCGGCGTCGTGGTGTTCTCCGCAATCCACGCGGCCAGCTCGGAATTTACTTTTTCCGCATACTGCACCAGCACCTTGCCCAGCAGCTTGCCGTTGGACGGCAGGTTGTCGCAGGACAGCACGGTAAAGCCCGGCAGACCGCGCTCCTTGCGCAGCGCCAGCGCACCGACGATATAACCCAGTGCAGACTTCGGCGCTTGCGGGTTCGCCAGGTCGTGCACCACATCCGGATGCTGCGGGTTCAGATTGCCGCTCGCCGGATCGTGGCAGTAACCCTTCTCGGTAATGGTCAGGGAAACAATGCGCACGCTTTCCTGGGCCAGCAGCTCCAGCAATTGCTGTGGGCTTTCCGGGCCCACAAGCACATCGCTGACCGCACCCACGATCTGCACCTTGGTGCCCGCGTTGGATTTTTCCACCACGGAATAGAGACCGTTCTGCGGTACCAGCTGATCCCGCACACCCGGTGAGCGCAGGCTCGCACCCACAATGCCCCAGTTTTTTTCGCCGGCGGCAATGCGGTTCTCGGTGTACCACGCCTGGTGCGCGCGGTGGAATGCACCGATACCCAGGTGCACGATACCGGTAGTGACTTCACTGCGGTCGTAGGCCGGCTTGATCACCTCGGCGGGGAGGTTTTCGAGAATGCTGTTGTTGAGTCTTTCCTGGCTCATGTCTTTCTACCTATCAGAGTTTGTAGGCTTTCTTCGCCAGGTTGTAAGCGAGGTCGGCAGCCAGTTCGAGGGCTTCGTCTTCCTGCAGGCGGTGGTCGCTGACCAGCTGCGCCAGCCATACGCAGTCCATACGACGCGCCACGTCGTGACGGGCGGGGATGGACAGGAAGGCGCGGGTGTCGTCGTTGAAGCCGACGGTATTGTAGAAACCGGCGGTCTCGGTCACCTGCTCGCGGAAACGACGCATGCCCTCGGGGCTGTCGTGGAACCACCAGCTTGGGCCCAGCTTCAGCGCCGGGTAGTGACCGGCGAGCGGCGCCAGTTCGCGGCTGTAGCTGGTCTCGTCCAGAGTGAACAGAATGATCGTCAGGTCAGGCTCGTTGCCCACCGCTTCCAGCAGCGGCTGCAGCGCGTGCACGTAATCGGTCTGGGACGGAATATCGCAACCCTTGTCGCGGCCGAAGCGCTCGAACACGACCTTGTTGTGGTTGCGGAAAGAGCCCGGGTGAATCTGCATGACCAGACCGTCCTCGATGCTCATACGCGCCATCTCGGTCAGCATCTGACCGCGGAACAGCTCCGCATCCGCCGCGCTGCAGTTGCCACGGCTGACCTTCAGGAACAGCGCCTCGGCCTCCGCCGCAGACAGGTTCGCGGTTGTAGCGGTGGGGTGGCCGTGGTCGGTAGAGGTCGCGCCCATCTGCTTGAAGAACTCGCGACGGTTGCGCAGCGCCGCCAGGTAGCCCGCCCAGGTGGAGGTGTCTTCACCGGTGATCTCGGCCAGCTGCGCCAGGTTATCCACAAAGCCCTCGAAGTCCGGATCCAGTACCGGGTCCGGGCGGAAGGCGGTGATCACACGGCCTTTCCAGCCGCTGTCGAGGATGGTCTGGTGATGACGCAGGTCGTCCAGCGGGGACTCGGTAGTGGCGATCACTTCAATATTGAAACGCTCGAACAGCGCGCGCGGCAGGAACTCCGGCTTTTTCAGTTCGCTGTCGATACGCTCGTAATACAGCTCGGCGGTCTCGCTGCTCAGCTGCACGTCGAGGCCGAACACATCGTGGAACACGGTATCCAGCCAGGTGCGCGACGGGGTGCCGCGGAACAGGTGGTAGTTGTCTGCCAGCAGTTGCCAGATCTTGCGCGGATCCTGCTCGACCTCGGTGCCGTCTTTGGTGCGGATGCCCAGGCGCTCCAGCGCAATGCCCTGGGAGTAGAGCATGCGGAAGACATAGTGATCCGGGCGAATCAGCAGGTTGGCGGGGTTGCCGAACGGCTTGTTGTCCGCGAACCAGGACGGGTCGGTGTGACCGTGGGGGCTGATGATCGGCAGATCTTTGACGCTCTCGTAAAGATTGCGGGCGATTTCCCGGCTCACTTTGTCGGCCGGAAACAGACGGTCGGGATGCAGGATCAGAGGGCGTGTCATTTAGGATGCTTCCAGATTTCGGGTTTGCCATTAGAGGCCGGCTGTTCGGATTGCTTGTACCGGTGCCGGTCCCGCTTATTGTTGTAAGGTTTTGCTGCCACCGCGAGAATCCGCAGGGGGCGGATCCTGGGCTTCTCATGTCGGCCAGACGAAGAAAAGCCCGGCTCGCTGCCCGGCAAATGGCCGGAAAGGGAGCGGGCGGTATGCGCGAAACAAAAGGCAAAGGGGTCCAAACCAGCCCCCTAGTGCCCGGTGCGCCAGGCGATGGAGAAAACCGCGGCGTCGATTCGAGGTGTGGATCGGCGCCGCTTGTTGCCATACTGCCAAAAATTGGTTATACCAGTCAACCATTCTGGTAAGGCATTTTTGTGGCGCTTTGCGCTGGGCTGTGCGGCATTAATTTGGTGCAGCGGCGGATGATCCCTACCAAGTGGTCATAACCACGCTTAGATAACATTTTCTGCAGATTGGAGAGTTGAGTGAAACTGGCAGCACTGGGAGAAGTCATGGTGGAACTGGCGCCGCAAGCGGTGAGCCAGGGAAGTGGGCAGAAAGCGCTGCTGGCGCAGTCCTACGCCGGAGACACTTACAACACCGCCGTCTATATCGCCCGTGGTGGTGTGGATGTCAGTTACGTCACCCTGCTGGGGGAGGACCCCTACAGTGAGGAAGTGCTCACACGCCTCGCCAGCGAGGGTATCGACACCAGTGCCATCGCGCGTCTGCCGGGCCGCTGCCCCGGCCTTTATATGATCCAGAATACCGCCGACGGCGAGCGCTATTTCACCTACTGGCGCGGCGAGGCGCCGGCGCGTGAACTGTTTGCCGACCCGGCTCGTCGCGAGGTTCTCAGGGACTACCTGCGCAAGATGGACTGCCTGTATCTGTCCGGTATCACCCTCGCCATCATGAATCCCGAAGCCCGCGCGGAACTGCTGGTTTTCCTGAAAGAGTATCGCGCCAACGGCGGCCGCGTGGCCTTCGACAGCAACTACCGCCCGCGCCTGTGGGCTTCCGCCGAAGCCGCGCGCAGCGTGGTGGCGGAGTTCCTGCAGCAGGCGGATATGGCGCTGCTGACCTTTGAGGACGAGCAGGCCCTGTGGGGCGACGAACTCCCGGACAGCTGTATTAAGCGCAACGGCGATTTCGGTGTGGCCGAGCTGGTGATCAAGCGCGGTGCCGAGCCGGTACTGCTGCAGTACCAGGGGGATCTGGTCTCCGTTGAGGTGCCGGCCGTCAGCAGCGTGGTGGATACCACCGGTGCCGGGGATTCCTTCAACGCGGGTTACCTGGCGGCGCGCCTGCAGGGCGCCAGCCCGGAAGACGCCATCGCCGCGGGCAACCGCTGCGCAGCGCGCGTCATCGGCCACCGCGGGGCGATCATTCCGCGCGCGGACTATTTCGCCACTGATGCAAGTGGTGCAGAAGCTGCCTGCTGATAACAACCTCCGGTCGGTTTGCCTGCCGGGACTGGTCTGACGCAGGCGGTCGGGCAGGGGCCGCAATTAACGGTTAAAAAAGCGCCATCCTGGCGTTAACATGCACCGCTGGCGCGCGCGGGTACGATGTTCACCTGCGGGCGCACAGGTTCCGGCGCCATGGTGGCGCGATTACCTGCACCACTTCAGTGCCCGGCGAAACACGTCAGGCGCTGCGACTGGATGCGGTATGCCATATGAGCGGCGAAAACCGAAATCACGGATTGCACCCCCTGACCGGTTGTTGATAGCATGGTATGACCAATTTGGTCTGCCATGACCTCCTGCGCGTCGCGAGCGCGCGAAGCGCAATGTGGCACACCGGCAAACCTGTACCCGATAAGAAATAGATCGCAGGTCACGATGATGATAACCAGAAGATTCTTGCGGCAGCTGGGCGCTGCGGCGCTGGCGGGCACCACCCTGCTGATGGCCAGCTGCGGCTTCAAAGATGACCAGGTGGCGCTGAAGCTGGCCCACACCCTGGACCAGCAGCACTCGGTGCACCGCGCCATGGTGTTCATGGACAAGCGCCTGCGCGAACTCTCCGGCGATACCATGCGTATCGATATCTACTCCGGCGGCCAGCTGGGCAGCGAGCGCGAACTGATCGAGCTGCTGCAGATCGGCAGCCTGGCCATGACCAAGGTCTCCGCCAGCCCCATGGAGGGCTTCGTGCCGGAGATGAAGGTCTTCAACCTTCCCTATGTATTCCGCGATTCCGAGCATTTCTGGAAAGTGCTGCAGAGTCCCATCGGCAAAGACCTGCTGGTGGCCTGTGAGCGCGCGCGCCTGCGCGGCCTGGGTTACCTGGATGCCGGCAGCCGCAGCTTTTACATGAACGATGTGGCGGTGCAGACGCCGGCCGATCTGAACGGCCAGAAGATCCGGGTGCAGAACAGCCAGACCGCGATCAAGATGGTGAACACCCTGGGCGGCGCCGCCACCCCGGTGAGCTGGGGCGAGCTCTACACCGCGCTGCAGCAGGGCGTGGTCAACGGGGCCGAGAACAACCCGCCGAGCTTTTACCTTTCCAAGCACTACGAAGTTTCCAAGTTCTACACCCTGGACGAGCACACCTACGTGCCGGACCTGCTGCTGATCAGCACCACGGTGTGGAACAAACTCGAACCGCAGCAGCAGGAATGGCTTAGCCAGGCAGTGGATGAGGCGGTGACCTACCAGCGCCAGCTGTGGCAGGAGTCCACCGAGGAATCCCTGGCCGCGGTGAAGGCCGCCGGCGTTGAGGTGATCTACCCCGACAAGCAGCCCTTTATCGATGCGGTGAAACCGCTGCACGACAGCTACAAGGGCACGGAAGTGGGCGAGCTGCTGGACCAGATCAAGGCGATCAATTAAGTCGCGCCCGGTGTGTTGGGCAAAGCGCAGCGTGCCCAACAAAAACAACAGCCCACTAAAAAAATAAAAGTGGATGGCGAAGATGATGCAAAAAATTGAAAAGGCACTGGCCTTTGCGCTCGGCTCACTGCTGGCGCTGATGGTGGTGGACGTCACCTGGCAGATCCTCACCCGATTCCTGCCGATGCAGCCGAGTTCCTATACGGAAGAGCTGGCGCGCTACCTGCTGGTGTGGATCGGCATCCTCGGCGGCGCCTACGCGTTCCGCAAAAAATCCCACCTGGGTATCGACCTGCTCACCAACGCACTGCACGGCGCTGCGCGCAAAACCGTGCAGATTTTCGTGGTGCTGGTGTGCTTTGCCTTCGCCGCTTCCGCCATGGTCTACGGCGGTTCGAAGTTGATGCTGCTCACCTTCGAGCTGGAGCAGTATTCCGCGGCCCTGAACATCCCCATGGGTTATGTCTACAGTGTGCTGCCGCTGTCCGGCCTGCTGATCTGCCTGTTTTCCATCGACCAGCTGATTGAACTGGTCAGCGCGAAGCAGGAGTTGCCCGCCGAATTCGATTCCAGTGTGCACCCCTACGCCGAGGAGGCGGAGGAGATTCAGGCACAGGTGGCGCGCGAGCAACAAGAAAAACAAAAGCAGCCTTCCGCTGCTGCAGAAGCGTAAGCGAGGAGAGCCACCGTGGAAGTCGCCGTTATCGTACTGCTGGTCAGTTTCCTGATCCTGCTCGCCCTGAACGTACCCATTTCCATCAGTATTGGTGCGGCCACCGTGCTCACCATGCTGTGCACCATCGATTTTGATCCGGCCATGATCACCATGGCCCAGCGCATGGCCAGCGGTATCGACAGCTTCGCGCTGCTCGCCATTCCGTTCTTTATTTTCTCCGGCATGCTGATGGGCAGCGGCGGTATCGCCCGGCGCATCATCGACTTCGCGCGCGTGCTGGTGGGCATGCTGCCCGGTGGCCTGGCGTTCGTGAACATCATCAGCTGCACCCTGTTCGGTTCCATCTCCGGTTCTGCAGTGGCGGCCACCTCGGCCATCGGCGGTTTCATGATTCCGTCCATGACCAAAGAGGGTTACGACAAGAACTTCAACACCGCGGTGACCGTGGCTTCCTCTACCACCGGTCTGCTGATTCCGCCGAGCAACATCCTGATCGTGTTCTCGCTGGCGTCCGGCGGTGTGTCCATCGCCGCGCTGTTTATCGCCGGTTACCTGCCGGGTCTGCTACTGGCACTGGGTCTGATGATCGTGTGCGGCATCTGGGCCAAGGCCAAGGGCTATCCGGTAGGCGAAAAGCCGACGCTGAAATTTGCCCTGCAGAAAACCCTGGATGCGGTACCGAGCCTGTTCCTGATCTTTATTGTGATCGGCGGCATCATCAGCGGTTTCTTCACTGCCACCGAGGCCAGCGCGGTTGCGGTGCTCTATTCGCTGCTGCTGTCCTGTGTGGTGTACAAGGAAGTGAAGTGGGGCGAGCTGCCGGCCCTGTTGACCAAGTCCGTTGAGACCACTGCGATTGTGATGTTCCTGATCGCCGCTTCCTCCGCCATGTCCTGGATCATGTCCTACCAGAACATTCCGCAGACCATCAGCCAGGCGCTGATCACCATCAGCGACAACCCGCTGCTGATCCTGCTCACCATCAACCTGATTCTGCTGGCCGTGGGTGCGTTCATGGACATGACCCCGGCGGTGCTGATCTTTACCCCCATCTTCCTGCCGGTGGTCACCGAGCTCGGAATGTCGCCGCTGCAGTTCGGTATCGTGATGATCCTGAACCTGTGTATCGGCCTGTGTACACCGCCGGTGGGCAGCGTGCTGTTCGTGGGGGCGAGTATTTCCAAAACATCAATCACCGCGCTGATTCGCCCGCTGATGCCCATGTACCTCATGATGTTTGTGGTGCTGGCACTGGTTACCCTGGTACCGGGTATCAGCGAGTTTCTGCCGCGTGCGCTGGGATTGATCGAGTAACCCTGCGTGGTAAAACCAGGGGCTGCGCGAGAGGGGATGTGCACCTCGATTTAACGCGGCTGTAGTTCAATCTGTTTCATTGATTTCCTCGCATCATCATCAGGATGTATTGCCGGGCTGTTTCAGCCCGGCTTTTTTTTGCCTGAAATCTGGCGCATTCAGATGCCCCGAAGCGCGCTGCGCAGGCGCGGCCGGAAATTTCGGGGGGCGCTCTTCGAGGCGTTTTCGTGGCCCCTGGTCATATAACTTTGGCAAGTCCAATTATTGTAGGGCCACCTCTCCAGAATGCTTTGAGTTGCTTTGCGCGCCATTTGGCCGGAAAGTTTCCCTGTTTAGGTGCGAGCAATCACACTTCGTGCATTTGACCCCGGCCTTGCCGTTTACAGGTCCGGCCATGTTGCCTAACCTCTCTGTGTTCTTTGGTATTGCCAATTAATCAAGCGGTATAACAATAATGGCAAGCCGAACACTCGGGATGGTGCCGCGGTACCCGCCTCCCACAGCGATGATGATTGGTTCTGCTATCCCCTCAAGTTGTATTCCGGGCATTAGCTTTCGGGTCACTCCCCCGCGGAGTGCGCGCCCGTGGCCGGTCGTCTGAAAAATATCTTCTCGATAAAAAAATAAACGGAAGGTCACATGCAATTTGAGCTGAAAAAAACAGTCGTGCTCGGCGCACTGCTGGGTAGCTTTATGGCTGCCGGAGCGGTGGCGCAGCCAGTGGGCTACGCGACCCTGAACGGCGGTACCACCGGCGGCGCCGGCGGCGATGTGGTGTACGCCACCACCGGTACCGAAATCCACGCGGCCCTGTGCAATCGCCCCTCGAGCGATACCCCGATCATCATTCACGTTGAGGGCACCATCAATCACGGCAACACCAGCAAGGTTTCCGGCGACAGCTGCAATACCGCCGACGGCGTGATTGAAATCAAGGAGGTGAGCAACGTCTCGCTCATCGGTGTCGGCAACGGTGCGCTGTTCGACGAACTGGGCATCCACCTGCGCAACTCCTCCAACATCATTCTGCAGAACCTGCACGTGCGGAATGTGAAGAAATCCGGTTCCCCCACTTCCAACGGCGGTGACGCCATCGGTATGGAAACCAACGTGTACAACGTGTGGGCGGATCACCTCACGCTTGAAGCATCCGGCGGCGAGAGCGACGGTTACGATGCGCTGTTCGACATGAAGGCCACCACCAAGTACGTGACCCTGTCCTACAGCATTCTGCGCAACTCCGGCCGCGGCGGTCTCGTCGGCTCCAGCGACAGCGACGACAACAACGGCCCGGTGACATTCCACCACAACCTGTACGAGAACATCGACTCGCGCACGCCGCTGTTGCGCCACGCCACCGCGCATGCGTTCAACAACCACTATGTGAGCCTGAACAAATCCGGCATGAACCCGCGCATCGGCGGCATCATGAAAGCGGAAAACAATTACTTCGAGGATTCCAATGACCCGCTCGGTACCTTCTACACCGACGATATGGGTTACTGGGACGTGAGTGGCAATATCTTCTCCAACGTCACCTGGACCGAAGAGGCCACCGACAACCACCCGGCGGGACCGGATCCGGTATCCACCACCACGCTGAGCATTCCCTACAGTTACGCACTGGATGACGCCGGCTGCGTACCGCAGATCGTGCTCGCCGCGGCGGGCGCCAACAAGGGCCTGCTGACTTCCGACGGCAACTGCCAGTCCTCCGGCAGTTCCTCAAGCAGCAGTTCGTCCAGCAGTTCCTCCGGCGGCAGCTCCAGTTCTTCCAGCAGTTCCAGCAGCTCTTCCGGCGGTACTACCAGCAGTAGCAGCTCCTCTTCCAGTAGTTCCTCCGGCGGTACTGGCAGTTCGGGCGGCAGCGTGCCCACCGATCTTGGTGCGAACCTGTCCATCGGCGCCGGCTCCGACGGTTCCAGCAAGGGCAGCGGCAGCTACGGCGACGTGCGCGATGGCGACCTGACCTCTGCCTGGCAGCCGTCTTCTGCCAGCGGTGAGCGCATCTCCATCAAGTGGAGCAGCGCCACCAGCTTCAACACCGTGATCATTCGCGAGAATGGGAATGTGGTGCAGAACTGGCGCCTGGTGAACAACGACACCGGCGAAGAGCTGGCGTCCGGCAGCGGTATCGGCAGTGAGATGCAGGTGTATCTGGGCGATGTGTCCATGGCCAAGATCAACCTGGTAATCGACAGTGCCAGCAGTGCGCCGTACATCGCCGAGTTCGAGGTGTACAACGCAACCGGCGAGGTGAGTTCTTCCTCCTCCTCGTCATCTTCCTCCGGCGGTAGCAGCAGTTCCTCGTCCAGCAGCTCGGGCGGTGGCAGTACCGTATCCACCCTGGTGTTGCAGGAAGCGGAAGCCGGCTTCTGCGCCGTAGACGGTGCGCTGGAAACCGAGCATAGCGGCTACACCGGTTTCGGCTATGCCAATACCGAAAACGCGAGCGGCACCGGTGTCGACTGGTCAGTGGTGGTTCCCGCCGCGGGCGTCTACACGCTGGAATTCCGCTATGCCAACGGCTCCGGTGATCGCCCCGCCGATGTTCTGGTAAATGGTGCCAGCGCGACCTCCATTGCAATGGGCGAGAGCGGTGGCTGGACCAGCTACACCACCGGATCGGTTAGCGTGACCCTGAGCGCCGGTTACAACGAGATCCGCCTGCAGGCGACCAGCGGCAACGGGCTCGCCAATATCGACAGCCTCTCAGTGACCGGAGTTGAGCCGGTGGCGGGCGACTGTGCCGGTGGCTCATCTTCTTCGAGTAGCTCTTCCAGCGGTTCGAGCTCTTCCGGCGGCACTAGCAGCTCCTCCTCCAGCAGCTCGTCTTCCGGTGGCAGCAGCTCTTCCTCCAGCAGTTCCTCCGGCGGCAGCAGCTCCTCGTCCTCCTCCGGTGGCACGTCCTCTGGCGGTGCCTTCCCGTCCACCGAGGTGAGCAATGCCTGTTACATTCTGGCCACCGACCCGAACGTGAACTGGCGCGACTCCAGTGAACTCACCAGCGATCAGGACATTGTCGAGTGCCTGTTCCAGACCCTGGGACGCGCGGTGGGTTACGGTGAAAATGCCATGGGCGGTTACGATCCCGACGGCAACAGCCAGCTGACCGTGATCACCAAAAACGATGCGCAGGGCCGCAGCGTCGAACAGCAGATCCTCGATGCGGTCACCGGTGATGAACCGAACTGGATCGTGTTTGACAAGTTCGAATTTGCCAGTGAAACCGAAGTGGCGATGTACCGCAACTTCTGTGGCGACGCTTCGGTGCAGGCGGCAATCGGTGGCAGTGAAGCGCAGTGTATCGACTACCACCAGTGGTGTGACGACAACGGCTACAGTGACCAGGATGCGTGCCTTGTTGAGTTCTTCAATAATCGCCTGAACGACAGCACGCTGCCGATTCGCAACACCAAAATCGGATCGCACAAAACCCTCGACGGTCGCCAGGCGAATGCCTACTTCCGCTTCAACGGTTTTGCCATCGGCGCCGACAGCAGCGGCACACCGATCATGACCTCCGAGCATGTGATCCTGACCCACCTGGACTTCCGCGGCGCCGGTCACACCGAGGACCACGAGCTCGATCCGGACATGATCCGCAGTACCGGTGCGTCCCACGAAATCTGGATTCACAAGAACACCTTCGACACCACCGGTGACTCGGCGTTTGATGTGAAAGTGGGTGCCTACAACATCACCATGTCGTTCAACAAACTGGTGAATGTGAAGCGCGCGGCGCTGCACGGTTCCAGCGACAGCCGGACCATCAACGAGCAGATCCGCACCACCATGCATCACAACGCGTTTGTCACCACTGACGATCACTACAGCTACCTGGGCAACACCCTGCGTCGCGTACCGCTGATCCGTCGCGGCACCACGCACATGTTCGACAACCTGTTCATGAACTATCGCAAGGACATCCTCAGTGTACGCGTCGGCGCGAGCGTGCTGTGGGAAGACAACATGTTCCTGATGAACAGCATCCATCAGGAAAAAGACGATGTGGTGCAGGCGCTCACCGAGCGCGGTGAAGAGCTGGCCCGTGATGTCGACGGCGGCAACTTCCGCAGTGAGGGCAGCAAGGTGTGGTTCTCCGATGCGGCGTGCAACCTGGATCCGTCTCTGGTGTACGACATCGTCAGCGCCTCCGGCAGTGTTGCGGATCTCAAGATGGATTACTCCCAGTACTCTCGCGACGTGATTACTGCGGAAGGTCGTCCGGCTGGCCAGGCACTGGCGGACTACGTCAGCGCCACCGCCGGTAAAAATGGCGAGATTCCGTTTAACTCACCGCTCGGTTACGACCAGAGCTATGTGATTGGCCTGGGGGAAGTTGCCTGCCAGTAACGAGTCCCGCTAGATACGCCTGAAATAAAAAGCCCATTTGCCAGCCGGCAAATGGGCTTTTTTTATCCGGAAGATCGTTACAAGTGATCGCTCAAGGTTTCAGTGGAGTGCCCGGCGGCAGCACCAGGTTGACGTCGTTCGGTGTAATCAGGTCAAAAAGGCCGAGAAATTTGCTGGCCGTCGATTTGTTGCCGGACACCTGTAGTCCATCCGCCAGCTTGCCAGTGGCAATGGTTTGCAGGATGGCCGTCTTGGGTCCGCGAATGGTCACGTCGGGCTTGTCCAGCTTGTCTTCGCTATAGGCCGCGATTTTATTGCGCACCTCGAATCCACCCTGTTCATTGGTGTCGGACACGATGAACTGAACTTTCATTACCGCGTCACCGGCGCGCTCCGCGTTCAGGCGCACGCTCATGGTTTTAAGCAGGGCGGTGGTGGGCAGCACTTTTACGATAGCCGGGTCGGCAAAGTTCCACGGCTGGGAGCGATCAATGGTTCCGTCAAGTTCCTGGGCACCGGAGATCCCGTACATACGCCAATAGATATTGGTCTGCAGATAGCCCCAGTTTCGCAGCGCCTCCGCTTTCAGTTTGCGCGCATCCATATCGGTTGGATCCGCATTGACCAGGTGCGTCAACAGCTCTGCAGCCCAGCCATAATTTTTCTGGTCAATAGCGCTGCGCCCCTCTTTTAACACTGCATCTCTGCCACCCATCACGCGAACATACTGCTGCGACGTGGCCTTGGGTGCCGGACGTGCCAGCTGGGTCGGGTCGCCTTCCCACCAGCCGATATAGCCACCATAAATGTTGCGCACCGAGTGGGCGACGGTGCCGTAGTACTCCTGTAACCAGGGGTCGCTGGCGTAGGGTTCAGGCAGGATGACTTTCTCGGCCAGTTCATCGCGGGTATACCCCAGGTTTGTCCAGTAAATGGCCTGGTCGTGCACATACTGGATGGCATCGCGGTAGTTGCGAATCCTGTCGACGATAAAATCATTGCCTTTCCAGGCCCGCATATGGGAGCCGGAATAGGTATCGGAGTTTTTTGCGTAACCCAGCAAGATGTCTACGCCGTCCATCCATGCCGCGACATCGCGGTAGGATGTGCCGCGCAGGGTATACAGGTTGGGGAAGGTCTCCCCCTGAATGGTTTCCGAGCCGTGCACATGGCGATAGTCCGGAAGATAAACATCGATTTCGTCGGTGTCGGCATCGCCATACGCGTGAAACACTTCAAGGTTTTCACCGGAGATATTGAGCTTGAGAGGCTTGCCCTCGGATACCAGGTCGGTTGGCATGAAGAAGGAGATCGGTCCTGCAGAAAACGTCGGGCCGATGGCCGCGTGCACCAGCCCTTTGGCACCCTGCGCGGGGTAGCCACCGGCGTAGGCGGTGCGCTGGGTCAGAATATTGCCCACCACCCCGACATCGTTTACCAGATTGTCGACGAAATTTTCCGACGCAATAATTTTTACCTTGCCTGCATCAATGTCCTGCTGAGTGACGCCCCATCCCGCGGAGCCGAATGCGTGATCCGGATGGCGGTGGGTGTAGATAACTGCGGTCACCGGAAGATTTGCTGCCGTCGGTACTGCTTTGATAAATGCTTCCCGTGTTGCCCTGGCGCTGTCATCGTCGGAACCCGGGTCAACGATGATCAGGCCGTTATCGCCGATCACTATCAGGGTGGAGGCGATTTGAAAACCGTAGGCGTGGTAGATCTTGTCTTTAACAACCTCCTGAATCGACTCCGGCATCATCCTGGCGTATTCGGTTTGGGCTTTGGCAACCGTTGGCGCGGCTTCAGTAAACGCCAAATTTTTGCCCTGCCAGATGTGAGGGAGTAAATGATTGAGCACGGCGGGGTTTTTGAAGGTTGCGGGGTCCTGGCTTCGAACGGGACTGTTCAATGGCCCGGCATCTTGTGCGGTGGCTGGCGCTGTCCAAGAAAAAATAATTGCGCCGGAAAAAATCAATGCTACTTGCGCGGTAATTTTTCGTCGTGTCGAATCCATTTCTATTCCTCCCTTCCGTTTGATAACTGTCACAGCCTTTCCCTTCGAGCACTCACACCGCTGTAGATGACGCAACCAAATTCCGGATTAAACCGATTAAGCGGCGAATTAATTTTCGTGCTCGGGTCTGTCGTAGTGTTTCCACCCCCGGCGGCATGAAAAAAATCAGTATAGAGGTCGCTGCGCTGATCTACGGATAAGGGCGCCGATTGGTACCCGCAAACGTGCGGGGGTCGCCAAAGCGTGGCTGCGTTTACATCCTGGTTGGGATTGGGGTGAGTGAAATGAGCGTTGCTAAAGCGCGGTGAGGATTAGACTGTCATGAGTGACATACGATTACTTTTGTTTTTTGAAATCGCGATAGCGCGTGGAACTGGCGCCGCGTAAAACAATTCTGGCTAATTTTTGTACCCGCTGCGGGATCTGGCTGGCGTAATAATTGGCGCCAATTGGCAGGCCGCACCTGCCGACAGGCTTTACACATTCAATCGGTTGGACTAACCTGATATTCGTTTTTGGTATTGCCAATTATGGATTTTTGAAGACCTAAAGTGACAACTATGGCAAACCAATATCGAAGACATCTGGCCCCGGAACGGGGTGGCGATGGTCTTTCGAATGATCGAATGATTGATTGAATCGAAGTGCTTCTCTTGCCTTTCGCTGGCGGGGGCACTTGCTTGGCCGTTTCCGGAAAAAGGAATTTTGGCCAGAAGAAAATAATAAAAACTCAAAAAAGATACAAAGATGAACATGATGAGCCATTCCGCTGACCTCCGTCTTTTGTGCTTACCACAGTCTCCTCGCTTACCACGATGACAGCACCATCCGCGCGCTGAATTTTGCATGTCCGCCGGTACATACACCGCGATGTCGGTTTTTGCCAGTATGGCGAACACCAGTGCGCTGCCAGAGATGTTCCAAATAGTTTGTCCGTTGCTATCGCGCCTTTAAGAGGGCGGTTCAACATCGAATTTTGACAGGACTTTGTCGGGCGCAAAATCCCGACATTTTTCGTCGCCATAGTCATTTGTCTTGCCGGAAATCAATTGGGGAAAGTTGTAATTCGGCAGGGCAGTGAGGGCAGCACCGGCGCAGGCCGGGTAACAACAATAAAATTGCAATTTAGGAGTGTTCGATGAGAGTACACGGCGCATTGATGGCCGCATTGCTCGGCAGCCTGCTGGCTGGCTGTAGTGACGACGGCAGCAAAAAAGAACTGGTGGAGCTAAATCCGATAGTGACGCCGGAGCCTGAACCCCAGCCTGAGCCTGAGCCTGAGCCCGAGCCTGAGCCGGAACCCGAGCCGGAGCCCGTCACCTTTAGCTGTCCGGAAACCGGTCTGTATTTCTGCGATGACTTTGAAGATGGCGAATTCGCCAGTAACTGGGATGCGCTGATTGACGGCTACGGTCTCGCCGATCCAGGCCTATTCGATATTCTCGACGAGGGCGATCGCAAATCACTGCGCTTTACCGCCGGCACCCGCGGAGAAAACCTGCGCGAGGGTGAATTGATCCTGGTGAAAGAGGGCGTGTTTGGCAGTGTGCCCGCGGATTACTTTGTGGAGTATCGCATCCGCCCGCGCAACAACGGCAATACCGGTAACAAATACCTGTACGGCGTCGGCCGCTACCAGGGTCCGCTGCAGTGGTATTTTGGCGGCCTGAATATGCAGGGCAGCCCGGAATCCACCCAGGTAGAAGCGGGCTATGCCAGTACCGACGACAATGGTGTAAGCGGTTCCATCAGCCGTGCCGTGCAGGCGAAAAAGCCATTGCTGCTCGGTGAGCAGGGTGGCACCGACGGAAGCTGGTACACCGTGCGCTACGATATGGTCGGCAACAGTGTGACCGTGTACCTCGACGGTGAGGAACTCGGTACCTATACCGACGAAGACAATAAATATTCCACCGCCGGACGCATCGGTTTCTTCACCTACAACCGCTCCTTCGAAGTGGATTACGTGAAGGTGGGTGACCCCACCGTGAAACCGGTACAGCTCACCATCGATTATGTGGAGCCCAGCTGGACCGCTACCGCCGGCGATCCGGCGCTAGAGGTTAACGTCACCGCGATGCAGAGCGATGGTGTTACCGTGGATACCTTCGAGGTAGTTTCCAGCGATGCCAATGTGGTTGCCGTCGAGGTCGCCGGCAACCTGGTGAAACTGTCGCCGTTGGCAGAGGGCACTGCGGAGGTGACCTTCATCAGTGGTTCCGACAGCAGCCTGCAGCGCAGTATCAGTGTGGAAGTGGCCAAGGCGTTCGCAATGCCAACCGCCACGTACGGCGATATCGGTGCGCTGGTAACCCCAATGCCCGGCGCCACTGGTGCCTATGAAGATACCCGCCTCAGCATCACGTTCGATAATGTGCCGACACTGAACGACACCGTCGGCTCCGTGCGGATTTTCCGTGCGGACAACAACACCGAAGTGGATGTCATCCGCGCCGGTGGTGAAACCGACACCCTCGGCTACCAAGGTCAGGCACAGACCCGCACCCTGAATGCCACCCCGTTTGTGATCACTGGCAACACCCTCACCATCGCCCCGCACACCGACGTGCTGGAGCCCGGCGTTGAATACTTTGTCGCGATCAGTTCCGAGCTGGTACAGGGCGCGAAGCTGAACGGCAGCGATTTCGTGGGTCTCGGTAAAGACGCCGGCTGGAATTTTACCACCCGCGCTGCGCTGCCCTCTGGAGCCAATATCACCGTGGATGACGATGGTGCTGCGGACTTCCGCACGGTTCAGGGCGCGCTGAACCATGTGATGGAAAATGTCGACGCGGACGAAGCGGCAACCATTACCGTTGCCGAAGGTGATTACCGGGAAATGCTGTATCTCGCCGGCAAAAACAACCTCACCATCAAGGGCACCGGCGCCGATCAGACCCGCATTTATTACGAAAACTACGAGGCGCTCAACGGCGGCAGTGAAGGTCGCAGCCTGTTCCTGGTGAAGGGGGGGGACATGCTCACCCTGGAAGATCTCAGTATCGAAAACACCCACGTGCGCACCGGTGCCGGTGACCAGGCGGAAACCCTGTACTTCAACAGCGAAGGCCGCCTGATTGTGCGCGATGCCGCGTTCTACTCCGAGCAGGACACGCTGCTGCTGAAAGGCTACAACTGGTTCCACAATGCGCTGGTGGTGGGCAACGTGGATTTCATCTGGGGTTACAGCACGGCTACCGTATTTGAAGACACAGAAATCCGTTCTATCGGCGATTCCAAAAGTACCGAGGCCACCAGTACCGGCGGTTACCTGTTGCAGGCGCGCACACCGGATCCCGCCGCACCCGGTTTCGTGTTCCTGAATTCGAAACTCACCCAGGGCCCGGGTCCGAAAGGCGTCACCATCCAGCCAGGCACTACCTATCTGGCGCGCAGCGGTGGCAGCAGCACGTACTACGACAATGTCACCTTCATCAATACCGCCATGGATACCCACGTGGCCGCAGAGGGTTGGGCCTATGAAGGAATCAACAGCCAGCCCGCACCCAACCCCAAAACCGCCACGGCGGATGCCGGCTGGCGCGAATACGGCAGCACCGATCTGGCCGGCAGCCCGCTGGACCTGAGCGGCCGCTGCGGAACTTCCGGCAGCTGTTACCAGCTGAGCGAGGAGGAAGTGGCGAGCCGCTTCTGCTCGCGCGCGCAGATCTTCTCCGGCTGGAACAGCGGCGAAGGTTGGGACCCGTACCCCGAAGACACCAGTGACGACCACTGTGCCATTGCTGCCGGTTCGGATGAAACCTGGAGCGGCAACGGCCTGCTGGTGGGTGATAGCGCCCAGTCCTCCGCCACCGTGGCCACTGGCAGCATCGGTGCGCAGACCGATAACAGCGTCACCTTCACCGCCAGCGACGGCAAGTTTGAAACCATGGCGCAGTCTTTCTATCTGGTGTCACAGCAGGTGGAAGGCGACTTTGTGCTGACGGCAAAGCTGAAAAGTGCGGGTAGTAACTACGCGGCCAACCAGTTCCCGGTGGGGCTGATGATGTGTGAGTGCGATGCCACGGCGGGCACCACCTCTCCGCTGGTCCATGTAGGTATGCACATGTCCGGCACCGAGTGGGTAACCCAGTACGGCCATATTCTTGCGGCCGGCGGCGGTTGGGGTAAAGCCAGCGGCGCTGCCGTTGTGCCCGGTGACAGCCTCTATTTCAAACTGCAGCGAGTGGGGCAGGCCTACTACGTGTACGTCTCCACCGATGGCGGTGTGACCTACACCCAGCTCGGTGCGAATACATTCAGCGGTCTGCCGGCCTCCGTAAAAGTGGGCCTGTTTGCCGCGCCGTACAACGACGATCAGTCATTCACTTTCGAAGATATTCAACTGTCCCAGTAAACCCCAAAAGCCCCCGCGCAGAATTGCGCGGGGTTTTTACGTTCAGGATTACGCGTTATGCAAACCTCATTGCAAACACTACTGGCGCTGGTACTCTGCGCCGGCTTAACCGCCTGTGGCGGTGGTGGCAGCGACGGCGGCAGCTCCAGTAGCTCGTCCAGCAGCAGTTCTTCAAGTAGTTCCAGCGGCAGCTCCTCCAGCAGTTCGAGCAGCTCTTCCTCAAGCTCATCCAGCGGTGGTTCTTCCAGTTCGTCCAGTTCCTCGAGCTCGTCCGGCAGTTCCAGTTCCTCCGGCAGTGGCAGTGCCGATGGCGGCTTTGCTGGCTACAGTTACAATCTCACCGGCGGTGCCGGCGGGCTGGTTTACACCGTCAATAACGGCGCCGACCTGCAGGCGAAGCTGGACGAGGCCAAGGACGCAAGTCAGCCGATCACGATTTATATCGATGGCACCATTACCGATTTCAATACCGGCACCGGAACTGATATCCAGGTACGCGATATGGATAATGTGTCGCTGATCGGTGTGGGTGAAAACGGCGAGTTCGACGGTATCGGCCTGTATATCCGCCGCGCCAACAACATCATCGTGCAGAACCTGAAGTTCCACGAAGCCTGGCCCGGCCAGGAAAAGGACAATATCAGTATCGAAGGGGACGACGACGGCTCCACCACCAGCCACATCTGGATCGACCACTGTGAGCTGTACAACTCCATGTCTGTGGGCAAGGACTATTACGATGGCCTGGTGGATTCCAAAAGCGGTGCGCGCTATATCACCCTGTCGTACAACTACCTGCACGACGCGTGGAAAACTTCCCTGCACGGGCATACCGAAAGCGACACCAATCCGGATACCGATCGCCTGGTGACCTTCCACCACAACCGTTTCGAAAATCTGGAATCCCGTGTGCCGCTGTACCGCCACGGCAAGGGCCACGTGTACAACAACTACTACAACAATATCCAATCCACGGCGATCAACTCCCGCGCCGGTGCGGAAATGCTGATCGAGCACAACGTGTTCGAGAATACCCAGAATCCCATCGTGTCCTTTTACTCGGACGTGATCGGTTACTGGAACCTGAAAGGCAACGTGTTCGGCACCGGGGTCACCTGGACCGCCGGCAGCGGCACCGATATCACCGCGCAAAACGGTGAATCCACCTCCAGCTACACCGTGCCCTACGGCTATACCCTCGACGCGACCGATGGTCTCAAGGAGCACGTCATTGCCAATGCGGGCGTCGGCAAGATCGACCAGTCGGGTCTTGAAATTCCCGAGCCGGTGACACCAGAAGGTGAAGTGCCGGTAGAAGAGGAGCCGCTGATTGAGGACGTGGCGCTGCCCTATGCGGAAAACTTTGCCACCGATACCGCGGACTTCTTCAGCAACAACTACCGCGATCTCAGTGGCGCGCCGGGTGACGGCACACCCATGTATTACCGGGTGACCGGCACCGTGGAGCTGCAGAGCGGGGCGCTCAGTCTGACCGGCGCCCGCGTGTCCATCGGCAACAGTACACCGAGTGTGAGCACCACCAGCGGCGATGCCAACACCGGCGTTTTTGACCTGAGCGCGCCCTGGCAGATCAGCTTCAAGGTGGTGAGTGTGGGCGGGGATACCAGCAAGTATTTCCAGTTATATGTGGATAACAACACGTCGTCCAGCAGCAACTCCCTGTGGGGAACCAGTTCCAAGTTCCACCAGATCTACCTGAGCGAACTGGTAGCGGGACAGGCCTACACCGTGCCAGGTCTCACCGCCAGCAGTAACTCGTTCATTACGCTCAGAACCGAGAGCGGTGCCACCGTGGTGGTGGATGACCTGCTGATCGAAGCCGTACCCTGAGGTGCGGCTGCAGGGATTGTGAATCCGGCGGCGGGCAGCGCAAGACTGCCCGCCCGACATCACAATAACAACGACACTTTCCGCGGAGCAGATAATGAATCCAATAAAAACGCTCGCAGAAAAAGGTTGGGTGATCGGTCTGGCCTTTCTGCTGGTGCTGGCGGCCACGGACACCCGCGCTGCGGTTGCTGCCCAGCAGGAAGGTCACGCTTGCATTTCATTCGATACAGTCGTTCCCGCTGTTGGTCTGGCCGCTTTTTAGGTAAGCCCACGCCGCTGCGGCGGCATTTCCCTGCGATACCCATCACGATTTCTGTAGTTTTATTACAGAAAAACCCGGTTTTTGCCCATTATTTGCGCATATATGGCGCCAAATACACTTTAGTCAGGCCGGTGATAACCACCGTTATTACCAGTCGGCACAAATGGTTGAATATGCCTAACCAATCTGCTTTCATTGCCAAACCAATAAGTATCATGGCTGGGCCTGGGTGGTAACCGCGCGCTAAATAATTCAAACAGCGCGACCATCAGGAAGCTCTCCGGGCGGCAAGACCCGGGCTCATAAAAATAACGACGGAAAATGAGAGAGAAGGGGTGAGTATGAAACCTTTACCTTGGGCGAGATCCGCACTTGCGCTGTGTATTATGGGGACCCTGACCGCCTGTGGCGGCGGTGGTACTGATGCAAATAATGAAGGCAATGTGATCACCACGCCGCCACCGGTTTCCAGTAGCAGTTCTTCTGGCGGCGGTTCATCCAGCAGCAGTTCTTCCGGCGGTGGTGCCTCCGAAGGACCGATTCTCTCGGAAAACTTTGGCGATGGCCTGTTCGCGAATTTCGATGAGGCCGACACCGAATATTTTTTCAGCCCGGAGTATAAGGCGCTCAGCGGCAGTAACCCCAATGATCCGCATCCGTCCTTTTACTATCCCACCTGCTGTTTCTTCCTGAATGACACCCCTGAGGATGGCCCCGCGGTGAATCTGGGTCAGCTGGGTATCGTCAGCGACAATGGAAACCCCTCCCTGCTGCTGAATACCGGCCGCTTTACTGCCGGTCAGACCCGGCCGGAAAAAGATGCCAAGGACCCGAAGAAAGACACTACTACTCTTAGCGACCTGGCCACCTGGGGTGAGTTGGATCTTGGCCGTGATTATCGAATTTCCTTCTGTGTGAAAGAGGCGAGCGGCACCCGCAACTTGCAGGTGTTTGTGGATAATAATACCTCCGGTGCCGGCAACTCTCTCTGGACCGGCAACGATTCGCGCATTTTCCAGGCGCCGGTCACTCAACTGGAAGCCGGCAAGCGTGTTGAAATCAACGTGCCCGGTAGCCCTCGCATGGGTGGTGAAGACGTGAGCACCTGGGCCTCCGTCGATGCACTGGTTGGCGAAGGTACCTCCTTCCTGCAGTTCCGCGTTGAAGGTGGCAGCACCGTGATCATCGACGATCTGCTGGTGGAGTATCAGGATGAAAATGGCCAGGCAGATCTGCCTGCGTGTAACGTTTTCACGCCCGCCACCGCGCCAGATGCGCCGGATGCGCCGACCGTTTTGACCGGTGATGCCCAGCTCAGCGTTAGTTGGACCGGTATTCTTGGGGCAATCAGCTATGACCTGGCTTACAGCACCAGTGATGATGTCAGTGGTGCAACTCTGCTGGAAGATCTGACCGATACCAGTGCCACCCTGACGGAGCTGACCAACGGTACCGCCTACTATGTCTGGGTGCGTGCAACCAATAACGTCGGCGACAGCGAGTGGAGTGCTGCCGGCACTGCCACACCGGTTGCGCCCCTGGGTTGTGTGCTCACCACTGCCAGCGATATCGCCGGCGATATCAGTTGGAGTGTATGGGATGGCTGTGTATCTCCCGACACCAGCGGCGCCCTGTTGCTGAATGCCTCCACCCCAGGTCAGCTGAGCTACCCCGGTGAAGCGGACAGCAAACCTGAAGTGCGTTTTAAAGCAAGCAACAACGGCACTTCCAAACTGGACAGCACCGCTGACGCTGATGCGCGCAGTAAAGGTGATCTGACCGGTATCTTTGCCGAGCAGTATCCGCAGCACTTCACCCTGATCGCGCGTGTGGACGTATCCAAAAGCAGCGCTCGCGGCCTGGAGCTGGAAACCGTATTTGCCAACCCGAGCGACAGCCGCGTGAAAATGCTGCTGCGTCCGGACCAGGGCACTGCGGGCCGAATTCAGCTGGAGCGCTTCATGAATAACGGCGCCAGCAGTAGCAGCAGTGATGACACTACCCAGGCTGACGTAGTGATGACGGCTGCGGAAGGTGAGGAACACGGTTACCACATCTATCAGGTGAGCTACACCGTGGAAGACCCGGCGGTAGTGGGTGCGAACAACGTTACCGCCCGCGTCTATCGCGATGGTGAAAATATCTCCAGTACCTTCAATCTCGGTGTATCTGGAGACGCGATCGTGGGTACCGGGCGCGCTGGCGGTGCCGGCGCCAACCGTGTGCGCATCGGTGAGGACTCCAGCTCCGGTCATTTCGCCGAAGTGGACTGGATTCTGTGGAGCAACGATCCGCTGGTGGCTGCCATGAGCGCAGAAGAGCTCAAAGGAAAACTTCCCGCGAGTATCGGCGACCTGGGCGCCTATACCTCGTCAGAAGGAGGCTCCAGCGCCCTGTTGAGCGAAGCTTTCGCGGCAACCGATGGCGATGGTGCTACCAGTGACTTCTTTACCGCGGCTTACAAAAGCCTGGCAGCTGACGGCGCTGCGCCGTTTTATAACGTCACCAGTGGTGAAACCCGCATCACTCTGGCTGGTGGTGCGCTGAATTTCTACAACGCACGTTTCTCAGCCGGCGATACAGCACCGAGTTCGGCCACTACTGCTGATGATACGAGTACCCATGGTGAGCTGGACCTGAGTGCACCTTACCGCATCACTTTCGACGTCACTTCCAACGACAACGCCGATGACGGTAGTGGCAAGTGCCAGGTGTATGTGGATAACAGCACATCGAGTTCCTCTAGCTCTATTCATGGTGGCAGTTCGAAAATTTTCGAAAAGGCGGTACTGGCGCTGGCGGATGGCGATCTATCCAAAGGCAAGGTGACGATCGAAAGCAGTGTGGGAACCGCAACTTCGTTCATCCAGTTCCGCTGCGACAGCGGAGTGGAAACCCCGATAACCATCGACAACCTCGTGATCGAAAAACAGTAAGAAACATTACCAGGTTAACCAGCGCGGCCGCCTTGCGGCCGCAGCATAAAAGCGAATAAAGATGGGAACGCAGACAATGAAAAAATACAGCAGGAAAATGTTGCCGCTGGCTATTGCCCTAGCCAGCGTGCAGGTATTCGCGCAGGAAGAAAACAAAGAAGCCGAAAGCGATCAATACAATGCGGCAATGGAAGAGGTTCAGGTTGAAGGTGTACGCGCGGCCGATATCAATGCGCGCGCTGCGGAACGCAGCAAGGACAACTTCAGCTCCATCGTCACCCAGGATGATGCCGGTAACTTCTCCGATCAAAACGTAGCAGAACTGCTGCAGCGCATGCCGGGTATCACCCTGCAGCGCAGCGAGGGTGAAGGCAAGTTCGTCAACCTGCGCGGCCTCGGGGCCGGCATGGTGAGCGTGCGCATGGACGGCGGTGTCATGGCGAATGCCGGTGGCGGCACCAACGAGACGCTGGAAGACCGCGCCTTCTCGCTCGACAGCTTGCCTTCCGATGTATTGCAGTCCATTGAAGTGAACAAGTCCCTGACGCCAGACATGGACCTCGATGCCATCGGTGGCTCGATCAACGTGAAGACACTGTCTGCATTGGATCGCGGCAAGGACAGCTACAAACTGACGTTGCAAAACTACTATCAGGATCAGGTGGCAGAGAATTCTCCAAAAGTCACAATGCAGGGCACCAACCTGTTCCTGAATGAGACAATCGGCGTTGCCTACACCGGTTCCTGGGAAAAACGCAAAACCCAGGGCTTCCAGACCAGCCACCACAGTTCCACCCTGCCGGGTTACGTGACCATCGGTGGCGAGCAGATGATCATTCCGTGGGAATTCACTACCTTCCAGGAAAATGCCGAGCGCGAGCGTATGGCTGGCCTGTTGAACCTGGAATACCAGCCAGATGACAGCAGCCGCTATCATCTGAAGTTCAACCACACCAGCTACTCTGATGACGATATCGCGCTGCGCGAATACTACCGCTTCAACTATGCGGTGGACGATGCGGACCTGGTGTTTATCGACAAAGACAACAACGTGTTCGGCGGCGGTGATGTGGATCTGCAACAGCAGTACTTCATCCAGGAATCCGAGGTTGAGACCAACACTCTTGCCCTCGGCGGTGAGAACCGCTTTGGCGACGGCTGGGAAGTAGATTACGAGCTGGTTTCCTCACGCAGTACCAACGAAAAGCCGGACGGCCGCCGGGTGCAATTCCGTTTGCAGAATATTCCCGCCGCTATTGCACAATTTGGCGAGGACTCCCTGAACGGGCAGATCATCTCTGAAGCACAGCTCACCGAGCTGGTGGAGACCGGCAGTATTTCCTCTGGCGCCATCTCCGGGCGCAACGGCTACCAGTACGGTAGTGTGTCCCAGCCCAATATGATCTATGACAACCTCTTCCTGGAAGATAACCTCCGTGAAGACGAAGTGGATCAGTTCGCGCTGAACCTGCGCAAGGACTGGGACGATGGGGGCATGCTGAATTACGTGAAGGGTGGTATCAAAGCCAACCAGCGCAGCCGCAGCAACGACAAGAACCGCGCAAGTATCGTCCCCGATGACAGGAAGGAAGCGGGTTGTAACGGCGATGCAGAGTGTTTGGATCTGGCCAAATCCACCTTGGGAGACTTTGAGACTTTTGTGTCCGAGAACCCCAGCTTCGACCACGCGTTTATCACCCGTGCCGAGGCGGAGCGCCTGATCAATGCCACTCGTGCGATCGGTGACAACTACGATGTAAACGAGCAGGAAATCGATTCCACCAAGCTCGACTACGAACTCAGTGAAGACACGGCCGCGGCCTACATGATGGCGGAGCTGCAGGTATTGCCAGAGGCTACCCTGATCGCGGGTGCGCGCTATGAGCACACCAAATTCCGTTCTACCGGCTATATGGCGCTGCGCAACGACCGCAACGAAGAATCAGACGGTCTGGCTTCTCTGGATATCGCCGTGCCTCTCGAGGAAACCGGCAACGATTACGGTCTCTTCCTGCCGGCGCTGCACTACCGCCATGAGCTGAGTGAAAACCTGCTTGGCCGCGCATCAATCTGGACCAGTTTCAGCCGTCCTGACTTCGGCAAAAGCCGTGGATTCTTCGAAGTGACCGACCGGGTGGAGTTCTGTAACACCGATCCCAGCTATGCCGGCGAAGTGCAATGTTCCGATGATCCCAATGCTATTGGCGGAACACGGGGCGACATTGACTATCAGGCCCAGTGGTTCACCATCTCTCCGGAAAATACCATCCGTATAGGCAACCCGGGGCTGGACCCCATGCGCTCCACCAACCTGGACCTGTCGCTCAGCTATTACGGCGAAGACACATTCCTGGAAGCCGCGCTGTTCTACAAGGACATCAGCGACTTTATCGTGGACGCTAACGGTGTAAGCGTGAACATCAACAGCGACCTGCCGTTCGTGCTGCCGACGGATCAGATCACTGCGTTCCAGATTCCGGCTGACACCACCTTCACCAACGTCAACACCTACCTTAACGGTGAAGGTGCGTCGGTCTACGGTCTTGAGCTGAGCTACAGCCAGTACTTCGAGGGCCGCTGGGAAAACCACAGTGTGGGTCGCTGGTTGGACAACATCTTCATCCAGTCAAACCTCACCCTGCAGACCAGCGACGGCAAGGTGGGTGACAGTGTGCGCGTGGGTTCCATTCAGTTACCGGAAACCGCAGACACTGCAGCCAACCTGACCCTGGGCTGGGAGAACGATGACTTCTCCATTCGCTTTATCGCCAACTACACCAGCGAAATTCTCAAGCGTATCGGTGGTTGTACCGCCCAGAACATCGCTGACGACGCAGCGCTGGGTTACGCGGCCAGTTGTCGCTCCTGGGCCGATATGTACCAGGACGAGGCGCTTACCTTTGACGTGAAGGCCACTTACCGTGTGATGGATGGCGTGCGCGCCTATTTCGATGCGGTCAACCTCACCGACAATGTGGATCAGTACTACTTCGCCGGTAACAAGGACTCCGGTGGTCGCATGCTGTTCAACGTGGAGCAATACGGGCCAGCGGTGCAGCTCGGCCTCAACATCGACTTCTAAGCGGCGACATATTTTTTGCCATTTTGGCCCCGCTCTGCGGGGCTTTTTTTCCTAAAAATTCTGTGTGTTACCGAGGGTTTTTCATGAAGTTATCAGCGGCATCGCTGGCTCTCACTGCATCCCTGCTGCTCACCGCGTGCGGCGGTGGCAATTCCGGTGAAACGATTCCGCCGGCGAATGGCGGCAGCAGTTCCTCAAGTTCCAGCTCTTCTTCCAGCAGCTCCTCGTCTTCCAGCAGTAGCTCCTCCGGCGGAAGTTCCAGCTCCTCCAGCAGCTCCTCTTCCTCCGGCGGCAGCTCCGGCTCGTCTTCCGGTGGCACAGACACTGTGTTGCTGCCGCAGACCGGCAACCCGATTTACGGCGAGCTGGATAACTACAAGTCGTGGAAAGGCAGTAGCCTGGCGGCCGACCAGACCCTGGCCGACAATATGATCACCTGGCAAATGCCGCACGGTGGTTTTTACAAGTTCGGTGTGTCCAAGTACGCGGCGCCGTGGGATGGCAGCAGCGCCCGTGCGGAATGGACCGGTGCGGATGGTGTCGAACTGGGCACCATCGACAACGATGCCACGGTTACCGAGTTGATGTTTCTGGCGGATGTCTACCAGCGCAGCAACGACAGCCGCTACCGCGACGCCGCGCGCGCTGCCCTCGAATTCCTGCTCACCATGCAGTACGAAAGCGGCGGCTGGCCGCAGGTCTATCCCGCGCGTACCGGTACCACTTATTCGAACCATGTCACCTTCAACGATGGCGCCATGGCCAGGGTGCTGATCCTGCTCGAACAGGCGCAGCGCCAGGAGGCGCCGCTGAATGGTGACCTTTTCACCGAGGATCAGCGCACGCGCATGGCGTCCGCCATCGACAAGGGCGTGGACTTTATTCTCAAGGCGCAGATCGAGCAGGCCGGTACCAAGACCGTCTGGTGTGCCCAGCATGACCCGGTGAGCTATGCACCGCGCGCGGCGCGCTCCTACGAACTGGAATCCAAGAGCGGCAAGGAATCCATGCTGGTCACTGCTTTCCTCATGTCGCAGCCGCAAACTGCTGAGGTGGAAGCCGGGGTGCGTGCAGCGCTGGCCTGGTATCGCAGTGAGGCGGTGAAACAGGTTGATACGGCTTATATCAAGCGATCCAGTGGCAGCAGCGACGACAGCTACAACCCGATTCAGGCCAAGGCCGGCAGTACCATGTGGTTCCGTTTTTACGACCTGGGTCAGGACGTCGGTTTCTTCAGTGGCCGCTCGGTCGCCGAGGGCGGCATGGGCAAGCAGTACGACATCATGGCCATCGAGGCAGAGCGCCGCTACGGCTACGAGTGGGGCGGTGATTACGGTACCCCGCTGATCAACTACGCCGACAGCGTGGGCTACTTTTAACGCGAACTTTCCGCACTCTCGCGGGGTGGGCACGCGCAGCGCGTGTCCGTCCTGCACATCTCCATCCCGTATTGGTCTCGCCAATCTGACTTAGCTTCTCCTTTTGCGGTTGCGCTCCCGCGATCAAATCATAGCCTTGTGCAATTACGGCTAAAGTTTCAATTGATTTCTCCATGTGAGAATCATTATCAATAATTCACCCATCAGATCGAGCGATCCGGAAAACCGGTGGAGGGTGACACAATGAAGAAGACGTGTAGTTTCGCGGTGATTCACATGGGGGTGGCGTTTACCGTGGGTTTTGTGATGACTGGTGACTTCTGGGTCGGAAGTGCGCTGGCGCTGGTGGAACCCGCCTGTAATACCGTGGCCTACTATTTCCACGAGAAGTGGTGGAGCCGCGGCCATCGGGATGAAACGGCGGCAACAGCCTGTATGGCGGGCTGAGCAGTTCTACGGGCTGGTTCGTGTCAGCGGGTGGGGTAGGGAATAAACTCCTCGCTATCCCCCGGCACGGCGTCGAAGCGCCTTGCCTGCCAGTCTTCGATAGCCTGGGCAATGCGCTCCTTGCTGCTGGAGACAAAGTTCCAGTCGATAAAGCGCTGGCCCAGCGGCTCGCCGCCGATAACCGCTATGCGGCACTCCTCTACGGCCTCCACTTCCACCCCTTGCTGATGCCGGAAAACGGCCAGGGCATATTGCGCTATCCGGGTGTCGCGCACATGCAGGGTGCCGCTGGCCACATAGACCGCGCGTTCGGGTGCATCCGGCAATGTCAGGCGCTGACCCGGCTGCAGGTGCGCTTCCACATACAGGGTCTCGGCAAAGGTTCTCACCGGCGAGTTACAACCGTAGGCGTTGCCCATCATCACCCGCAGCGGCACACCGTCGACTATAGAGGTGGGAATGTCGGCACCGGGGTAGTGATAAAACGCCGGCGCCACTTCCTCATCCGCGTCGGGCAGCGCGAGCCACAGCTGCAGGCCGTGCAGGCGGTGATCTGAGTTTCTCTGAGAGTCTGTTTCCCGCTCCGAATGCACAATGCCGCGCCCGGCCAGCATCAGGTTGATATCCCCGGGGCGAATGGCCTGCAGGCTGCCGAGGGAATCCCGGTGCAGGATTTCCCCTTCAAACAGATAGGTGACGGTGGCGATGCCGATATGCGGGTGCGGGCGCACATCAATGCCGTTGCCCGCAGGAAAATCCGCCGGTCCCATATGGTCGAAGAAAATCCAGGGGCCGACCATTTTGCGCTCGCGAGTGGGCAGAACCCGGCGCACAGAAAATCCGCCTAGATCCTTTTCCTGCGGTTCAATGATCAGTTCGAGTGCATCGCACCCTATTTCTACTTTGCACTCGGAAATGACCTCGGGAACCAGGTTGCTCATGAGCAGAATTCCAACTCGTGTAATTATTTTCGTTGCAGGCGTTGGGTCCATTCGCACAGTGCGGTGACCAACCTGCCAATATGCTCGCGGGTATCGTTATCGGCCAGCTTGCCGTCGCCGTCAAATTTCTTGTGCGCAAAAGAAATCATCACTTCCGGCTTATTTACAAAATGCGCATTGAGATAGATGAGGATACGTCGCAGGTCGTATTGCGCCCTGGCACCGCCAAATGCACTCATGCTGGCACTCATCACTGCCACCGGTTTATCCGCGAAAGGTTGCGGGTCCAGGCGCGATAGCCAGTCGATAGCGTTCTTCAGCACCCCGGACACCGAGTAGTTGTACTCTGGGGTTGAAAACAGGATGGCGTCTGCCGCCAGAACCTGGACACTCAATTTCTGCACCGGGTCCGGCACAGCCTTGTCGCGCTGGTCCTGGTTGTAGAGGGGAATATTGGAGAGGTCGGCAAAGGTGAAGGCCGCACTGTCCGCGGCCATTTCCTGCGCAATTTTCAGCGCGGCGCTGTTGAACGAACTATGACGCAGGCTGCCGGAGATGGCGAGAATGCTTAAAGGAGTGGATGCCATGGCTGCTTCCTGAAACGTGGTCAGTTTTGTCTGGATTTCAGGATAGCAGCGGGCTGGTAATCGGGAATCAGCGGGTGCTCAGTTATTCCCCAGCACAAAACAGCGTTCCAGATCCTTCGGATATCGCAGCCCCAGGTTTGCAGCGGCTTTGCCGGGTGTGTGCCGTTTGTCCTGCTGTTCCTGCTCGTGTTTCTGCTGTTCGGCAAGCAGCGCAGGTTTGGGGGAACTTTGGGGTTTTACCGACAAATGCGTATTCATGCTGGGACCTCTACTACTTATACGCTGCTGCTTGAATCCTTGCTGCTCTCTCGGTAACGCGGCTGGCTGGGAAAATCTCACTAATAGTCGGCGCGGTTACATTTCTAACTGTAGTGTAAAACTGGCGGATTTCGCCGCCTCCTGTGAACTTTGCGCGCAATTTGCAGTCGCCGTGAGACGCAGTGCAAATTTCCGTGAGCGAAGGTTCAAGCGGGTGCCGTGCGAGTGGATTTCCGCAGGTAACCGTAAAAAAGCCCCGCACATAGGATGCCAGACCAGAGCGGGCTGACGTCAAAAATGGATAGTCATCCCTATTAAATAGTCGGACAGATGCTTGATAAATATTTTTGATCTCGGCCAGAGATTTATTTGATTTCAACTATAAATTGGCGTCACCTATCTTTAACGCTGTTCTCAACATCCAGCCACGGAGAAAAGACCATGATCGATACCAAATCCAATCCAGCCAACAGCAGCGAGTTGGAATGCAACTACGCCGACAACTACTACGGTGACCAGATATGTGTAGTGAGAAAATCGTAACGGCGTTGGTTGTCGATTTATTCCTGAAAGCCGCGGATCGCGTGCGGGAGAATACTGTGTATCCCCGAAATTTTTCTGGAAATGGGAGTAAAGGAACCGGCGCGGAATAAAACGACGCCAACGGGAAAAATGCTGAACTTGGCGTAAGGCTCAACGTGGATTTCTGGCGAAACTAAAACGCCCGTCTAAAATCCATGCGTGAGAAAAATAACGCGAAATGGAACTTCGTTACTGTGGCAGAGCTGCGCCTGTTGGATGGGTGTTTGTGGGCTCGCCACTTTTAACAACCCGGCTGTTGCAGGCAATCTTTCCCTGCAGCTGGAAAACGATTCTTTTGACGGCGCCAGCGACGCGGATTACACCCAGGGAATGCGCCTGGCGTACACGTCGGATTCTCCTCCACAGTGGGCGACATCACTACTTCCCGAGCGCTATCGGGGCCGTGAAATAAGAGCCCAGTATTTTCTCGGACAGGCCATCTTTACCCCCTACGAAGTCTTTGAAACGGAGCTGCTGGAATACGACCGCCCCTATGCCGGCTGGTTGTACTTGGGCGCCGCGTTGCATTCGGTCAACCTGATTCCCGAATCCCAGCTGGCGACGGCAGAGCGATTTGAAATTTCCGCTGGTATTGTGGGGCCATCTTCCGGCGCCGAGCAGGCGCAAAAGTCACTACACCGTGTCATTCATACCTACGAAGTGAATGGTTGGGACAACCAGCTGCGAGACGAGCCGGCACTGATGTTGAGTTATGCGCGCAAATGGGCGCATATCCGCAACGTGGGAGATTCCGGGTTCAATGTTGAATTTTTCGGGACTCTGGGGGGGAATCTCGGCAATGTGAATACCGCGCTGGCGTCTGGCGTGGGCGTGCGTTTTGGCCGTGATCTGTATTCCACCGTTAGCGTCAGTGCGCTGTCGCCGGCCACTTCAGCACCGACCAGTGAATTGTCTGCCGGTGATGGCTGGTATCTGTTTTCGGATCTGCAGTTGCGCTATGTACATTGGGATATATTCCTCGACGGCAACACGTTCAAGGACAGCCATAGTGTGGAGAAGGAACCGACCGTCGGCGAGCTGCGCTTTGGGATGGTATTTTCCACCGGCCGCCTCCGCTGGAGCCTTTACCATGCACGGCGCTCGCAGGAGTTCGTGGATCAGTACGCGGATGTGCAGTTTTCCGCTATCGGACTGACCGCGTCCTTCTAAAAATCCGATATAAATTCCAGTGGATCAAGGTGACCTCAGGGTTAATGCTCTGGTCAGTTAGATTCCTGCGGATTTTTTTCGAACCAGCGCGCAAATACATTCTCCACCACGGGCACGATATTGATACCCACCATCCACTGCGGGCCGAATGCATCGGGGCGTTCGACGTAATAATTGAACTCCATGCCGAAGCGCCAGGGTGTTTTGCCGAAAATAAGTGTTTTGCTGACCGCCAGATTGATTGGCGTGGTCCAGGTTTCCGTGCGCCAGTTGTAGGTGGCGATTGGTGAACTGGCGATACTCCAGGCATTGCCCGGCAGGTACACCGCAATGGGTTGCAGGGTGGTGACGCTGATGTCCTCGTCCCCCCAGCCAGCCACATCCCACTGGTGGTTGGGGAAAAAACCGAGGATGTATTTTTTCGACATCTTGCCGATAAAAAGCTCGGGTCCGAGCGTCATCTGCCCGGAGCCGAGTTCGCTGACCGTGGCGGTAGGCAGACTGCCGGCGGCGCCGGCAGAAAAAATCAGTCCAGATTCGGATGTATGGCCGTAGGAAATATCGAAGCCGATATCCCCAAGGCCCAGTTCCTGGGTAAAACGCCCTTTGTCAGCATCGAATACCGGCTGGTCGAAAAATACCGGAAAGGCCGGGCGCAGGAAAAACATATCGCCGCCACCGAGCTTGATCGGGAACGAGGGTTGGAACAGCAGTTCATAGCCACGCTGGTTATCCGCGCCAGGCAGGCTGCCCTCAAACCAGCGGAACTGATTCTTGAAGGTCAGACGCGCGAGCGATGTATTGGGATTGGAGAGCTCGCGGCTGACTTCATTGGCGGAGCTGTCGTCATCTTCAGCGGCAGTGCACACGAAGATGGGAAAAAGCAGCAGAAATAGTACTCTGAGGCGCCTGTCCATTGCCGAAACTCTCCATCGTCCGCTGGCTTTGGCTTCCTCCGGATTTGTCTGGGAGGGCGTTGCAGGCAATAAGCATAGTAGGGTGTCAAGCGCGGCGTCGGACAGTCAATATATGGAGGCTGGCGTTTGTGTCAGAAAATCGGTGACAACGAGTCATGCTTGTCTCGCTGCCATCCCTTGGTATTTTCCGCATCGATAGTAGACATTTTCATCGCGCCGATGCAGTTAGATTATTTGATGGAGTCGTACACCGCTTTGACAATGGCGCGTGCGCGGGGGTCTCCATTCAGGGCTGAACCCATGCGGTTAACCACATAGGCAATACCGATACCGTTTTCAGGGTCCGCACAAGCAAAGCTGCCGCCCCAACCGCTGTGACCAAAAGCTTGGGGATTGGGGCCGTAAATGCCGGTCGTGTTTAATGCCATACCTGCGGCCCACTGGCGTTCACCGAGCATCTCATCGTAACAACCACCTCTAGGGCGCCGCATTTCATCTATGGCATTTGGACTGAGTAGAGTGATGCTCTCCAGCATTCCATCGTTCGCCAGCGCGGCATAGATACGGGCGACGCTATCGGCGGTAGCATGAATATTTACCGCTGGAATTTCTGCATTGCGCCATTCACGGCGGTTGGCATTGGCGGCATCCGGAATTGGATTGGATGCTGCGTAATGTGCAATCTCATTCAGCGTTATCGGGTTTTTATCCGGCTGCGGTGGAACAATTTCCGCAACATCTTGTATGCGATCGAGATATACCCCAAGTGACAGATCAAGTTCCAGTGGCGCGGCAATAGCGCTGTGAATATATTCCCGTGGCGTATTGCCTGTTACACGCCGGATCAGTTCACCGGTGAGCCAGCCAAATGTCATGCCATGGTAGGATGCTGCCGAACCCGGTTGCCACAATGGTGCCTGGGCGGCGAGACGTTGCGTGATTCGATCCCAATGAAACAGGTCTTCCGTCGAGGTGAGGGCGGCGAATCCATTGAGACCGGAACTGTGCGAAAGTATCTGGTTTAGGGTGATGCCTTGTTTTCCGGCCTGTCCGAATTCTGGCCACCAGATTGCCACCGGCGCGTTGTAATCCAGAAGGCCTTGATCCACCAGCTGCGCAATGGCAACAGCCATTACCCCCTTGCTGGCGGACCATATGTTGACGATGCTGCGCTCTGTCCAGGGGTGTAGCCGATCTGGGTCCTGGTAGCCGCCGTAGAGGTCAACAACTTTTTTGCCATGCCTGTAAACGGCTAGTGCCGCACCCAGCTCCTGGAATTCGTCGTCGCGCTCGAAATGAGAAGCAAACAGCTGTTTAACCGCTGCAAACTCCGGCGATAAAGTGCGTTCAACAATCACGGCCGGCTCCATTAATGAGGGTTTTTATTATTTTTCGTTAAACACTTCCGAGTGTTCTTCCAGCTTGATGCGGGTGCGACGAATATGTTCGTGCAGCATTTGGCTTGCGCCCTCGGAATCCCGGCGCCGCAATGCTTCGATCATCAGGCGGTGTTCTGCATGGATCACCCAAGCGCCTTCGTTACCGATGATTTCGGTAAAGGCACGGCGGTACTGCTGGGTGGTGTTCCAAAAGCGGTGCACCATCTCATTCAACAGGTCCATATTGGAGGCGCGGTAACTGGCGAGGTGAAATTCGCGATCAAGTTTCAGGAAGGTTTCCGTATCCTGTGCGACCTCCATCTGTTCCACCAAATCCTGCAAATGGTTAATGTCTTCATCGGTCATTTTCTTGGCGGATTCACTCAGCGCAAGCGGTTCAATGCGCTCGCGAATTTTGTAAATTTCAACACACTCGTCGAAATCCAGTTTGGCGACCCAGGCGCCGCTACTGGGTTTTAGTACCACCAGGCCATCGCTCTCGAGGCGATTGAGCGCATCGCGTACCGGGATGCGGCTGGTACCAAAACGTTCCGCCAGTGACTCCTGTGAAATGCGGCTGCCCGGGGGCAATTCATTGGACAGGATAAGATCCCGAATCTGTTCGGTAACGCGGTGACCGACGAGCGCACTGTCAGAGGTTTTCTTTGTGCGTTTTTTGTTGGCTACGCTTTCCAAGTTTTAGGACCTGTTCAGTTGATTCGCGTGTTTCCCGCAAACAGTCGCAGGGTTGCGCGCCTGGTAATGCGGGAAAATTAAATTGGAGTTACCCAGGGCAAGAGGGCGGGTCCACTGTGGAGTCTGGAACTTACGCCTCGGGGGTTGCGGGGTGCCATAAATGGCGCTCGCTGAGTTTCTCATAGCCCTTTCCGTTTGGAAAGCTGACCAATTCCAGCTGCATGCCCCAGGGGGTAAGGAAATACACCCATGTTTGCCCGGCGCTCGCACCTTCTGCCCTCACTACCGGCTCACCGAGAATGGTAACGTTCTGTTGGCGCAAATATTCCAGAGCGGTATCAAAATCGTCGACGTAAAACGCGAGATGGTGTCCGCCCACATCGCAGTTACGCGGTGGTTCCATCTTCTGGTCCGGGGCCTGGTACTCGAATAATTCGAAATTGGGGCCGTGGCCACAGCGGAAAAACCTCAGGCTCTTGATTTGCGAACGGGCCGGCACGTTGAGCTGCCGTGTCATCCAGTCGCCGCTGTCATCGCCCATTGGGCCCAGTTCATAAATCTGTTCACAGCCAATGATATCGACAAAGAAGCGGCTCGCTGCCTCGATATCGGGCACGGTAAAACCGATGTGTTCCGTGCCGCGTAGCCCGGGTAACCCGCGGCGCTCCAGTACAGTGGTCTGTGTTTTCATGGTTTTTCGCTCAATCGTATACAATCGTTTGCTTGCTCGGATGATTTAAGCGTTTAAATCACCTAAATGCAAGGTTTTGCTTTTCAATTGTATACGATTGCTTGACAGCAGGCGCCGGCCTGTGAGACTTATAGTGTCGTGTGTTTAGGGCCCCGGTAGCAGATCATAAAAACAGCCGGTGGTTTTCCAGTCGATGAGAGGTGCACATGTCCGAAATCACCGGTAATCCTGCCGTCATGCCCGAGGTCGAAGAGAAAGCAAACAGCCGCCGCAAAACCATGCTGGTGCTACTGCTGCTGATTTACACCAGCAATTTCGTGGATCGTTCGATCCTGGCCACACTCGGCCAGGCCATCAAAATCGACCTGCAGATCAGTGATGCCCAGTTGGGGTTATTGCAGGGGCTGGCCTTCGCACTCTTCTATACCGCCCTCGGGATTCCACTTGCGCGCTTGTCTGAACGGGTCAATCGGGTCACGCTTATTTCTGTGTGCTTGACGGTCTGGTCGGCGATGACGGCCCTTTGCGGCGCCGCGCAAAATTTTTTCCAGCTATTTCTGGCCCGGGTCGGGGTGGGTATCGGTGAGGCGGGATGCACGCCTCCGGCGCATTCATTGATTTCCGATATGTACGGTGCCAAGCAGCGCGCTACGGCACTGGCGGTGTACTCCATTGGTATACCGCTGGGTGTGATGATCGGTGCGGTAAGCGGCGGCTGGCTCACCGAAAATTTCAATTGGCGCGTGGCGATGGTGGTGGTTGGGCTGCCAGGTGTATTGCTGGCACTGATATTCCAGCTGGTGGCACGCGAGCCGGTGCGTGGCAGTGCAGATCAATCGGTTGCTGCGGCGAAAGAAGCGCCGCCGTCTATTGGTGAAACAGCGCGGCACTTGTTTGGCAATAAAGCGTTTTTTCACATCACCATCGGTGCGACGCTGGTTGGCTTTGTCGGTTACGGTACCGGCACCTTTGCCCAGGTTTTTTTCATCCGTATGTTCGACCTCGGCTACGCCGAACTCGGCCTCGCATTTGGCCTGATCGGCGGCGTGTCTGCCGGTATCGGTACGGTGCTTGGCGGCGTGCTGAGTGACTGGTCTGGCAAGCGACATCTCAGCTGGTATGCCCTGCTGCCGGCGATCGGGTTATTGATCGCAACTCCCGCCTATATTTTTGCCTTCACCCGCGACAGCTGGATGTTCGCCGTGTGGTGCATGCTGATTCCCGGTCTTTTCCACTACGCGTATATCGGCCCGACGCTGGGGGTTATGCACAACCTGGCAACGCCGCGCATGCGTGCGACCGCCACTGCGCTGTTCTTTGTGGTGGTGAACCTGGTCGGTCTTGGTATCGGCCCTTATTTCACCGGGCTCGTGATTGATTTTGCCACCCAGGCACAGTTTTCCGGTTTGGGTTTTGGCGACTTCATTTCCAGCTGCCCGGGTGGCATAGCGCCACAGGATGCCACTGGCGCTCTGCGCGAGGCCTGCCATGACGCCAGTGCCATAGGTACCAGAAATGGCATTGTGATGGTGTTACTTATCTTTATCTGGGCGGCTGCTCACTATTTTATCGCCGCCCGCCATATGGGTTGGAGCAAGAAAAACATCGCTTAATCAAAGCGCACGAATTGCAGGAATCAAGTACGGATTTAAACAATGCCAACTGATAAAAAGCTAAAAATAAAATCACCCTGGATTGAACTGGCAACCACGGAATCGGACTGGTCAGAGGCAAACCCGGTGTTGCTCGAGAGCATGCTGAGTTCCATGGTGCTTATTCGCGCGTTCGAGGAAAAAGTGTTGGCGCTTGCCGGCGCCGGCCTGGTGCACGGCCCGGCGCATTCGGCAATCGGACAGGAAGGCGGTGCGGTGGGCTCTGCACTGGCCATGGTGGCGGGTGACCAGATCAACGGTTCACACCGCGCGCACCATCAGTTTCTCGCCAAGTCCCTGCACTTCATTCGTCCGGAAGGCATTTCCCCGCGACAGGCGTTTGCTGAAGATATCCGCGAAGTGGTGCATCACACACTGGCGGAAATCATGGGGTTGTCGCAGGGGTACTGCAAAGGGCGCGGCGGCTCCATGCATCTGCGCTGGCAGGAAGCGGGCAACCTCGGTACCAATGCCATTGTCGGCGGCGGTGTTCCATTTGCTGCGGGCTCTGCGTGGGCACACCGTCACTCACAAAACGGCAATGCTGTGTTTACTTACTTCGGTGACGGTGCTGTGAATATCGGCTCGGTACTGGAAACCATGAACCTGGCAGCGGCGTGGAAGTTGCCGGTGTGTTTCTTTATCGAGAACAACCGCTATGCGGTGTCCACAACCGTGGAAGAGTCTACCGCGGAAACCCGGCTGTCTTCCCGCGGCAGTGCATTTGGTATCCCCTCGTGGCGCATCGACGGCATGGATCCTCTCGCCGTGTACCAGGCCTCGCAGCAGGCGCTGACGGTGATGCGTTCCGGTGGTGGCCCGGCGATTATTGAGGCCGATGTCTACCGCTACTTCCATCAGAGCGGTCCTCTGCCGGGTAGCGCTTTTGGCTACCGTTCGAAGTCCGAAGAGGAGGCGTGGCGCGCGCGCGACCCGATCGATCGAGTGGAGGTGGAATTGATCGGGCGAGGCCTGGTGAGCGCAGATGAATGCGCCGAGCTGCGCCGACGTGCGTCGCAACTGATGGACGACGTCGCCGAAGAGTTTCTCGAGCGCGCAGATGGTAAAGCGCGCATTAAACCGGAGTTGTGGCCGTCCCCGGATTTCCGCGACTACGGTATTCGCGGTGACTTGTCCGAGCTGCAGGGTGTGCGCACCGAAGAGCTGGAAACGTTTTCCGGCAAGGTGGTGGACGGGCGATTCGTCGATGTAGTGGCCGACGTGATGATGCGCCGGATGCAGGAAGATGAGCGCATCGTGGTGATGGGCGAGGACGTGCACCGGCTTAAGGGCGGAACCAACGGTGCGACCCGCGGTTTGTCCGACGCCTTTCCCGAGCGCGTGCTGGGTACGCCGATTTCCGAAAATGCCTTCGTTGGCCTCGCCGGCGGATTGGCGGCAGACGGTCGCTATGTGCCGGTGGTGGAATTCATGTATCCGGATTTTATGTGGGTAGCGGCGGACCAGGTGTTCAACCAGATTGCCAAGGCCCGCCATATGTTCGGTGGTGAAAATGCTATGCCGCTGGTGCTGCGCACCAAGGTGGCGATGGGGACCGGTTACGGTTCGCAGCATTGTATGGATCCCGCGGGCATTTTTGCTACTTCAGTGGGTTGGCGGATCGTAGCGCCGTCAACACCGTTTGATTATGTGGGCCTGATGAACAGCGCACTTAAATGCAAGGATCCTGTGTTGGTCATTGAACACGTGGATCTGTACAGCGCGCGCGGCCCGGCGCCGGAAGATGACCTCGATTATTTCATCCCCCTCGGCAAGGCCAGGGTGGTGCGTCACGGCGCGGCGATGACGATTCTCACCTACCTGTCGATGGTACAGGTGGTGAGTGACGCAGTGGAGCGCCTGGGCATCGATGCCGAGGTCATCGACCTGCGCAGTCTGGACCGCGCCGGGCTCGACTGGGACACCATCGGCGCCTCCATCGAAAAAACCGGCAATGTACTGATTGTGGAGCAGGGGTCGATCGGCACTTCCTACGGGGGCTTCCTTGCCGACCAGATTCAGAGCCGTTATTTCGATCTGCTGGATGCGCCGATCCAGCGTGTGCATGGCGGTGAGGCAAGCCCCAGTGTATCCAAAGTGCTGGAGCAGGCTTCCTGCGCTGCCGCTGCCGATGTGGAGCGCGGTATACGATCGCTACTGGCGGAGCGCGCACTGGAGCTGTGCTGAAGCCTGCGTGTGAAAGTCCGGGACGGATCCCCGGACTTTCGTAGTGCGCACTAGATCGATATTCCACAAAACAGAGCCTTGGCCACTTCTCGTGAGGTGAGCACGGCTGTGTGCGGGAAATTTTTCCAACCCGAATGAATGTATCCAATCGCGTCTATTGGCAGGTGTTTTTGGCGCTAAGTTTGCGGTTTTTACACCAGTAGAAAAATGATTGTATCCAATTGCTTGACAGTCGCGGTTGGGGTGTGAGACACATAGGCCCTGCAAAAAGTTTGCATGGTGCAGTACTCGAATAATAAACAGCCGGATAGCACCGGCCACCAAAGAGGGACTGATATGAATCGGTGGATGCAGAGATCAAAACTGGCTCAGGCGATCAAAATTGGCAGCGCTGTGATGGCGGCTTCCATGGCGGTGCCTGCCCTGAGTGAAGATTTGGAAAGCGAGCGCGCAGTGCAGGCGGTCGCAAGCCCTCAAAGCGATGATCAGAGAATTACCGAAGAAGTGACTGTAACCGGCTCCTACATCGGCGGTACGCCGGAGGATGCCGCGCTGCCGGTTACCGTGATCGATGCCGAGGAACTCAAACTGCGCGGTTCGCCAACCGTGCTGGATATCATCAAGTCCATGACCATGAGTGGTCCGGTGATGGGGGATACCAACCAGTTCCCCGCCGCCAACCAGGGCCGTATCGGCGGTGGTTCCATCAACCTGCGCGGTCTCGGCCCCGAGCGCACGCTGGTGCTGCTGAACGGCCGCCGCTTCCAGTACGGCCAGGTGGATACCAATATGCTGCCCTTGGCGGCGATCGGCCGGGTCGAGGTGCTGAAAGACGGCGCCGCAGCAACTTACGGTTCTGACGCCATCGGTGGTGTGGCCAACTTTGTAACCCGCACCGATCTCGACGGCTTTGATGTTTCTGCGGATTACCGCGCAGTCGATGGTTCCGACGGTGATACTACTTTTTCCGCGGCTTATGGCTGGAGCGGAGAAAAGGGCAACGTGCTGATCTCCGCCGGTTATCAGCAGCGCTCCGAACTATCCATGCTCGAGCGTGACTGGTCCTTTCAGCCTCGGGATATCAACCCTACAAGTTACTCTACGCTCGGCAATCCCGGCATCATTCTGCCGCTGACATCGTCCTTCACACCCAGCGGTCCAGGTCTGACCCGCGATGCAAATTGCGGCGCGCTCGGCGGCGAAGACGGATATTTCGCGATTTATCCCGTGTGCTATTTCCCGTTCGGTTCTGCTTTGAACCTGGTGGAAGAGGAAGAGCGCTATCAGGTTTACGCCGAAGCCAATTACAATTTTTCCGACACTACCCGTTTCCATTTCGAAACGCTGTACTCTTCGAACGATACACCGGCGTTGCGTTCATCTCCAAGCTACCCGCCGCTGCAGGGTCCGTTTGGACCCGGTAGTGTCGGGGTTTTTTCCACCCCGATTTCCAACCCCGGTGCGGTCACCGCGCTTGAACAGGCTGGATACACGCCACAACAGATTGCAGACACCAGCCTTGTCGGTCTCACTTTCTGGAGACCGTTTGCACTGAGCGGAAATCCCAACGACGGCGGCGCTGGTGGTGCGGCTTCCCAGCGGGAATATGAGCTGCTGCGTATATCTGCTGGTCTCGATGGAGATATTGGCGACGACTTCCACTGGCAGTTCAGTACTACCTACGTGCAGGACAACGCCTTCGCTCGCACCCCCGATATCCTGATCAACCGCCTGCAAAGTGCACTGAACGGTTTCGGTGGTCCGAACTGCTCCGGTACCACGCCGGGCGCCAATGGTTGTGAATATTTCAATCCCTTCTCCAACGCGGTTGCCGCCAATCCGGCTACCGGCGCGGAGAACCCGGGTTACGTCAGTGCCAATGCGAACAGTAATGCCCTGAACGCCTGGCTGTTCGACGACGTACTGCAGGAGTCGCAGTCCGATTACTGGGTGGTGGATGCGGTGGTGAGCGGCGCAACCGGATTTGAGCTTTCCGGTGGTGAAGTCGAATATGCGGTAGGTGGTCAGTACCGCGGCCTGGATTACGCCTACGATCCACTCAATGACAGCTCCAACGCGCTCATTACCCCCTGCCCGACACCGGGACAGACAAATTGTGCATTCCCCACTGGCCCATTCATCTTCCAGGGGCAAACGGTGCCGAGCCGTTTGGATGAGAACGTTTATGCCGCGTTCGCGGAACTGAGCCTGCCGCTCACCGACGACATCAATGTTCAGGCGGCGATCCGCTTTGAAGACTACGGCGGCCAGACCGGTTCCACCACCAACCCGAAAATATCTGCCAAGTGGCAGGCGAACGACTGGCTGGCCCTGCGTGGCTCCGCCGGTACCACCTTCCGCGGCCCGACCCCTGGCAACCGTGCCAACAGCGGCCGCACCGGGCTGACCGGTATCGCGGCTGCAGGCAACGCGTTCAAGTCCGTCGACCAGTTCGGCAACCCTGCGGTAGGCCCGGAGCAGGCGTTTACCTATAACGTCGGTGCCCTGTTCAGTACCGATAGCATGACCGCCAGTATTGATTACTGGACCTACGAACTCGAAGACCAGATTCTCAGTGTGCCGGCCAACATCATTGCCACCGGTGTGGCGGGTGTGGGCAGCGGTACCCAGTTTGTCGACTGCTCGCACTCGCTGCGTGACCTGATCACCTTTGCCAACAACAACACCTGTGAACAGGGCGTAACCGTGGCAAATGACATTCAGCGCGTGCGTTCGGATGTGACCAACGGCCCGACGGTGAATACCTCCGGCATCGACGCCAGCGTCAACTATCGCTTTGACGGCATTGCCGGTGGCGCGCTGGAGTTGAGCAGCACACTGAGCTACATCCTGGAATACGACCAGAGCGACTTTGTGTACGCCGGTGTAACGGTATCCGAGGCCTATGATGCGGCGGGCTTTGCCAACTACGACCGCTTCCCTGGCTCGATCCCTGAATTGCGTGCGATGACCTACGCACAATATGAGCATGGCGATCACATCCTGCGTGCAACCTACAGCTACATCGATGGCGTCACCGATAACCGTGGGCCGACAGTAACTCAGACTGGCGTCAATCCGATGGGTTGTAGCGTGGCAACTGCAACAGCGGACGGCTGCACACTGATTGACTTCGGTCAGCCGGTGGAAGCGTTCAAGACGCTGGATCTGAACTACACGCTGCAGCTGCAACCCTGGGATACCACGCTGTCGTTCGCGGTGATGAACGCGCTGGATACCAATCCGCCCGAGGCCCGTCTCGAGCTCAGCTATGACCCATCCATAGCGAGCCCTTACGGTCGAACCTTCAAGTTTGCAGTTCGCAAACAATTCTGATGACGTCGGGCCCGGAATGCCGGGCCCCGACTTCCCGCACAACGTTCAATAACAGAAAAGATTCAGGTGGCGCATGGCAACTGAGGTAATTCTTGTAAGCGCTGGAGCTACGCCGACCGAGTGCAGTGTCTCCGAGTGGTATGTTTCCGACGGGCAGCCCGTCAGTGCCGGCGATCCGTTGTTTTGCATGGAAACCGACAAAGTAAATATTGATGTCGATGCGCAAACCGACGGTATTGTCCGCCATCTGGCAAAAGAGGGCGAAATGAAAATGTCCGGCGATCTCGTCGGTTATATTCTGGCCCCGGGCGAGAGCGACCCATCCGCGCCGTGCGCCGGTGCTGAAATAGCGGCGAGCAGCCAGCCGGCGAGCGGGCTTGTGGGCGAGACTGCGGCAATTACGGATCTGGATCGCAATCTGATGCATGACCGGGTCCGCTCTACACCTGCCGCACGCAAACTCGCAAGGGAAAAAGGGGTGGATTTCCGCAGTCTGAACGGTTCGGGCCCTGCCGGCCGTGTGATCAAATCTGATGTGCAACAGGCGCTGGCCAACGTTCCCGCCGAGAAAAATAGTGCGGCACCGGTAACACCGGATACCGCCAGTATGGCCGCGCCCTCGCGCAGCGCGCAGGGCTGGCAATACACGGATCAGCCCGTATCCCCACGCAGTGGGAGTGAAAGCATTCCACTCACCGCGATGCGCAAAACCATTGCCCGGCGTATGGTGAGTAGCCTGCAGAACAATGCTCAGCTCAGTATGGACATGGAATTCATCGCGGATGAAACCGTAAAGCTGCGCTCTGCACTGATCGAAGAGTGGCAGGAAGAAAATATCCGCCCCGGCTATACCGACCTGATTATCAAGGCGGTCGCCAAGGCACTGCGCAAGTACCCATTGATGAACGGACGCTACAGCGAAAACGAAATTGTCATGAATGGTGCCGTGAATATCGGCGTGGCAGTAGCTCTGGAGGACGGCCTGGTTGTACCGGTGGTGCACAATGCCGACAAACTCAGCATCCGCGAAATATCACTCGAGGTGTCGCGGTTGGCAGAGGCCGCCCGCACCGGCACCCTGACTGCCGCGGATATGGCCGATGGAACATTTACCGTGAGTACGCTCGGTGTCTACGGCGTGCAGTCGTTTACCCCGATCATCAACGAACCGCAGGTAGGTATTCTGGGGGTGAACCGGATGTATGACGGGATGGAGTGGGACGGCAATACACCGGTGAAGAAAAAGAAAATGAACCTGTCACTTACCTGGGATCACCGGGTACTCGATGGTGTGCCCGCGGCACAATTCCTGTCTGAAACCTGCAAGCTGTTGCAGAGCCCGCACCGCTTACTGGTTTGATCAAATCGCGGCGCCGGGGTGGTGTTACAGCCCGGCGTCGGCTTTGCATTTTTGATTGTGACGACCGGTTGCCGATAAAGGGAGGTCAGCAGGTTCTGCATACCGAACCACTGGAGAATAATAATGAAAAGGTTAAACCTTTCACTGTTCCTGGCGATGTTCCTTTCCCTCCCGGTTGTAAAAGCGCTGTCCACAGACCTTACAGAGGTCACGGGTTTTGGCAGCAATCCGGGGAACCTGCAATTGTTCCAGTATGTTCCAGCGGATATGCCGGCAGGTTCGCCGCTGGTGGTGGTGGCACACGGCTGTACCCAAACCGCGCAGGGATTTGCCGATACATCGGGCTGGATCCAGTTGGCGAACACTTACGACTTTGCCTTGATATTTCCCCAGACCTCAACTGCCAACGAGCCGCTCGCGGGCTGCTTTCGAACCTGGGAGCCTGCGCACCAGGAACGCGGCAGTGGCGAGCCGCTTTCCGTCAAACAGATGATCGATTACATGGTGTCGCAATATGCTCTGTCGCCAGCAAAAGTTTTTATGACGGGTATGTCGTCAGGGGGGCATCTTACCAATGTCATGCTGGCCACTTATCCAGATGCGATCGCCGCCGGCGCACCACAGTCCAGTTTTCCATACAAGTGCGCCATGCAACTTAAGGACCTTGCGAGCTGCAGTAATGGCAGTAAAAACCTGACCGCATTGCAATGGGGGGATCTGGCACGCAGCGGTTACCCCGACTATAACGGCGCCCGTCCGCGTGTTCAGATTTGGCATGGCAGTGTTGATCCTCTGATTTATCCGTCCACTCAGCATGAGCAGCTGGAGCAGTGGGCCAGTGTGCACGGCATCGACGTGATCGCGGATTCTGATGAGAAGCTAGTTGGGCATCCTCGCAATTTTTACAACACAGACGCGGGGGGAAATCGGGTACAGACCGTAACGATCCAGGGGCTGGGGCACGCCATTGCGGTGGATCCAGGCTCCGATGCTGGGCAATGCGGAGCGACCGGTGCCTACGCGGAAGATGTCAATATCTGCGCTGCCTACTGGATTGGCAACTTCTTTGGGGTGACGCAATGATTTGTGATACCCGCAAGGGTTCGGCTGCCTAGCTGATATTCATCATCAAGACGTGAGAGTTATGCATAAGTTATTGAACACGCCGTTGCTGCGAAAAGAATCGTACATCGGCGGAGAATGGTGGCGAGGTGAGTCAACCCTGGCGGTGCATTGCCCGGCTACGGGCGAGACGATTGAAACGGTCTGGGACTTCGACCGCGAAGCAGCGACTGCCGCGGTGCGCAGCGCCGAGCTTGCCTTGCCCATGTGGCGGGACAAAACGGCAAAAGAGCGTGCACACATCCTGCGCACCTGGCATGACGAAATCATCAGGCACACCGAAGAGCTGGCGCTGATCCTCACTGCGGAACAGGGTAAACCGCTGGCGGAAGCGCGTGCTGAAATCCTGTATGGTGCCAGCTATATCGAGTGGTTTGCCGAAGAGGCGAAGCGCATATACGGTGATGTAATCGCTCCGCCTAACAATGATCGCCGCGTACTGGTGCTCAAGCAGCCCGTAGGGGTGGTCGCGGCCATTACTCCGTGGAATTTCCCCAGTGCAATGCTTGCCCGCAAGCTGGCACCGGCATTGGCCGCAGGATGTACCTTTGTGTGCAAACCTGCGGCAGAAACACCGCTTTCCGCGCTGGCCCTGGCGGTACTGGCAGAGAAGGCCGGGGTGCCGGCCGGCGTATTCAATGTCGTCGTCAGCAGCCGTGCACGGGAAGTTGGCGAAGTGTTTACCGGCGATGCGGCCGTTCGCAAGCTGTCGTTCACCGGCTCAACCCCGGTGGGGAAGCTGCTGGCCGCGCAGTGCGCGCAAACGGTCAAGAAAGTTTCTCTGGAGCTGGGCGGCAATGCGCCGTTTATCGTATTCGACGATGCGGATATCGACCGCGCAGTGGCAGGGGCGATCGCCTCAAAATACCGCAATGCCGGGCAAACCTGTATTTGTACCAATCGCATTCTTGTCCAGGACGCTGTTTATGATAAATTTATCGAAAAATACTGCGCGAGAGTGGCGGAGCTGAAGATCGGCAGCGGCTTCGAAGACGGGGTCGATTTGGGGCCGATGATTACCGCGGACGCGGTGGGCAAGGTTGCGCGGCTGGTTGGGGAGGCCTGCGCTGCCGGCGGGCGCATATTGATCGGTGGCAAGCGTGGCAATGGAAATGGAAATTTCTATTTGCCCACCGTTCTGGAAGTGGCCGCTGAATCGCCCATATGCCGCGAGGAAATTTTCGGGCCGGTGTCACCGGTCATTCGCTTTGTTAACGACCAGGAAGCGGTGTCGATCGCAAACGATACGCCCTATGGTCTCGCCGCCTACATGTACAGTCGCGATCTCGGTCGTATCTGGCGGGTTGCAGAGCAGCTCGAATACGGCATGGTGGGTATCAACGAGAGTGGCATTTCCAATGAAATGGCTCCGTTTGGCGGCGTTAAAGAATCCGGTATCGGGCGTGAAGGTTCCAAGTACGGTTTGGATGACTACCTCGAAACCAAGTATCTGTGTATGGGGATATCGTAGCTGCGTTAAATGCCATTTTAAAAAGGGAGGATGGCACGCAGGGCTCGCAAGAGGTTTGCATATTTAACCGAATCTAGTCGGAAAGCAATGCCAGAAGCTGCTCGTTATCCGAGGGTAATGCTGCTGCGCTGGTGGCATCAAACAGTGCATCCGCCAGTGCCTGCTTCTTCTGTTGCATCTGGTGGATACGCTCCTCCACCGTATCGGCTGCCACTAACTTATACACAAACACCGGCTTGTCCTGGCCGATGCGATAGGCGCGGTCGGTGGCCTGGTTTTCCACGGCGGGATTCCACCAGGGGTCCATGTGGATCACCACGTCGGCAGCGGTAAGGTTGAGACCGGCCCCGCCGGCCTTGAGGCTGATCAGGAAAACGTGCACTTCACCGTTCTGGAAACTGTCGATGACCTGCTGGCGTTTGCGGGTCTGCCCGGTGAGTTTGGCGTGGTTGATTTTCTGCGTCGCGAGCTGTTCCTCGATCAGCTTCAGCACTTGGGTGAACTGGGAAAAAATCAGGATGCTGCGGCCTTCCTCCAGTAACTGTGGCAGGGTTTCCGCGAGCCATTCGAGTTTCGCACTCTCGTGAATGCCTTTCGCCTTGTCCAGCTTTACCAGGCGTGGATCGATACAGGTCTGGCGCAATTTCAACAGCGCGTCGAGAAATTCGATGTGGCTTTTGCCCATGCCCTGGCGCGCCACCAGATCGCGGATGCGTTTTTCCAGGCTGATACGCACGCTTTCATACAGTGCGCGCTGTTTGCTGCCGAGTTCCACATACTGGATGGTTTCGGTCTTTGGCGGCAGCTCGGATACCACTTCGGCCTTGGTGCGGCGCAGCATGAATGGCCGCACCTTGTGTGCGAGCTCCTGCTGGCGGTCGTGGTTGCCCTGGTTTTCGATCGGGGTGCGATAGGCCTTCTGGAAGGTCTTACGTTCGCCCAGTAGTCCCGGCAGCGCGAAGTCCATTAGCGACCAGAGCTCCCCCAGGTGATTTTCCAGCGGGGTGCCGGAGAGGCACAGGCGGATATCGCCGCGCAGTTCGCGCACGCATTCGGCGATTTTTGTGTCGGGGTTTTTTATCGCCTGTGCCTCGTCGAGGACGACGAGGCTGAACGACTTCTTCTGATAGCGCTCATGATCCCTTACCAGCAGTGGATAGGTGGTAATCACCAGGTCGCTGTGGTCGATTTCGGCAAACGCCGGGACTCTGTCCGGGCCATGAATCAGCGTCACTTTCAACTGCGGTGCGAATAGCGCCGCTTCACGCGACCAGTTGCCGGTGAGGCTCGTCGGGGCGATCACCAGCGCGGGTCTTGTCAGTTGTCCCACCTCCTTCATGTGCTGGATGAGCGCAAGGGTCTGCAGGGTTTTGCCGAGACCCATGTCGTCGGCGAGAATGCCGCCAAAGCCGTGACGCTGCAAAAATACCAGCCAGTTGAGGCCGTCCTGCTGGTATTGGCGCAGGGTCGCGTTGAGATGCTTCGGGGCCGGCACGGGCTCCAGCCCGGAAAAGTTGTGCAGCAACTCGATCAGTTTGCGGGTGGCAGGGGCGCGAAGCCCGTTCAGATTCGCCGCACCTTCGAACTGCGCGGCCTGGAATGCCGGCAGCCGCACCGGTGCGCCGAGCCTTTTTTCCCGCAGTAAATCCAGCAACAGGCCGCGAATATTTTGCAGCGGACCCGTATCGATGCCGATCCATTCGCCATCGATATTAATGGTCAGTTGTTGTGGCGCATCCTGCTCCAGCCAGCGCTCAACCAGCGTGACTATGGGCAACTGGCGTCCATCCGGGAGCGTGATATTGAGTCCGAATTCGAACCAATGGCTGTCGCTGTCGGACAGTTCAATGGCGACATTCGCGCGGGTCAGTTCGAACTGGTAGCTGGGATCGCTGTCGATTACCCAGCCCTGTTTTTCCCATTCTGGAAATTGTTGGCTCAGCAGCTCCCGCCAGTTGTCGAAAATCTTTTCCGGCGCGGTGGCGTCGGGTACCCACACTTCTTCCTGGCCGCCGAGACGCTCGGCGATCAGGTAGAGTCCCTGCGCGTGAATCTGGTTGCAACAGCGGTGTTCCGCTTCCAGGTCGCGGGTGATCTGGTAGTAGGTATTGCCTTGCGTGAAGGTCGCCTCTTTTCCCTCGAACTGTTTGCTGTAAGGGGGCGCCAGGGAAAACCCGCCGTAATTGAAGTGCAGCTTCAGTGCGGGCAATTTGTAGTGGCCGAGGTCGCAGCCCACCAGGGTAATGTGCGGGGTAAACTCGCTCACACGCTGCAGCCTGGGTTCCACCGGCAGCGGCAGTTGTGTAGCGGGAACCAGCTGGCGCAGTTGCACCGACATCAGTCCCACGTCTGCCGCGGACACCGCGGGCATTTCCAGCAGATGAGCCAGCTGGGTGGTGGGTAGTGCGGTGGTTATGTCGCCGACTTCCGCCGTGTCCGTGTCCAGATAGCAGGGGGGAGTGACCGGGATCAGCTTCCATTGCGTGATAGATCCGATGCCTTCCAGTTCTGCCACCAGCTGTAGGCTTTCATCGTCTCGCGTCTGCCACGTCCAGTTGAGTGCCCTTGCTGAGCCGCGCTGGATCGGTGCGTCTTCAAAGTAAAAGCGGCCGCAGCTGAACAGGTGAACCAGCGCCTGCCGACCCTGCTCACCGACGAGCCCCAGCTGCCCGGCAGCGTTGATGCGTGGCAGCAGTTGCAGAATGGTGACGTCTTCATCCAGCAGATGACTGGGTCGGTTCCAGCCCAGCCGGGCCGTATCCGGGGCGAAGTGCTTCAGCTGACTCCAGCTGCCGTCCTTTTTCAGGTAACCCCTTTGGGTGGCGAGCTGCAGGCGCCCCTGGGGGTTTTGTTCCAGCACGTAGAGCAGGTAGTGCTGACCGTGTTCCAGATCCGCGGGGGTGGGCCCCGGCGCCGGCGGCAGTTGTTCCAGCCAGCGCTGCCACTCGGGTGTCCTGGCCGCCGCGGTTTTCTGCTGGGGGGCTGTTTCCGGCAGCTGCGCAGGCTTTTGATCCCTCTGCAACAGTTCGAGCGCAGTGGCCACAGCGTGCTTGCAGTTGAGCCCCACCGGGCAGGAGCAGAGGCCTACCAGGCGGCCGTGGTCCATATCCAGCTCTACCCGGTATACAAGGCGCGCCGAGCCCTTCACACGACCGCGATAAATTTGCGCTTGCTCATCCCAGATCGCTTCCTGCACACGCCCGCGCAGAAAGTAGTCTTCCCCGCGTTCAAACGTGAGGTCGTCGACCATGGCGCGGATGCTGTTCAGGGTGAAAGCGGTCAAATGCGGCTCCCGGAGCTACTGTTCTGGTCTGCGGTGTGGCAATGGCACAGCTGGACCAGTTCTGTGAACCGGTCACTGTATCACGCTGGAGGAGGGATCAAGAGAGGCGGTGGTGGAATGTGCGGACAATGCGCTTGCCGGTTCGCAGGGTGGCGGTCCGCGCTATGCTGTGGCATTCCGCCAGAGGCGGACCAATGAATGGAGGGCAGTGATGATGATGGGAACCGGGAACAATCGGGGTGGGGCAGCGCTTGGCGGTGCAATTCTCCTGTGCGGAATATTGATGACGCTGACTGCCTGTGCAAAGCGCGAACCCGCAGGTGCGGCAGCTCTTGCATCACAAATGGAAACCATGGAATGGCGCGCTCCGGATTGTGAGCCGGCGGATGATTGCACCTCGGTGACGGTCGATCGCGAGGTATTTAGCGATCGCCCCGCGCTGAACGAGGCGGTGCGCCTGCAGCTGCTGGAGCAACTGCAGGGCAACGGCGAAACCACTGTGGCGGCGGATACGAGCCTTGCGCAGGTAGCGCAGGCGTTTATCGAGGACGCCGGCAAGGTTGCAGATATTTCCAGTGCACGCTGGCAGATGACCGGTGATGCAAAGGCACTGGCGCGTCGCGGCAATCTGCTCACCGTGCAAATCACCAGTTATGTCTACAGCGGCGGCGCCCACGGCATGCCGGTAACCCGGTGGCTGAACTGGGACCTGTCGGAGAACAGGCGTGTCGTGCTGGAAGACGTGATCAAGTCGGGAGCGGAGGGAAAATTCTGGTCGCTGGCACAGGCGGCGCATCAGCAGTGGCTCGAAACGCAGAACGCGCAGCAAGACTTTCGGGAGAACTGGCCGTTCGCACGCAGCGAAGATTTCCGGTTCACGGATAAGGGACTGGTGCTGCGGTACGGTGTGTATACCCTGGGGCCCTATTCCATGGGCGAAGTGGAACTGCTGATACCCAGGGAGCAGCTGGTGGAAGTGGTTCGCGAAGACTTTTAACCGCGAAATTTTCGGATTTATCTTCAGTGCTTCGCAAAAATTCTCGTTGGATAGCGGAAGGGTATCTATTAACTAGTCTTTAAGGGGGCAACTACAGCCATACGGGTTATTTGAGCCGGTAACGAAGTATCGAGGAATGACGATGAAGTTTGTGTCACGGATGACGGCAATGATCGCGCTCGCGCTCGCAATTCCTGCGCTGGCGCAGCAGCAGACCGGAGAGCCCGGTTCGCCGAGCGCGACCACGACGATTCCGGGCAACCAGTTACCCGCACCCGCGCCGAAATTCGGCGGCGTGATCGAGGAGGGCGCCCTGCAATCCACGCCCTGGTGGCCACCGCGCGTGGTGCCACCGAAGGATGCGCCCAACATCCTGCTGATCATGACCGATGATGCCGGCTTTGCCGTCAACAGTGTGTTTGGCGGTGTGATCCCGACGCCGTCGATGGAGCGTATCGCCGAAAACGGCCTGCGCTATAACCGGATCATGTCTACCGCCCTGTGCTCACCCACACGCGCCGCGCTGATTACCGGGCGCAATCATCACTCGGTGGGCTTCGGGGTGATCGCCGAGCAGGCCACCGGCTTTCCCGGCTACGACAGTATCATCGGCGTGGACAACGCGACCATCGGCCGCATCCTGCGCGACAACGGTTACGCCACCAGCTGGTTCGGCAAAAACCACAATACCCCCACTTACCAGGCCAGCCAGGTAGGGCCGTTCACCCAGTGGCCCACCGGCATGGGCTTTGACTACTTCTACGGTTTCGTCGGCGGCGACGCCAACCAATGGGGGCCGAACCTGTTCCGCAACACCACCCAGATCTATCCCTGGATCGGGCACGAGGGCAGCCTGAAAATGGACCGCTCCGATCCCAAGGCGAAGATCTGGCCGGTAACCGGCAAGGAGCCCACCTGGAACCTGGTAACGGCGATGGCCGACGATGCCATCGACTGGATGTACCGGATCCACCAGAGTGACCCCAACCAGCCGATCTTCCTGCATTACGTGCCCGGGGCAACCCACGCGCCGCATCACCCGACCAGGGAGTGGGTCGATAAAATTCACGCGATGCACCTGTTTGACGACGGCTACGAGAAGCTGCGCGAGCGCATCTTCGAGAACCAGAAGAAACTCGGCGTGATCCCGCCGGACCAGAAGCTCACTCCCTGGCCCAAGGACATCCTCCCCCCCTGGGACAGCCTCAGTGACGATGCCAAGAAACTCTACATCCGCCAGGTCGAGGTGTTTGCCGCCTACGCGGCCTACAGCGATCATGAGATAGGCCGCGTGATCCAGGCCTTCGAGGAGCTGGGCAAGCTCGACAACACCATCGTCATCTACATCAACGGCGACAACGGCACCAGCGCCGAGGGCGGGCCGCAAGGGACCTTCAATGAAGTGGCGTTCTTCAATAGCGTCGCGCCGTCAGTCGATGTGCAGATGAAATACCACGACGCCTGGGGCACCGAGTTTACCTACAACCACATGTCCGCAGGCTGGTCCTGGGCTTTCGACACCCCGTTCGACTGGTTCAAGCAGAACGCCTCGCGGCTCGGCGGCGTCAACCAGAACATGGTCATCTCGTGGCCGAAGCGCATCAAGGACAAGGGGGCGCTGCGCGGGCAGTTCACCCACGTCATCGATGTGGTGCCGACACTGCTGGAGGTCATCGGTATCCCCGCACCGGAGTATGTGGACGGCATCAAGCAGAAGCCTCTGGAGGGCACCAGTTTTGCCTATACCTTCGACGCGAAAAATGCCAAAGCCGAGTCGCGGCACAAAACCCAGTACTTCGAGATGATGGGGCAGTGGGCGCTCTACCATGATGGCTGGCTGCTCAGCACCAAGGTCAACCGGGCGCCCTGGGATGCCTTCGGCGAAGCCAATACCGACCCGCTCAACAATCAGACATTCCAGCTCTACAACCTCAACGAGAGCTGGAACCAGTCCGAAGATGTTGCCGCCAGGCACCCGGACAAGGTAAAGCAAATGCGGCAGATGTTTATCGACGAGGCCAAAAAGTATCAGGTGTTCCCGATGAGTGCCTCGGTGGCGGCCAGGGTTGCGGCCGAACGTCCGAGCCTTACCGCCGGACGCAACGAGCTGGTCTATACAAGGCCGATGACCGGTACCCCGCAGGGCGACGCGCCCTTCCTGCTCAATACCTCCTACACCATCACCGCGGACATCACGGTGCCGCAGGGCGGCGCCGAGGGCATGATCGCCACCTCCGGCGGGCGCTTCGCGGGCTGGGGTTTCTACCTGCTCGGCGGCAAGCCGGTGTTCAACTGGAACCTGCTTAACCTCGAGTGGGTGAAATGGCAGGCGCCGCAGGCGCTGGCGCCCGGACAGCACACCATCGTGTTTGACTTCAAATACGATGGCCTCGGCCTGGGCACGATCAAATACAACAGCTTTGCCGGTGTGGGTAAGGGCGGCACCGGCACCCTGAAAGTGGACGGCAAGGTGGTCGCCACCAAGCGGATGGAGAAGACGATCCCCATCATTCTGCAGTGGGACGAGAGCTTCGATATCGGCTCCGACACCATTACCGGCATCGACGACGCCGACTACCTGCCGCCGTTCCCGCTCACAGCCACGCTGAACAAACTGACGATCAATATCGACCGTCCGCAGTTGTCTCCGGAAGACATCAACAAGCTGGAAGCCGGAATGAAAAAGGCTGCCTCGGGCATTCAATAGCGCCGTCAAAAGCGGATATGCGGGGGAGGGAAGTTGGTGGGCCCAGCAGGACTTGAACCGGTTATGTCAGGTTGCACGATTGCTGTGTACGCCCTAGAAACTAAATTTGACTGGAATCCTAAGTAAAAACAATAGGTTATAAGCGCATCTTGACGATGAATAAATATACAAATATTTGCATGTATATTCCTCCGAAAACAACCCCGATTCATTTGATACCCCCAAATCTACCCCCGTATGAACATAACTTAACCACTGGAATCGCTAGTGTGCGAATTCTGTTGTCCAGGGTTCAAAAAAAAAGCGGGACTATGCCGAGTTCAAGCATGATGTAGTCATTAGTTTAGCCGTCTAGTCGTGGGTTATAGGTTTAAAGCATAAAAACTCAATATCGAGTTTCATTACTTCAACTTTGGTGAGGCAGGCGTGGGGAGTGAGCTTATATTTAAAGCTTTAGAAGCGTACAGGCTAGAGAACGTCTATGAACTAGCGGAATTTGACGGACTCATATTGGACCTCTACTTGCTTTCATTAATCGGACTTGATATTCATCAAGTATGGTTTCAGTAGCTAACGTTTCGAAAGTGACAGTATCGAGTTGAAAGCTAGCCCTACTTGTGACTATATTGAAGTTTTATTGGTCGAAAATACTTCTGGATCTTCGAGAGCCAAGATACATATACACAAAACGATGATTTTTATTAGAATTCAATAGGGTGTCCGAGATTCTAACGGCGAGCTGGTTTTGCATGGGATATAGATTAATCTAGAGCGTTGTTACATACCAATCAGAATGAAATCTTAATAATGGATTTCAGTAAATTATCAATTTCAATATTTCCCATTAGTATTAATCCATTCAATAAATGGGCTAAGGGTGCCCTTGTCGACAACGATATTGTCAATAATTCTAGAGGTTGCTACTAGTTGACCGTTTTCAATTATAAATTGACCTTCGGTAGCTTCTAATAATGTTTGTAATGCAGATGAAGTGAGATGGAATTTTTCCATATGCTGTGTTGATGTCGATATTTTTTTTGATACCACCTCTTCAGGATTATCAACTACATTTTTATTTTCAATATACCGCTTTAGCGAAATAATTTTATTTTTTAACGTAGCCACTTCAGCTCGCAGCTCAAAATTTTCTTTTTCATATATTGAACTATGTAAATTTTCTGACTTTAATGGCAGGCTACTATTTTCGTGATTTTGTCTCAAAAATAATATAATTTTTTCTCTATATATTTTATTTCTATATAAAGTGCTTTTTGAAATTGGTTTTGGCGGAGTCCCTTCGCTATTGTGGGAATGCTCTATAGTAAGTGCTTGAGAAATTGCAGAGCACAAATAGGTTGCTAAAGAATTGAAGTTTGAAAATTTGGCTTTTGACCTGCGAAGACGCATTAAATTCTGGTCAATCATTTCACACACTTTATTAACTTTTTTATCACGATGTGCCTTAAAGTTGTCAGTGCCTTTATTAACCGGCATTACAATATCTCAATTAAAGATGGATTTCCTGAGGGGGGCTCAGATAACATAAAATTAAATAATCCCTCAACGCTTACGTTAGCGTGATCGCAGATTCCTCTTATGATTCCGCGAAATTCATCAAGCTGGGAGTAGCCGGTAGGCTGATTTATTAATCTATCTATATCGCCATTCTTTGCCAAAATTTTGTTTCTAAGTTTTACGAGGTTTGAGTTAAGTTGCTCGGTGAAAAACTCTGGATATAATTGAGCATCACGAACTCTGATTAAAATACTAGATAGCTCGTCACTGCCTGCCTTCATAACCTCTAGGTTTTTTTCAATGATATCTGGTTTTTTAATTAGGTATTTATCACGGGTTCTAGAGTCTTTTCTGAACTGCTCTAGAATTGTGAACGAGGCAATCCAGGCTGCCACTTCGTTAGCTAAGCCGTGTCGGTCCTTATCGAAATTGGCTAAAATGTTTTCGCTAACTCCCTGTGCTTTTAGTGAAAAAATCCGTTCAGTCAATCCATTCACTTTAAAGTGAAGTGCTCGAATATGAGCAGCTATTCTAGGTAGGTGATCGACTGTTTTAATTGAGGCCCAGCATTGCCCGCAGTTTCTTTCTCCTACTTCCAGGATTACTTCTTTTGGGCAAATATTATTGTAGGGACAAATATGTGTAGAGTTGTGGGCAAGCTGATTTCGGCTTACTTCCTTTGCAATTGAAATCCCACTTTCTATGCGGCCCTCAGAATGTTCATGGCCAACTGAGATCGCTCCAAAATCTGAAAATGCTTCTGATATATTCTCATTGATTGCCTGGCGCAATTTTGAATGGATATCATCTGCTTTTATTTTTAGGCCATCTCCGGGCTTCGAAAGTAATGGATGAAGACCTTTCAAAGCAAGATTTTGTTGAGCCGACGCACTATCGATAACTTGCGGATCAATTACAGAATAGTAAATTACCGTGGCTTCGTTTTCATGCCCAGTTATGTAACGTCCAATAACCCATGGTGGAAGTATTTTAATATGTTGGGAGACGACTGTTGCGCGTGCGCTATGCGGAGTAATATCAGAATCAAATTTCCTAGCTAATTGGCCATCGGACGTTCTGTATTCACAACAGCTAGCTAGTCCAATAGCGCTGTCAAAAAGATTTGAATCATTAGCAAATTCTTGAAAGGCAATTAAAAACTCACGAAATTTCCTAATGTATACGCCGTCGTCAGAGGGCTTGCCTCCATCAGGGCGGTCGCCGCCAATAGGGAATAGTGGCTTTATTTTTCCAAATGGCGAGCGTACATGTCCATCATACCAGTAACTATTTCCTACCCAAGTTTCATTATATCTACTTCTCAAATATTTCAGTTTGTCTAATAAGATTATAACTCTCCGGCTCACATGAGCCGTCCACGGATCATGCTTCACTTTATCTGTATTTACAACAAGTTCACATATTGGAGGGAGTGGGAGTTTACGATTGATCCTTTCATCATACTTATCCTTGTCTAGCCAACGAATATGGATATGCCTGATACCTGTTTCAAATGAAATCAGAGTTTGGTGAAGATGGATTATGTTTGGAACTTTCGAAGGTTCATAGTTTTTCACCTTTCTATAGGAAAGTGAAAGCGACGACTTGTGAATCCATTTTATTGGATAAAGACTGCCTCTGTGATAAATAAAAGGAATAAAACCGAATCGCTCAGTTTCAATTAAGGTGTCGTAAGCCGGGGAAATATTCTCTATTTCATTCAGGATCTTGCTTCTTAACTCAAAGTTCGTACTCTCCTCGACTAGTGACTTGACGATGTACCATATAAATTGCTCAAGCGCATACAGATAAGAGAGCATGGGCGAAAAGTGTTCCTGGCAAATTATTGTTTTCGAGGTGCCAGAACGTCGTTTTATTAAAGGAAAGTCAATCTTTCGGATCAGTGGGTTTACGAAACCGTGTAAAGATGGCCTGTTTGTAGATTCTCGCTGAAGGTAATCGAAATATTTATCAATTTTCAATAAGTGCCCGTAGGCAGTATCAGTGGACCTATTATCACATATGAAATCAATTAGAGATGGAGTTCCATTCGATCCGTCAATATATTTCCGTGTGAATTCTTTTGGTTTGCTGGGGACAATTAATGGCTTATCTTGGGCCTGATAGAATTGTGGAATCTCAAAGAAAAGGAATTCATTTAATATTTTGAGGGACTTATATATTTCCTTATACGACTTCATCCCTCGCTTTCTTTTCAAGGAAACGTAGTTTTCTTGTGTTTCTGCCCACTCTTTAGATGCTGCTCTAACATCAAAGTTTGCAATATCTCCGCAACAATGGGGACTAAGGAGTGACGAAGTTGAATACTTAGAATCCTTTATCTTTCTATTGAAAATTTCTTTCCTTGCGTTTAAGAAATCATCCATTGTGTAACAAACACGCTCTCCGAATGATTCCCTAAGTAATAAAAGCATATCCTTAATTGGAGTTGTCAGCGGGACGAACGAAGTTTTTCCTGATTTATGGTCTGCGATAGCTTTTAGAAATTTAACAGAGTCGTCAACATTTACATCTTCAATTTTGTGCCAATCTGTGGCGATAATAAACTTCCAGCCACTTTGCTGAATGTGATGCTGCAGGGATTTATTGAGTCCTTTACTAACCTTGAGTTTATAATTTTTTTCTCCAGAAATTGGCTGTCTAAAATTTTGGAAAAAGAGTAGAACTTCAGAATATAGTGATTTGCAAATCTCTTTTTTTTCTCCTCTTGTCCCTTGTGTGGTTAATGGAATTCTAAAGTTTGATGTCAGAATAACGGCATCTTGCCTCCAAAGCGACAGTAGCATTACCCCAATCCCGCGGATTATCTGCTTTATGAACGTGGCGGATATACTTTCTTGCACGTTTTGGTAATTTGGGATTATCAAAGAAAAATCGTTTTTCCTAATAGTCGACTTGCTTGTGTAAATTTTGTGGCAAATTCGAACAAATTCTTTCGCAGATAAAGAAATGTTTTGGAAATTTTTTTTATCAAAATACTTGCAGAAGGCAAGAGTGTGAGTCATTGGAGATCTGGCGGTAGAACTTGAAATGTCATCATTTTGGATTTCCTTTCCTTCACTAAATTCTTGAAAAAGAATATTTCGAGTCTGACTAATTGCCTTGGTAATGCATTTTTCTAAAACCGCATTATTTTTTTTAATTTCGATTTCCAAAGAAATGTTAATCATATACCTATCCCGTAACTTTTAACGTTCACTATCTAAATCCAGCAATCTTTTTATCTCCATTTTGTGATAGTTTATTCTGATTTCACTAAGAGATAGTCTCGAGGCATGCTCGGAAACTAGTTGGTTCGAATACTCAATTGCAGATCGTATTTGATCCGTATCCTTTCTGGCATACAGTCTCGTGCTAGTAATACATGAGTGACCCATAAGAAGGCGGACTATAGATTCATTAAGACCGAGATCGTCACCGATTGGAATGTAGTTCAAAGTATATGTTCCATACATATGACGCAGTGAATGGACAGAGATGTTACTTTTTCCACCAAGGCCTATTTCATTTTTTATTCGGGAAAACGTCTCTGCTCGTGACTGCCTACTACTGGTAAAGTAAGGCCTTCCGTTATCTTTTTGGAAAATAAAATCGTGTCGACAATATGGATTTCTTTCGCGCTTGAGATATTTACTTAAATTCTCAAAAAACAGCGTTTTAAATGGTTCAATTAAGAAAGTCTGATCAGTTGCTCTACCTTTCCATGCTAGCTTTTCATACTCACTTTGTTCCAATCCGGTATTTTTTCTAGAGAAAGGATTGATCAATTTTACGGAAAAGTCATTGAAGTCAACGTCACAGATTCGTATTTGAAGCGCTTCATGTTGTCTGCAGCCTGAAGCGGCTAACAAACTGAAGAATGCGCGGTCGCGAAGCGATCTAGTTTGCACTATCAGATCTCTCGCCCTATCGAAAGGAAAGGGATCTCGAGCATTGATTGCCGCTCGATTACCCCTGGGGACTCGAAATAACCCATCGGATTTTTTCGTAAACTTCGTCCCATTTCTTATGACGCCAGACAGCATGCTTGATTGCTTAATACGGTTCTTTTCGTAGGGGGATAAATGTTTGAATGTCGGCTGCGTGACTCTGGGTAGTAGGGGTGGAATACCATTAGCAATTGCTGATGCGTCAGATAGCGTTAGGAAGTAGCTGATTGCAGCCCCAATTGGAATGAGTGAACGTTGGCTCGTCGTTTTCTTTGGTTTCAGTTCAATGGCAACACGTCTTGCGAGCCAGTCCGAAGAATCGACGCCGAATAGCAAATAGTCTCTATAGCTATAAATTGCTTGCTCGATTATTTCTGGTGATGCTTTTGGAATATGTAGTGCGGCTTCATATATGTAATTGATGAAACGAGCAATATGTCCGCTATATTGTTCAATGGTGTTTGACGAATACCCTTGACGCGTCATGTTTCGAATTGCTATCGAGAAGGGTTCAAACTCATCTCCCTCATTTGTTATCAATATAAATTTGAAGTTTCTAGTTGATGGAGCACGTATTAATTGGAAATGTCTCATTGATAAGCACGTAGAATCGTTAACTTGAATTGCCTAGATCGGTCGATTCTATGAACGATGCCTTGAAATGCTACAAAAAATTTTTTTATTTTTAGTTATCGCCCATTTCAAATCCCAATGTGCATTAACTCGGTCGTTACTGCGCATTTAACCTAATTAATGCGCATTTTTTTTTAGGCGGGCTGTTGTTAGATAAGCCATGCAAGACGGATACTTAGAATAAGATAAGTAACTTATATCTGTGGAAAGACTCATCAACCTTTAAGGAGGATTGAATTATATTGTTACTGGATTTGGAAAAATCTGAGAGATATAAAATATTTACTAGTGATTTCGGCCCTAATTTTTTTGGTGCCGCCGAGGTACTACAGTAAGCCCAGATGTAGGCGCGGTGGGTTTTCTTTTTACCCTGTGCCAGCATGTGCACCGGGCTGTCACCGATTGAGTATGAGAATAGGTATTTTAAGACGCTAGAATCTGTCCTGAACGCCCCGGGTTTGCCATTGTGCCAGCACAATCTAGCCTTCTTTGAGAGAATCCAGATACCCATCAAGACGTAAAAGCCGCTGGTCCGTCGGAGAGCTTTTAAGGCCAATTACAAGCTGCTTTTTTGCCTCCGAATGCTTTCCCCTTTGGATCAATAGACTGGCAAGGGCACTTATGTACTCGACATTGGTCGGCTCAAGCGCCAGTGCCTGGTGGTAGGCCTCTTCAGAATCTTGCCATTTTCTCTGCTGGTGTCTTAGTACTCCGAGGTTGTACCAGATCCGCGCGTTGTTCCCTGTCAGCGCGGCGTTTTCCAGTTCCTTTTCTGCGTCTTCCAGCTTACCCATCTCCGCCAGTAACAGGCCCAATGCGTAGCGCGTTGGAGCAGCATCCGGTTCCTGTGACAGAACTTTGCGAAACAGCTCTTCCGACTTATCGAACTGATGGTACTGATAGTGAATCTGGGCGAGGTTCATACGCGAGGCGTTTGCGCGATCGTCAATGGTGAGGGCGTGCTCATAAGCCTGTATTGCGGCCCCGAAATGGCCGGCCTTTTCGAGATCAAGCCCCCGCTGGTGGCTGGATGAGACAAAATCATCGTTAACCTCCAGCGATTGCTGGTACTCCGCCAGCGCATCCCGGTAATGGCGCTGGGTTTCTGAGGGGAGGCTTAGGAGCTGCGCATCTTCCATTTCCACTAGGCTCTGTACCGCAGTGATGCGCACGGCGGCAACGGGATCACTCAGTAGCGGAATGAGTCGCGACTGTTTGTATGCCATGGGCACACTGTAGAACGCGCGTGCGGCCGCTGTGCGAACCAGTGGGTTGGTATCGGTAAGCGCTTGTTGCAGCACTTCGAACGCGTGTGGCTCGTTGAGCAGGGGGGCCAGCAGATCCGCTGCGGTGGCACGGGCTATGGCGGGTTGATTCCGGTCGTCGAGCAATTTTGCAAGAGGCTCCGTTATTTGTGTGGGCTCCGTTGCCGCTTGGATTGCCCGTGCGAGGGTCTCCGAAAAATGTGCAGGTCGCGGGCTGCCATACCAGTGATCGATCTGCCGCGTTGCCCATTCAGGCGATTTGTCCTCGTGGCAGGTGTTGCAGGCGTTGGGAATACCGAACGCCACGCTCAGATCCGGGCGCGGGATGCGCAGGCTGTGGTCCCGGCGAAAATCATTGGTCATATAATTTTGGCCGGGCATATGGCAGTCGACACATTGGTTGCCACTCCCGGTCGTATAGGCGTCTGACTGCCGTGTGGCCGCCATCGGATGATGGTGATGCTCGGGAGTGTCGTACTTTTGCGGTGCGTGGCAGCCAGTACACAGGGTATTACCGGGGCGCTTGATGCGCGTACTGTGTGGATCGTGACAATCGATACAGCCCACGCCCATCTGATACATCTTGCTCTGGGTGAAGGACCCGTAAACAAACACTTCTTCATTGATCTGCCCATCGCTGTGGTAGGGGCCGGCCTGAAGATTCATTGGCAGGTAGTGATTGAGCAAAGTGTTCGAACCGTGAGTAAAGACCGGTGTGAGCTGCTGCCGGCGGGCATGGCAGCGCCCACAGCCTTCGACCAGCTGGGCGGCCGGTTCTCCGCGAATCATGTAGAGAGTATTCTGGCTTAATGCCTTACCCTCGCTCACCTGTGCGATATGGATAGAGCCGGGGCCGTGGCAGGCTTCGCAGCCCACATCGATTTCTGCCCAATGGGTATCGTACGTTCCGGTCTTGGTATCAAAGTTCTTTTTTAGCCCGGTACTATGACAGTCTGCGCACATGCTGTTCCAGTTCATCCCGCCCTGAGTCCAGTGGATCCATTCGCCTGGCTGCGGCACCTGATGCTCTTGCAAGTGGAACCAACGGTTTTTAGCCGTATCCCAGGCCAGTGGCAGGGCCTGTAGTCGTCCGCCATCCATCTCCACCAGGTACTGCTGCAAGGGCTCGGTGCCGAAGGTGTAGCGCACCTGGAACTCTGCGCGACCGCCATCGACGCCTTGTGTTGATACCCAGAAGCCATCGTCCTGCCGGTAGAAGCGGTGCTCTATGCCCAGTGCGTGCAGTGTCTGGTTTTCAAAATTCCCTTTTACAGATTGTGCCGAGGCGTGCGCCATGGATTCCTCGTGATGGGATCCACTCCACAAGGTAGCTTGATCAGCATGACAATTCGCACAGGCTTGACTGCCCATATAAGCGGCCGCCGGCTCAGAGGGAGATTGTTCTTCGGAAGATTGCGATGTCTGCATTAACTCGCGTTCTACGGACTCACTCGATACCGTGAGATACATGTAGGCAGCGGATCCAATTCCTACGAATAACAGAAACAGGGCAACAGCATTTCTAGTAGACATGAAAAACGTCGGAAGCAGAGTAGGAAAAAGCGTCTGAATAGGCCCCTCAGGCCGCTGGGCTTGAAGGCTTACAGGACCAAAGCCACCTTAACTTAAACGTATTGTATTGCCAATCATCACACGGTTGGACGACAAAGACCGATATCATGTAGTGGTCAACTACTTCCTGACAGTAAGTTAAGATTTTCTTCAGCCTTTGTGGGTGACATGCCATCGCTGTTTTGATGTGAACGCCCTTGGTTGTAATAAGTCATCAGGTAGTGGCTGAAGTCCCGGCTTGACCCCGCGATGGAGCCCTAGCCGAGGGAGCGTACCCATTCACCTTGCAGGCTCCGGAATAGTCTTTCCGTCGGTGTATTCGGTATATCCGGTCACTCGACGGCCGCCCCCTTGTATTTATGTGGGCCGGGCTGCTTCCAGATTAGGCCGGCTTCACGCATCAGACTGTGAACTTTGAAACGTCTGACAACAACCCGCTGATCGTTAAGCAGTCCTACGATTGTGCGGCTGCCCGCGGAACTCCGTTTTCGCCTGAAGACGTCAATGAGCAGGACCCTGAGCTGACGCCTAGGTGTATCTATGGCATTCTTCCGGCGCCTAATTAGTAATAGCATGATCGAGGAAGTTCAAACGCTTCGCAGACCAGTTCCACGGGCTCCGGCCTATTAATCGGTCTAACTGCGCGTACGATTCATCTCGACGGAGATCAAGAGAGCGGCAGCTTTCTCCCGCTCCAGGTGATTTATGCGAGTTTCAGGCTCTTAGAATTTTTGTTGCTCCGGGGGTGGGGGGCTTTACTGACCGGTGTCACACCACCACGTTCAGCCACCAGTTTGAATTCGGGAAAAAAGGATCGACATTATCTACTCAATGAACTCCTCTGATTCAGGTGGCAACCTTACTACCTAATTTGGTGTCCGGGATTCGTAGACCGCTACAGCTCAAGAAAATCGAATGCTAGGAGGGGCACAAGAATACGACCGATGTGTAACTATCGAAAATACCGAATGAAAGACCAGTAAGGCCAGAGAAAGCCTTACCAACCCGATAAATTTGGCATGACCAAAAATAAAGCAAGTGTTACTATCAAGTACAGTGGAGCACAGACTTATGACTGCTCATTACGTATTATGCGATCACTTTAATCATGAAATACACGATTCACTGAATACCAGATTCCTATCTACATTTTCGGCCAAATTACATAACCTCTCTTTATCTGGAGCTCCTTTTCATGTCACAGAGCCTAACTAATGAATGCTATGAGACCATTAAAGACCTTCTAATTAGGTGTGAAATCCAGCCAAGCGAGAGATTCACCGAAAAATCTTTAATCGAAAGAGTAGGGTTTGGGCGCACTCCTGTGCGGGAGGCTTTGGCTAGGTTAGATTATGATGGCCTAGTTGAAACCATGCCACGCAGCGGATACCGAGCAACAGCGATCAATAAAAAAACTATTGGGGACTTATTTGATTTATGGAGTTTAGTCGGACCGCTTGTTGCACGCAGAGCATCAGAAAACCTGACAGAAGAAGATCTAAAAGAACTAGATTTAATTGCAAGTAAAATGTCCAAGTCAAAAAACTCAATAGATAAAAGTCTACAACATTCAAATGAAATGTTTACGGTTCTGGCAAGGATTACAAATAACCGCGATTTAATATTTCTTTGTAATAGACTTAATAGTGAATTACAGCGGTTGTTTCGACTATTCCTATTAACCGATGAAGGTAATGCCTGGAAAGAGCTCACAATATTCAGTAGCGCCAACACTTCGTGGCTAAGAGACCCAGAAATTGCAGCCACTACAATTTCGTTAGGTATAGCAAGCTCGAAGGCAGGAATTCTTAACAGTTCTCTAGCCGAAACACTCGAATAAACGAACTAGTAAAATATCAGTACAACATCGCAATAATTACCAGGCATCTATGACTGGCGGGTGACATTCCTCCAGCATATGTTGTCGCCCACCCTATCTCCGAAACTCTCCATCGGCGAGCTGATGGGCGACAACTATTGGAACTGGTTAAAACGATGCTCCGAACCGGATACCATAAGTTCTTGGATTTACGGGCGACCCCGCGAGAACCGAATTGGTGGCAAAGTAGCTACTTGATTGAATATGCCTATTATTTTCAATGTTGTTAGCGTATGCCGCAATATAATAAGCCCCCCCATTCCACTCGTAAGTTATATCCGCGTTTGTACTCCAATATGAGTCCACTTTCTGCGCCTCAAGGTGATCGAAGCCATTGATAGCATCTGTTTGGAAGTACGATCTCAGCCCTGCAAGTATTGCGCTATCAACACCTACTGGAATGGTATGCTGAACACCTATGTTAGCCGCGAATTCTGGAGAATGCGTAGCATCAAGCCCTGAACAGTCTATTTCCCACTCTGCACCACTAATTGCGGAGTCACATCCGGTTACCACGGGGAAATATACCGATGGCCCATTCCCAGTGAGCACCGGGTTTTCATTTGCAGGAACGTTATACTTAAAGTCCGTCCACTCTGCATCAAGATAAAGTAGATTGGCACTGAGTAGAGTATTTTCCGTGGCCATGAATTGAACATCAACTTCAAGTCCTGAAATTTCGGACTTCCCGATGTTCTCCGTAAAAAAACCCGGGCTCCCGTTTGGCTCGTTGCCGGCATGCGTGACTTGCTGATCCTCATACTCCCAGTAGAATGCTTCTAGATTAAGTTGAAGCCTATCGGCAAAAAATCGATTTTTAGAACCTACCGTTAAAGCAGCAATTTCCTCTGGATCAAAACTGGGTCTAGCAGCGGAAAAAGAGAAGCCACCCGAACGAAAACCAGTTTCATAGGTTGCGAACAACAACGAGGAGTTTGTAAGGTCATACTCGAGACCGAGGTGATACGTTGTCTTGCTATCCACTATGCGCTCATCTTTATCTACGATTGTCCGCAGATAACTGGTCGCTGGCGCCGCCATTGAACCGTAAATGAAATTGTCGACTATCGGAAATAATCCGAGTGTTTCAATAGCAGATTGTGCGCCGTCAGAAAACGGCAAGAACGGAGCATTGAGACATGGAGTCGGTGTAGTCGTACAATAGGACGCCATAGTATCTGACGTGCCAGTTATGGACTTCTCGTCCTCCGTATATCTCAATCCAGCAGCGAGGACCAGCTTGTCTGTTAACGAGTATGATGCCCGACCAAAAGCGGAATAAGACTCAGTTGAGAGATCGAAGTCCTGCCAGACTGCGAGGTATCCTTGCTGTGGCGCATAGAGAGCTTCTGTATTCGATTCGAAATATAGCGTGCCTACTGTGTATTCAATTTTTCCACTTTCACTAAAACCGTGAAGCCTAACTTCCAAGTTAGCCTGATCGAATTTTTTTGAATCAATAGCTGAGAAGCCAGCGCCAATAGTCACATCATCACTATCACTTTTCCGGTATGCCGGCAAAATTGACAATGTACCCACTGATGTTTCCCAGTCAATTTCTGCATTAACCCCCCAAAACTGGCCGTCGACAGTCAAGCCAGGATATGGTGGTTCCAAATATCGCCCAGCAACGCCATTAAATGTCGACATTAACAAGTCTGCAGTTTTGGAGTCATTTGGCCCGACATCGTTGCCCAACCCTGAAGACTGGACTACATACTGATTAGTAAAGGGGTTGGTCGCAGAAGTGGCAATAATTACGTTACCTGAACCGATGCCATTAGTCTGGGTGTAGTCCGATGCAATTCGAATGCTGAGATTGTCACTCGGCTCCGATAGGTATTGCAGTCTTGCTCCCTGGACATCTGCATCGCTTGAGTTATCCGACAGATAACCATCGTGTTCTAACGTAAAGCCTGACATCCGTATGGCACTAGAGTCTGTAACAGGTAAATTTACAGCGCCCTGGGCCGCAATGCTGCCATAGTCACCAACACTGACAGTGGCATAAGCATTCGTCGTCTCAACTGAAGGTTTGGCAGGGACAACGTTAATCGCTCCCCCTGTCGCATTTCTACCATAAAGCGTCCCCTGGGGGCCCTTCAAAACTTCAACTCGTTCCAAATCGTAATAAAGCCCCGTGGTGGCACTCGGCTTTTCGATAAAAACTCCGTCATAGCTAAATGCAACCGCGGATTCCGTGTAGGAATTGACGGTTGAAGAACCCACTCCTCGAATAAAAAACGATTTATTAGTACCACCAGCTGTACCAACCTGAAGAGATGGATCAAGTTGGGTTAGCTGGTCCGCACTAACAACCTCGGCACGAGTAAGTGCGTCAGAACTGATAACACTTAATGCAACTGCAGAATCTTGCGCGTTTTTGGTAGATTTCTGCGCGGTTACTGTCACCTCTTCGAGAGCTAAAGTGTTAGATTTATCCGTTTGGGCCAGCGTTGATGCCGAAGCAGCAACAGAGCAAACTGCTGCCGTTAAGATTTTCTTTGTATGCCTCATCGCGTAGTTTCCTATATTTATTATGTTTATTATGTTTACATTATTTAAAATTTAGTGGCCTAAGATAAGGTACTGCTAAACCCAAGCCAACTAGAACATTAGAACTCTAGAACAACAGAACAACAGAACAACAGAACAACAGAACAACAGAACAACAGAACAACAGAACAACAGAACAACAGAACAACAGAACAACAGAACAACAGAACAACAGAACAACAGAACAACAGAACAACAGATATATCAGAAATTTTGTGAATTGATTGTTGCACATCCCTAGCTATAGTCAACAACAACGCCTTAGTTGTCGCGGTCGCTTTGGAAAGCGCCAGGACGCTCACTTCCTAGCTAAAGCATCCATCATTTCCGGACTGAACACTTGTGACGGGCGATCCCCGCCATGCTCATCAGATATCTGGAAAACAACCCCAACCCCGCCATTCTCGGTCGTAAAATTACTTCTGTATTGCTCAACACGAACCGGCATATCCCACGCCATCTGGACATCATGTCCCTCTAGGCGCTTTACAGTTTCATCCAAGTCATCGACGTCAATGGCAATATGATCCAACCTTCCGAAGGGTGCGCCCGAAAGTCGCCCCGGGTCTTCCATAATCTGAATAGTAAAATTTTCGAACTTCAGGTAAAGATTCTTTACTTGGTCTGATTCGACTTCAACTGTAGTAACACCAAAAACGTCAGCAAAAAACTTTGTAGCCTTTTTAAGGTCAGGCACTGCAATACCCACATGATTAACCCTAGCCGTCATCAAATCCTCCTAAACCGCAGAAACATACTATGAGCGCTAATCTAAATCTGATTTAGCTTCAACCAGGCTTTTTCCATCTGCAAGGACTGATCGCGTATAGGGCTCACTACCGATAAACAGTGGTGTAGCGCTGAGTGATTCGAACTGCCAGCCGCTATCGCCGAGCAAGCACACAGCCTCTACTCGCGAAATCACTGCCGGCCCGGTCAACCCCTGAATTGGAGGTCTACCATCAGCAGCGAAATTAACGATTATGAAGTTTACGGTCGCGAGATTTTCTCGCTCAGGCACAATCCGGAGATTAGAAATCAAATGATGTGTGGTTCGAGTACCCCTGGTAGCTCTTTCACTGTAGAAACGCTTAACACCATCTTGCCCGCTGTACTCTAGTTGAGCGCTGACGGCGAGCCTACAGTCCTTACTAAAATAGCTCGGAGCATTCGCTGCACCATTGGTGTCAACGTCATGCCAAAAATCGTAGACGAACTGCTGGATCTCCACCAAACGTCTTGCGGCGTCATGATCGATTGTCCTCACAACAGCCTCCCTCCTTAATGTCACACATTTCATTCTGATATATCTGATAACAGAAAGAGGTTATCTAATATATCTGCATAATTGCAAGCCCCTAATTTCAAACCCGGAAAAAATACTTACAATGCCAATAAATACGTTAAATCAGCGGGATTTTGATAATAAACTGTGATTTTTGGTCAAAAAGTGACCTGCGGCGCAAGATTTTTTGTCCTGCCTCGAGATCTGGACTCCGCCAGATATATCACATATGATTTTGATCGATTATAGTGACGGCGGCTGATGAAGTTACACGAAGCCCTTCCCATCCCGAGAAGTTAGTGCCGGGCTCAAACTAAATAAGGATCATGAACAATGACAGTTTCTGGAAAGTATGAGTGCATAACCAAAACGCCGATGGGCGATCAAAAAACCATCTACGATATTGTTGTGGATGGCGACTCATTCAGTGGCACGAATACAGGGTCACTAGGCACCTTGGACCTAAGGAACGGCAAGATCGTTGGGAACAGGCTGACCTGGACTATGCGTATGATTAAACCATTTCCAATAAATTTTGAGGGCGAAGTTGAAATTATTGATGGCAACCTTTCGGGCATTATCAAAGCTGGAGTAATGGGTTCATCGGAGATTACTGGCAAGCGCATAGGCTAGGGGCAGGTAACCAGTTAATTCCGCACCTCAGCCTCCTAGGCTGTGTTTTTACACTCGAAATTTCGCACATCAAAGGTTGGGCTCGGGGATGAATACTCAAGATTTGCTAACAAGGCTCCAATGCGAAGAAGTACTGCTGAACTTTTTCTCATTACTTGATCAAGGAGCCAGGACGGAGGCTGCAGCACTTTTTGATGATAACGCGGTAGTAATCGCGCCTAACGGCAGTGAATTATCAGGCTCAGCCGTTAGAACATTTATTGAATCACGCCCAGACACGCTCGTCACACGGCACCTTGCAGCCAATGTTTCCATAACGCCAACCGGGTCGGATAGTGCTCAAGCGACGGCCAATATCACTGTATATCGGGTTTCCCGCGCTGAAGGCGATGTGCCCCCATTTCGGCTCCCACAGACCCCACAAGCGGTGGGCGACTTGAAAATTCACTTCAGAAAAAATGGGGATGGCTGGCTAATCACCAAATATCATGCGACACCCATTTTTGAGGAACCTGTAGCCTGCTAGGTTCCAATCCAATGAGACTGAGAAATTGGTGTTTCCATCAGGGAATTCGATGCCATTTCAAGGTTAGTTTGAATGAGAAAAGCTGAACCGTCGACAGCCTCCAATTACTACATCACTCAGTTCTATCATCTGATAGAACGCTGTGGTCTGGACGCAAATAAGATTTTCCAACGAATCGGGCTATCCCCGGAAATTGTTGATAGCCCAGGTATACGAGTTGATTCTGGCTTGCTCGCGAAGGTGGTGCGGGAATTGTGGCGACAACTACAGGATGAATCCATGTCGCTGTCGCCTTCAGTTATCCCACCGGGTAGCTTTTACTTATTGGGTAAGATGGCGATACATGAACCCAATCTTGAAAAAGCGCTGCGCTTGGCCACCTGGTTTATGGGGATGGCGACAGATGCCTACCGCATAGAGCTGGACGTTAGAGGTGAACACACTGATCTCAGGATCATCCTGAAGGACCGGACCTTCGACCCTAATCACTTATTGGGCGAAATGCTGGTTATGGCCTATCACCGATTTGCGTCTTGGCTAATTGCTGAGAATATTTCCCTGATCACGGTCGCCTTCGATTACCCGCCACCGCCTCAGGTTAGAGAGTATTGTTATCTGTTTCCAGGCGACCACGTATTCGACGCCTCGTGGCTGGGATTTACTTTCCCTAGCCGATTTCTGCGCCATCAAATACGGCAAGATGCGAGTAGCTTGAAACTCTTTATGCGGAGCTCACCGCGTGAGTTTTTCCAGCAGCCGCGGACAGACTTTAGCGTTTCTTCAGAGATACAACTCTTGCTCGTAAAACAATTTAAGGATGGGATTCCCTCGTTGGAAGGAATTGCCAGTCTTTTGCGCATGAATCAGCGTACGCTGATACGAAAACTAAAAGATGAGGGGACCTCCTATCAGCAGATAAAAGATAGCGTCAGACAGGATAAGGCCGAGAGGCTACTTTCTCTGAATACTCTTTCTGTAAGTCTGGTAGCCGAGAAGCTTGGCTTTTCTGATTCCGCGGTGTTTGCCCGAGCGTTCAAGACTTGGACCGGACTAAGTCCTAGTGATTACCGGAGCAAGCTTCCAGGTAGCGTGGCGAGCACTACCTGCTCTAAATAATTACGGAATGCGCTTTCTACTTTGTATTTACCACTGCCATTACTTTAACTCCGCGTCAGAGCTATCCCGGCGAAGTAAAAGTACCTTTTAATCTGCAATGCGAGAGCACACATGCGGGCTTCCAAATACAGGTTTTCAGTCAGCGCTTGGCGTCAAGTATGCACGACTCATGTACATGTCACATATTGCATTTTAATCGTCACTTTTCGCTCTTCTATAAACCAACTAGACCCACTAATGTTTTATACAGAAGGTTAAGCGAAATCGACGATGGTGCTGCCCGCACAATCGTAGCAGCCTAAAAACACCAATAATAAGTGAAGGCTTAGATGTCTGATCCCAAGACGATGATCGACAACGCCCCCATGAACGGATTTCAAATTTTCGTGGTGGTGATGTGTATTGCTCTCAATGCACTCGACGGTTTCGATGTTCTGGCAATCAGTTTTGCATCGCCGGGAATAGCGATGGAGTGGTCTATCAATCGAGCGGAGCTTGGTATTGTACTCGCGGCCGAATTGTTCGGGATGGCAGTAGGTTCGATACTGCTGGGCAGATTGGCGGATCGACACGGACGCCGCCCCACGATCGTGTTTTGCCTACTGATAATGACGTTGGGTATGTACGCCGCGTCTCTTGTGGGCAGTGTTGGCTATCTTCTGGTGGTACGCTTTATTACCGGCCTGGGTATAGGTGGAATGCTTGCCTCTACGAATGCCATGGCCGCTGAGTTCTCCAATCGCAGATACCGCAACCTAGCGGTAATTTTCATGGCGTCAGGATATCCGTTGGGTGCAGTTGTCGGCGGGAGCTTATCTACCCTGTTACTGCAGTTTTATGATTGGCGAGCGATTTTCGTCTTTGGCTCAATTGTAACTGGCGTCTTCCTCTTACTGACCTGGCTTTTCTTACCCGAATCCGTCCAGTTCCTGGCAGCGCGACGCCCGGCCAATGCCCTGGAAAAAATTAACAGAACACTGTCCAGGATGGGCCACAAGGCTATCGTTCAACTGGAGGCCATCTCTGCAGACGCCGAACGACCAACCTTTCATAAACTGTTTTCGCCAGACTTCCGTACGCCTGTTTTTCTGATGATCGTGGCCTATTTCATGCTCATCATGACGTTTTACTTCATCCTGAAGTGGATCCCGAAGATCGTCGTCGACATGGGCTACGAGGCTACGGCGGCAGGTGGTGTGCTGGTCTGGGCCAATATCGGCGGTGCGACCGGTGCATTTCTACTCGGTATCATCGCCTCCAGGGTTCCTCTACGCCAATTGCTGATTGCCGTTTTGTTGATCTCCTTCGTGATGGTTTCAGCCTTCGGCCATGGCCAGACCGGTCTCAGTGAGCTCGCCCTGATGGCCGCAGCCACCGGATTCTTCACTAATGCCAGCGTTGTGGGCTTTTACGCGTTAATGGCTAATACCTTCCCCGCGGACATTCGTGCCAGTGGCACCGGCGTTGTTATTGGTTTGGGGCGAGGTGGGGCGGCCCTCGGCCCCGTCATTGCTGGCTTTCTGTTTAATGCTGATTTTGATCTTCCGACGGTTTCCATTGTTATGGGCACAGGCGCTTTGGTGGCTGCGCTCGCTCTTTTGATACTTAAGCCCACTACGAAACAAAACCCAGTCATCAGCAACCTGCAACTTCAATAAATTGTGAGGCAACCATGAACTTTGAACGCAAGAATCCTTTGACGGGCGAAACAGCGAGTTCCGCACTGGCTATGCAGGCCTCCGATATGCCCGCTCTGGTCAAGAAGGCTGAGCAGGGGTTTGCCCAGTGGTCGGCACAGGGACCCAACGCTCGCAGGGCCGTGTTGATGAGGGCCGCCGTGGCGCTGGAAGGTAAACAGGAATCACTGGTCGAGGCAATGATGAACGAGATCGGGGCTACCCGAGGCTGGGCCATGTTTAACCTGACCCTGGCAGTATCCATGCTACGTGAGGCCGCTTCGATTACGACCCAGATCACCGGTGAAGTTATTCCTTCCGATAAGCCGGGCTGCCTTGCCCTTGCCATTCGCGAGCCTGTAGGTGTGATTCTCGGCATTGCCCCCTGGAACGCCCCCATTATTCTTGGGGTGCGTGCGATCGCGACAGCTCTGGCGTGCGGAAACGCTGTCATTCTCAAAGCATCCGAACTGTGCCCCCGAACTCATGCACTAATCATCGAGGCGCTCACTGAAGCGGACTTTCCCGAGGGGACAGTCAACATAGTGACCAACGCCCCGGTGGATGCGCCAGAGGTAGTCGGCGCACTGATCGATCACCCGGGAGTCAAACGCATCAATTTTACCGGCTCCACCGCTGTAGGCAAAGTCATTGCCAAGCGTGCTGCAGAGCACCTTAAGCCCTGCCTGCTGGAACTTGGTGGTAAGGCACCGATGCTCGTACTGGAAGATGCTGACCTCGACGAGGCAGTGAAAGCCGCCTCATTCGGTGCGTACATGAACCAGGGCCAGATCTGCATGTCCACCGAGCGACTGATTGTGGTCGACGCGGTCGCAAATGAATTCGCGAAAAAATTGGCTGAGAAGGTGATAAATATGCGGACCGGGGATCCCCGCGAGGGCACGACACCACTCGGCGCCGTTGTTGATCAATCCACGGTGACAAAAGTGAACGCACTGATCGACGACGCTATCAACAAGGGCGCAAAGATTCTCTCTGGTGGTAAAGGAGATTCCGTTTTGATGCCCGCCACTCTGATCGATGGCATCACCGCAGAAATGGCACTGTATTCCGATGAAAGTTTTGGGCCGGTATGCGCCTTGATCCGCGCCGCGGACGAGGAAGATGCAATCCGTATAGCCAACGACAGCGAATACGGCTTAAGTGCCGCGGTGTTTAGTGGCGATGCGGCTCGGGGGCTGCGTGTGGCGCGCCAAATCCACTCCGGCATTTGCCATGTGAACGGCCCTACCGTACACGATGAAGCCCAAATGCCATTTGGTGGTGTGGGGGCTTCCGGTTATGGCCGCTTTGGCGGCAAGGCCGGTATCGACCAGTTTACGGAGATGCGCTGGATTACAGTGGAAACCCAGCCCGGACACTTTCCTATCTAGTAAGTTATCACTGATTTTTTGAATATCGAATGAGGAAGAAAAGAATGGCAGTGGATAGAACAGAAGAAAATACCGTGGCTTACACCATTGAAGGTGGTATTGCGTGGGTGAAGTTTAATCGACCGGAAAAGCGCAACTGTATGAGCCCCAAGCTAAATCGCCAGATGATGCGCGTACTTGATCACCTCGAGTATCGCGATGATGTCGGTGTCCTGGTGCTAACTGGCGAGGGCACGTCCTGGAGTGCCGGCATGGATCTTAAGGAATATTTCCGTGAAACCGAAGCGCGGGGCCTCGGCGCAATCCGCCAGGCACAGAGTGAAGCCTACGGTTGGTGGCGTCGCCTGCGCTGGTACCACAAGCCAACGATTGCCATGGTAAATGGCTGGTGCTTCGGTGGCGGCTATGGTCCATTGCATTCTTGTGATCTCGCGTTTGCGGCAGAGGACGCCCAATTTGGATTGAGTGAAATCAACTGGGGCATTCTTCCCGGCGGCGGCGCAACAAAGGTAGCGACCAATCTTCTGTCCATGCGCAACGCTATGTACCACGCGTTAATGGGTGAAAATATTGACGGTAAAACGGCAGCCAAGTGGGGATTAATCAATGAGGCTGTGCCCGCAGAATCACTTAAAGACAGAGTAACCGAAGTAGCCACGGTGCTTCTCGGAAAGAATCCGGTCGCTCTGAAAGCAACCAAGGACGCTGTCCGAAGGGTTATGGAAATGACATACGACAACGCAGAGGATTACCTGATACGCGCCCAGGAAGCTGCCAACTTCTTCGATGGTGAAGGGCGTAAGGAAGGTATTAAACAGTTTATCGATGACAAAACATACAAACCAGGACTGGGTGCCTATGATCGATCCACGGAATCCTGATTTGGCTGTTTTAATGACCGGGGATGAGATCCGATACCATGGATTATGTTAAATACAACGCAACAGTAAGACCAACCAAGCTTGCTATCCGCGATCTGGCTCATAATCTGGTTCTGAGCTACTCAGAGTTCGAAGATCTAGTCGCCCGTTGCGCCACATTTCTACTCGACCGCGGCGTTGTCGCGGGCGAGCGTGTGGCGTGCCTGTCTCGCAATCGTGCGGAAATGATTATTCTTCATTTAGCCTGCGCACGTACCGGCATGATCTTTGTCCCTTTAAATTGGCGCCTCTCAGAGGCAGAAATATATGGTCTTCTCGATGACTGTCAGCCACGTCTACTCGTGGCTGACCAGTTGGCCAAAGCCCTGGGGATTGAGTATTTCAATATCGACGAGCTACTTGAACAAGCATCGGCACTGTCTCCCTATCAGTCTGAGCCTGTGAGCATTGATACGCCCTCGCTGATGTTATACACCTCGGGTACCACCGGCCGCCCCAAGGGCGCGATGCTGACCGAGCGCAATATCGGCGAGACGGCACTGAACTTTGCTCTACTGGGGCAAGTAAGTATTGGCAGTGTGTTTCTCTGCGAGTCACCAATGTTCCATGTGATTGGCCTGGTCACCTCTGTACGCGCGCCGATTATGTTGGGCGGAACCCTATTAATTTCGGATGCTTTCGTTCCCGAGCGCACCTTGGAACGACTGGGAGACCCGACGCTGGGAGTCAGTCACTACTTCTGCGTGCCGCAAATGGCACTTTCCCTGCGCACACAGCATGCCTATGACCCTTCTCAGTTGAAATACCTCAAGGCCCTGTTTACTGGTGGTGCACCGCATTCCGCGGCTCGGATCATGGAGTGGGTGCACGATGGTATCCCTATCGTTGACGGCTACGGCAGCACCGAGTGTGGCACGGTGTTCGGTATGCCGCTCGACCTGGACATCATCGCCGCTAAAGCCGGATCGGTTGGCGTTCCGACGCCACGTGTTCAGGCCAGGATCGTCGGTCCTACGGGCATCCCCCTGGCCACAGGTGAATCAGGTGAACTACAGATTCGCGGCCCTAACATGACCGTAGGATATTGGGGCCGGGATGAGGATTATCGAGAGGCTGTTACCGAAGACGGTTGGTTCCGAAGTGGGGATATCGCCCGCATCGACAAAGACGGTTACTTTTATATCGTCGATCGCAAAAAAGATATGTTTATTTCTGGTGGGGAAAACGTGTATCCCGCGGAAATCGAAGCACTGTTGGTGCGGTATCCCGGCATCAAGGAAGTCGCCGTGATAGGTATTCCTGACGAAAAGTGGGGGGAAGTAGGCTGTGTGTTTTACGTCAGCGATACCAGTGAGGTAACTGCGGTAGAACTTTCGGAATTTTTGTCCGGAAAACTAGCCCGCTACAAAATACCAAAGGTAACTCAACGAATAGCGGAATTGCCACGTAACAGTGCCGGTAAACTATTGAAGTCTAGCCTTCGGCTGCAATACCGGGACAACAAGGAAGTGAGTGTTGCCTAATAGTAGATTAGTGATTCCTTTTACTTCAACAGATCCACACAAAGGCAAGCTGGGAGCGCGAGAGGCTCGTGCTCTGTTTGATAATTACGGTATCAGGCGATTGAAGGGCTACCCGCCGATGTAGAACTTGGCCCGCGGTGGCAAGCTTGCTTACCCCACTGTGCAAAGTAGTTAATGCACCGAGTGTATTGACAATGGGGCAGAGCGATTGAACTGTCCCGGTAGGGATCCAGCTAATTGGATTCCTCGTGATTCGGGAGCGCCGATTTCGCTACTTGCATAGCCGTAATAAAGCAAATGTGCCATGGATTAATATTACGCGTCGGTATTTCAGTATTGACAGAGGTTCGAAGAATGAAATTTGGCAGTTACAGAAATAAGGGCAAGACCGGGTTCGGTGCTATTCGGGGTGACTATATCGTTGATCTCACTGACATTGCCCCTGACTTAAAGAGCTTTCTTGCCGCAGGACGGCCAGCTATGGAGTCCGCTCACGCTGCCGTAGCAGCTAGTAATTCGGTTATCTCTATCGATGAGGTTGAGCTATTGCCGCCGATTCCAAATCCCGGAACGATCTGGTGTGTAGGCTTGAACACACATTCTCATTTTGAGGAGGTCAAGGCGGCACTTCGGCTTGAGGAAAAGCCATCAAAACCAATTCTATTTTTGCGAAGTTCAGCAACATTGGTACCGTCCGGGCAGGACCTGGAAAAGCCAGCACTAGAAAATGCTTTTGACTATGAAGGTGAAATCGCCCTAATCATCGGAAAACGCGCCCGTAACGTATCCATATCGAAGGCCATGGACTGTGTTGCAGGTTTCGCACCGTTTAACGATGGCAGTGCGCGCGAGTATCAGATGTCATCCAATCAGGTCACAGCTGGAAAAAATGCTTACCGAAGCGGTGGGTTCGGTCCATATTTGGTTACCAGCGACGAAGTTGATGCCTCAGCACTTAGTCTCACAACAAGGCTCAATGGTGATCTGGTACAAGAAATGTTTATCGAGGATCTAATTTTTGGGTTCGCAGAGTTGGTTTCGTATATCTCAGAGTTTACCTGGCTTGAACCTGGCGATGTCATCGTGACAGGATCGCCCGCAGGCATTGGATTTACCACGAAGAATTTACTGAAGGCGGGAGACAAGGTCGAAGTCGAGGTTCAGGGTGTAGGAACACTTGTTAACGGCGTTCGTGATCAGGAACATTAATCTTCTCGTTACTTCTGAAAATGTAACAAGTCTTAAAATAGATTCATCTTCTTAAGAGACTGAATCATGAAAAACAATAAACATAAATAAGGAATCAAAGTATGAAGGGTCTGATGATGGACTCACAGTTGACCGTGACTAGCATCATGGAGTTCGCCGAAAGGCAGTTTCCAGATAGTGAAATCGTCTCAGTAACTAAGGACAACTCGCTACACCGGTTTACCTACAAAGATGCATTCCTCCGTGTTCGCAAGCTTGCCAATGCCTTGATCGACTACGGCATCAAACGGTCGGATAGGATAGCTACTCTAGCCTGGAATGATTATCGCCACCTAGAGATATACTACGCCGTAGGCTGTAGCGGCTTCATCTGTCACACAATTAATCCCCGTCTGTTTGAAGAACAGATTGAGTACATCGTAAACCATGCTGAGGACCGCATACTCTTTCTTGATCCGGATTTCATATCTTTAGCGGAATCAATTCAAAATCGCGTTGCATGCATCGAAAAATTTGTTGTATTGACGGACGATGAGCACATGCCAACAACGACCCTGCGAGGTGCGGAAAGTTATGAGTCATTCATAGCGAATACTCGCAGCACGATCTCGTGGCCTGAGCTCAATGAAACTGATGCTTGCTCCCTCTGTTATACGTCGGGAACAACCGGCAACCCGAAAGGCGTATTGTACTCACACCGTTCAATAGTTCTTCATTCCTATGGAGCTGCACTTCCCGATGGGATGAATATTTCGATCCGTGATGTGGTTATGCCGATTGTGCCTATGTTCCACGTCAATGCCTGGAACCTTCCGTACACGGCTGCAATGGTCGGGGCTAAGATGGTGTTCCCCGGCGCGAAGATGGGTGATGGTGCGACACTCCATTCCTTGATAGAGAAAGAAGAAGTTACATTCTCGGCCGGGGTGCCTACGGTTTGGCTTGGGCTGCTCAAGTTTCTCAGTGAAAGCGGCAGCAATGTACCGTCGCTTCAACGTGTCGTTGTCGGCGGCTCAGCTTGCCCTCTTTCGATCATGGATGAGTTCCGAGACAAGTATGCGGTGGAGGTGCATCATGCGTGGGGCATGACTGAAACCGGTCCTCTGGGTGCTCTTAATTCGCTGAAACCCGGTATGGAACAGCTCGAAAAGGCGGAACTTGACTCTATTCGCCAGTTGCAGGGACGGCCAATTTATGGCGTCAGTATTAAAATCGTGAATGATAATGGCGAAGAGCTTCCATGGGATGGTAAGTCCGTAGGTGAGTTTCGAGTCCGAGGTCCATGGATCAGTAGTGGCTATTTCAAGGATTCTGGTGGTGTTTATGGTTCGCACGACGAAGATGGTTGGTTCGCCACAGGGGACGTAGGAACCATGGACGCCAATGGATACATGCGAATCACCGACCGTACCAAGGACGTCATAAAATCCGGCGGGGAGTGGATCAGTTCCATTGATATAGAAAATGTTGCCGTAGGCCATCCCGGCGTCGCTGAAGCTGCGGTGATTGGTGTTCGTCACGCCAAGTGGGGCGAGCGTCCGTTACTGTTGATTGTTCGGTCAGGCAAAACTGCAATTGAGAAACTCGATATGCTCGGTTGGCTTGAGGGCAAGATTGCTAAGTGGTGGATGCCGGATGGTGTTGAATTTGTCGACGAAATTTCACACACAGCAACAGGAAAGATCAGCAAAAAAGATCTGCGAGTTCAGTTTGCAGAGTATCAGTTTTCCGACTGCGAGTAATGACTAACTGTCGTATATCTACGAGCTTGGTTATGTAGATATACGACAGGCCTTTTGTGCTTATCGTCCGGGGTATCGGGCGGATGTTCTTCAAATTGATCCCGGGCGAAAAAAAGCTCCATACAGAAAACCAGTCTGTATGGAGCGATGGTAGCCACCTGAGAGATAGTCCCTTAAAAGAGTGCGGCTCGAACTCTACACTTCTGAACAAGTACTCATTGAGTCAATTCCTACGTACCGTCCGTCGAGATAAACCAGAGGATCAATCGTGTCGGAAACCTCACAAGATTTAACTGATCCGATAAATACACCGTGAGTACCATAACTTAGGCGCTCCTCGATTTTACAACGAATCGTAGCCTGTGCTCCGCTTAGAATAGGCAAGCCACTGTCATCGAGCCAGCGACTGGATGCAAATCTCGCCTCGCCCTGGGCCTTGCCGCCACACATCTCCGCAAGCATCTGATCTTGCTTGCTCAGAATACTGATGGCGAAATCATTTCCTGGTTGCAGTGACTGATATATCGATGCCTGTTTATTAACGCAAACCAGAAGCGACGGCGGATCCATTGACAAGGAGGTTATAGAGGTTGCTGACATTGCGAACCGACCCTCCGCATTTCTGGATGAAATGATTACAACACCACTGGCCAATCCGCGAAGAGCTGTACGAAACAGCGAGCCAACGCTCTTGTTAATTTCTATTTCCATCAAAACCTCTGGCTCTTGGCTTACTTATTGATCTATGTTTCAAGGTCTCATCTGATATATTAGATGTGATGCCTACGCGCGTCAATTCAGTTATTTTATTGTGTGAATGCGGTAGAATTCGGATTTACCTCGAGCAATTCTTGCGTTTTTTCTATTGTGTGTCGGCGTAAAATTGCAGACTGACCTCGAATGCGCGTGGAGGAAATTGCAAACTTTCCGGAACGGACTTCCTGAAAGAAAAGATTAAGGTAAGTCCCCAGCTCTGGATAAGAGAGTGCAGTCCAAGGAATTTCGTCTTCACTGAAGAATTGCACTGCTTCACACTCAGGGCCAGCGAGTGCCTGCGCATGGTCCACGTGCGCACGATAAAAAATATTTATTTCGCTAATCCAATGCAGGCTTGCCACAACATGCAAATCTAGGTCGCACTCATCGAGAACTATTCCTGTCTCTTCTTCGACTTCGCGTGCAATCGCCTCTTCAAGAGTCTCACCACACTCTACGAAACCTCCAGGCAGTGCCCACTTGCCTGCAGCAGGGTTGAATCGTCGCCGGCATAAGAGTACACGGTCGTTGTTATGGATCAGGCAGCCGACAATTACTCGTGGATTCTGATAGTGAATTTTCTCGCACTTTGTACAAACTAATCTTGAGTGGGAATCCCCGTCGATGTCGCGCAGGATCACCGCTCCTCCGCAGTCTCCGCAGAATTTCATAGCCACAATTCTCCTCTAACTCTGTGGTATCGGGCGAGGCGCAACGACTCCTCAAAGCAACAGATGATATATTAGATTGGAAGTTGTCTGCTCGTCTACCCGAGAATAGTCCCAGTATTTACTATAGATGCTTTACAGTGTTCAGGGTACGTGATATATCAGGTTAACTTTAAGCGGGTGCGCAGTATTGGCTTCTGATTACGCGAAATGTTGTGTACCTACCCAACTAATAGTGGAGGCATTCGATGAATTATCCGGACATGGAGTTAAACAAGGAAACCGATTCAAGGGTAAACACCCCGGTTGATCTTTTGGTGGGCGATGTTCAGGGCCCAGATGGAGTTGAGACTCTTCGTGCGCGCTGGGCTGAAATGCCATCTGTTCCCAAGCTTGTTACGGCCCGCGATGAAGGCACCGATTGCAGCTGGTCAGGTTTTGACATCCGAACGCTTCTGTGTGGCGAGGAGAGTAGCGGGCGATTTAGTTTTCATAGTGTGATCCTTGCTCCTGGCGCAGAGCTTCCGGCTCACTATTTGGAGAAAAGTGACACTTTCTGGTACGTGCTAGCCGGTGAAGTTATTGCAACCGTGGGCTCGGTCAGTGATGTTATGGAGCGACTGTCCAGCGCGTTCATTCCAGCGCAAACGACTCAGGCGATTGCCAATAAAAGCACTCAGCCTGCCGAGGTCTATATCGGTTATACGCCCTCTGGGGCTGATCGCGCATTTACCGAGGCTCATGCCTTGTGGCGTGAACGCCCTGATGCCTCCGACGCTGAATATCATGCCATTCTTGAAAGATATGGTTTTCAGTTCACAGGCGGTAAGCCTATGCCAAATGATGTTCGCACGAACGAGCCAGCAGAGCGTGTTGACGGACCAATTACCAGTCTCGATGAGTATCAGGCGCTTCGGAAGCGCTGGTCCAAGCTTCTGCCAACCCCTCAGCTTGTAAAAACACCCGAGCGTTATCGTTCAATTGCCGTTGGCGGTAATGCGACCCATGTGCTCCTTGAGCCCGAACAGGCGCGGGCCAGCGCCTCGGTATTCTTCACCAGCCTCAGTGGGGGCGGAATGATTCCATCGCATCATCAGCCGACAGAAGACGAACTCTTCATTGTGGCCGAGGGTCCGATGGTTCTGTCCGTAGGCGACGGTACGACAGAAATTGCTCAAACCGGCGCGTTTGGGTTTGCACCGCGCTTTACATCGCATTCTTTTGCCAACAAAGGCAATAACCCAGTGAAATTTTTCTCTATAAATACACCGGGCGGGCACGAACGCGGCTTCGAATATGGCGAAAAATCGATGGCGGATCCAGATTTTATGCAGAAGATCGCGGCGCATGGTTTCCAGTTCCACCCGCCAAAGGCATAAGAAAATTTAGCGGCTTAATGCGTTTAGATTTTGGAGAAAGTTGTGACACAGGCCATACGTTTCTTTACCGCAGGCGGGCCAGATGTGCTTCGCCTTGAAGAGCTGGAGCTTCCTGAATTGGCCGCTGGTGAGGTGCGGGTCCGCCAGTACGCTATCGGCGTGAATTTTGCGGACACCTATTATCGTAGGGGCATTTTTCCCGCGACGTTACCTGCTTGCCCGGGATCTGAGGCAGCTGGCGTGGTCGAAGCCGTCGGGCCAGGGGTAACGGCCTTTGTTCCAGGCGATCGCGTCGCCTATGGTGCGAGCGAACCTGGTTCCTACGTTTCCGAGCGGAATTTGCCAGCCTCCGTTCTGACTAAATTGCCCGACGCGATCGATTTCGAAGCGGCGGCGGGCATGATGTCGGCGGGTCTGACCGCCGGTTATCTTTTACGCAAAATGTGGCCACTGCAAGCGGGTGACACCATTTTATTTACGGCGGCGGCAGGCGGGGTGGGCCAGATTGCGGTGCAATGGGCGAAAGCCCTGGGGCTTACCGTGATTGGCACCGTTGGCAGCAAAGATAAGATCGCGATCGCTCTAGCGGCAGGTTGTGACCATGTGATCGACCACAGCACTGAGGATTTGGCGGCCCGAGTCAGGGATATCACAGATGGGCAAGGGGTCAGCGTTGCTTACGACAGCGTCGGAAAGCTGACGTTTGCAGGCTCACTCAAATCCGTGAAGACCAGAGGTTTGCTGGTTAGTTTTGGTACGGCATCGGGCGCTCCGCCAGACCTGAACCTGATGGAACTGGTACTCAATGGATCGCTCTACGTGACACGGCCCGGGGTCGCGCACTACGTCGCCGATCCCGCCGAGAGAGAGGAGCTCTCACGGGAGCTGTTGGATCACGTCGAGTCCGGTCGGATTCGCATTGCCGTCAATCACCGTTATGAGCTCGCAGACGCCGCAAAAGCACATGAGGACTTGGAGTCCCGCAGGACATCAGGCTCGCTTGTGCTGTTACCCTGAACCTCAAGGATTTAGTAACAGATGACCAAACCAATCAAGATTGGAATGGTGGTGCCCTTTACCGGGCCTCCAGCATTACGCGTCAATGGGCCAATGATGCATGCGGGCACCGCAGCATGTATATCGTTGTACAACGAGCAAGGTGGTCATCACGGCCGCCCTGTTGAGTTAATTGTTGAGGACAGCGCTTACGATATTGAGGTTACTGCATCAGCGTTCCGGAAGCTGGTAGAAGAAGATGAAGTGGTCGCATTACTGAATACGAACGGTACCCCTCAGATCACGGCCGCCATGCCTTATCTTCGATCACAGGGTGTCCCACTTTTACTCCCATTCGGAGGGGCGGATGAGTGGTTTCAGCCCCCGCAATGGGGGGTTTATGGTGTGCAGGCGCCGTTCAACGATTTCGGCCATCTGCTCGGTCAATGGGTGGCACGCGATGGGCATAAACGGGTTACCGTATTGCATCCGCACTACCCGGAAGTCATGCCTCTCATGGCTCAGCAATCGTGTAGCGTCTTTTCTGAAGTGTGTGCAAATGACGCTAGTATCGAATGTGTCGAAGTTCAGCTGGGTTGTACCGATGGTACGGCGATGGCGGATGCGATCCTTTCCCGGAAGCCCGACGCGATCATAGTACTGGTTAATTGGCCCGAACTGATCGCTGTCACCCAAGAGCTGCAACGTCGCGGCCACAATATCCCGCTGTATTCCTGGTCGGCGAACGTGACGCAATCCACCGCTGCGCGCGGCGGTGATTTACTCGATGGCATGAAAGGTTATGCGTCGATAATTGTGGGGCCAGAATCTTCTACCCCCGCCGTTGATACCTACCGGTCAGCCATGGCGCGATTTTTTCCAGATCAGCCGCCAGATTTCATGTCCTTGACTGCTTTTGCCCATACCAGATTATTTACCCATGCACTGGATCTTATCGAAGGGAAGGCCGATACGAGTCAGATCGTGGCGGCATTCGAACGGCTCGATGCTCAGGAAACCGGAATATTGCCACCAGTCACATTCACTCCAAAAAGGCACATGGGTGTCTCTGCCGTTCAGCCAATGCAGCTGAAAGGAGGTATCTGGATGCCGACCGGTGATACAGAGACGCTGCCGCTCGAGTTACTGAGATACGAAACCACTGAGTAAAAAAGAGCGCATAGTGGAAAGTAATCGGTTCAGGTCCCAAACAGAAATTTACCCAACTTTTCACTATCACAAATAACTATTACAAATTTCTGGGAGAAACGCGTGATTTCCGAAAACGATCAAGAATTCGTTCAAAACATGTTCATGGATGTCATGAAACGGGGAATGCCTACAGATATCGAAGCATACCGAACGTTTCTGACGGCAGTCCTTGAAGATCGAAAGAACAGTGAGCCCTTGCCAGCTGTCAGTGCATACCATGAAGGAGTACAGATTACACCGGATTTCACTGCGGATATTGCTACCCCCCAAGGGAGCGGTGAGAACAAGCCAGTAGTGCTGCTGTGTCATGGTAATGGCGGCTGCGCAGGTAGTGCGCAGTCCTACCGGCGCTTTACCCGTGATTTCGCGAATAGTGGCTATGTTACCGTCACGCCAGATTATCGACTTGCACCAGAGCATCGATATCCGGCGGGATCAAACGATTTGTACGAAACGGCCTTATGGATAAAAGATAACGCTGCTACCTATGGGGGCGATGGGAACAAACTTGTGATTGTGGGGGACTCGTTAGCCGCTTCATTCGCTATAAGCACGATGTTCCGGCTGCTCGATAACGAAGATGCACCGCAAATAGCCGCTGTAGTTGGAATGGAGGGCTTTTACGATCTGCATGAGGAGCGCAGTTTCATTATCGATGCATTTCTGCCAGAGGGCATTACTGATGAAGAACGCAAGAATCGCCTGATCAGCCCAATCTATGGACTCAGATCGGGAATGGAACTACCTCCGATTCTGCTGATGGCTGGGAGTGACGATTTCGCGACTCCACACACTCTCGCGTTTGCAACCCGCTTGTCGCAAAACCAAATCCCCTATGAGATGCATGTCATTCCGGGAATGCCTCATGACTTTATGAAATTTCCCGCATTGGACGGCCGGAAGGCTGGCCACGCGTTCATGTTTGACTTTCTGGCACGGCATGTTCGCCCCTGTAGGCCATGACAATGTCTATATCTCAAAAAGTGAGCTTGTCAGATCGGCTCGAAAAACGATCAGGAAAAATCTTGATTAGCGGTGTCCAGGCTCTGGTGCGACTGATGTTGCTTCAGGCAGAACGCGACGCAGCGGCGGGGCGTAAGACCGGCGGATTTGTGTCCGGATACCGAGGCTCCCCTCTTGGCACACTCGATTCGGCTTTCGCAACCGCGGGTAGGCTGACCGAAGAGCGTGGCATCGTAGTGCGCCCAGCGGTAAACGAAGAGCTGGCAGCGACTGCAGTTGCTGGAACCCAGCAGATCAACCAGACTTCAGCGGCGCGAGTAGAGGGTGTATTTTCACTCTGGTATGGGAAAGGACCCGGCCTTGATCGGGCTTCAGATGCACTTCGACACGCGAATACGCAAGGCTCCTCTGAGCTTGGAGGGGTCCTTCTCGCCGTTGGGGACGACCACATCGCGAAATCGTCTACAGTTGTCTGCTCTTCTGATGACGTGGTAGCGGCACTAAATATCCCTCTGTTTTATCCATCTGATGCGGCCGAGGTGATTTCATTTGGGCTGCATGGTTTTGCGATGTCCCGCCACACGGGCTCCTATGCCGCACTCAAAATCATCACTGAGGTGGCCGACTCTACCCGTGCTATCGATACTGACGAGCTGGATGATCAGCCAGTATTACCTGACATCGTCGTTCCGGACATTGGGCTCCATAATCGCTGGCCCGAAACTCCTCTGGAACAGGAGACTCGGCAGATCAAGTTCAGACTCCCTGCCGTTGCCGCCTATGTTCGCGCCAACAAGCTGGACCGGGTCGTCCTCAAAAATCAGGACTCGCGAATCGGCCTGGTGGCGGCTGGCAAAAGCTGGCTGGACCTGCTTGAAGCCTTCCGATTATTGGGGCTGGACGAAGGACGGTTGGCTGAGCTTGGGATTGCACTGTATAAGCCGGCATTGGTCTGGCCGCTTGAGCCAGAGGGGCTCAAGAATTTTGCCCGTGACCTGGATACTGTCCTTGTGGTCGAGGAAAAAGGAGCGTTCATTGAGAACCAGATCAAGAGCATTCTTTATACTGAGCAGACCAGGCCGGTGGTATGGGGTAAATATGGAGAGGATGGCGAGAGTCTTCTGCCAGAAACTGCAGATATTACGCCGGAAGCCATCGCTGCTATCGTAGGCGGTGTGATTGCAACCCAGCTTGCTAATGAGAGTCTGGCACAACGCGCCGAGTCGGCCGAATCGGCGTTACACACGATGGCAGAGTTGGCGATTGCACCGGTGGTACGCAAGCCCTTTTTCTGCTCTGGTTGCCCCCACAATAGATCGACGGTTGTACCTGAGGGCAGTCGCGCCTTGGCTGGTATCGGTTGTCATGGTCTGGCTGCGTACAACCGGCCGTTCCACGGCAGTTTTGCCCAGATGGGAGGTGAAGGCATCCATTGGGTTGGGCTCGCACCATTCACGGACGAAAAGCATATTTTCGCGAATATGGGTGATGGTACTTATTTTCACTCGGGCCTTCTCGCAATCCGCCAGGCCGTGGCCGCAAACGTAAATATAACGTTCAAACTACTCTACAACTCCGCCGTCGCCATGACCGGGGGGCAGGCTGTGGATGGCGAGCTTTCGGTCTCGCAACTTGTTGATCAGGTTCGCGCCGAAGGAGTAGATAGTGTCATTCTTTCTACAGATGAGCCTGAGCGCTACGGAGCGGCAGATCCAGTTCGGTCCAGGGTCGAAAGAGTGGAGCATCGAGATGATTTCGAGGCTTTACAGCGCGAGTTGAGAGAACGCTCCGGGGTTAGCGTAATCATCTACGAACAAGTTTGTGCGACAGAGAAGCGCAGGCTGCGCAAGCGAGGCAAGATCGCCACGCCTGATACCCGCGTGTTTATCAATGAGCTGGTCTGTGAGGGCTGCGGGGATTGTTCCGCGAAGTCTAATTGCTTGTCTATCGAGCCGATAGAGACGGAGCTGGGAACCAAGCGCCGGGTTAATCAGTCGACCTGTAACATGGACTACAGCTGCACGACAGGATTCTGTCCCAGCTTTGTGAGCGTCAAAGGTGGAACGCTTAAACGTAGCCAAACTGATCGCAGTAGACTCTTTAGTGAAGTGGCCATTGCCCTGCCTGATAGCCAGAATAGTGCGCATGAGCGAATTGTTGTCGCCGGGGTTGGTGGCACAGGGGTTGTCACGATCGGTGCCTTGATTTCAATGGCCGCGCACATCACCGGAAAGCAAGTCGGAATTCTCGATCAGGTAGGCCTGGCGCAGAAAGGAGGCGCGGTGGTAAGTCATGTCCACGTCTCCAGTGAGCCAATAAACGCGCTTCGCATCCCGGCTGGTGAAGCCACCCTTGTCATTGCCTGCGATGAGGTTGTGGGTAATAGCCGTGACGTAATGGCAGCCATTCAGAGGGATCAGACCCGTGTCGTAGCCAATGGTGACGTTTCAATTACCGGTGATTTTACGCAAAACCGAAACGCCATGCCGGACGCAGATGTTTTGACAGAGCGTATGAAACTGCGCGCCGGCGAGGAAAACTTTGCAATTTACCCATTCACTCGCATCGCCGAGCGCATGCTTGGCAACGCAATTGCGTCGAACCTGATGATGCTGGGTTTCGCATGGCAGAAGGGCTGGCTTCAGCTTGAACTGAGCGCATTCAAAGAGGCAGTTGCGCTAAATAATACGGCTGTGGAAATGAACCTGGCTGCATTTACTTTGGGACGACAGCTTGCCGTCGACCCACAGGCGGTGCTGCAGGAAGCCGGTGTGAGAGAGGATACGGAGGAGATCAGTGTCGATGAAATTATAGAGCGTCGCGCTGAATTCCTGACGGACTACCAAGATGAAAAGTATGCCAAACGTTTCCGGGCAACAGTACAGCGTGCGGCGGATGCGGAAGCCCAAGTTGGCGGAGACGGCAGCTTCTCGATTGCCGTGGCCAAGAGTTTGTTTCGGTTGATGGCATACAAGGATGAATACGAAGTCGCCAGGCTCTATACCGACGGCAGATTTATGGAGGACATCAAGAATACCTTCGACGGGCCAATCGAAATTAGCTTCCATTTGGCTCCACCAATGTTAGCCAATCGTGATAAGGCGACCGGTCATTTGCGCAAGCGCAGCTACGGTAGCTGGATGATGTCGGCGTTTCGATTGCTGGCAAAAGGACGTCGTCTTCGGGGAACAGTTATGGATCCTTTCGGATACACCCTTGAGCGCAAGACCGAGCGGCGCCTAATACGGGATTACGAAAGCCTGATAGAACGTCTGATCGCTAAACTATCAAAAGGAAAGCTTGATGCTGCCACCCGAATAGCAGAAATGGCACAAGAAGTACGTGGATATGGCCATGTTAAAGATCGGGCAACGGCCGCGTATGAGAGTCAGGTTCGGGATGCGATTGAGAATTACGAAGGAAGGCCGACGCCAGAAATTATTGCTATAGCGAGATCGGTTTAATTACAACGTCGTTCAACATTGAAGCTACAGGGAATGTAGCTTCTAATCTTATTGCGATATAAGTTTCACAGCACTTATTAGAACTGATAGATCCGCGTCTAATCGATATATAATTCAGTAATATCCATCATCAAATCCCACCTCCGGCTCGAAAGTGGTCGGAGCACTCGATGTAATCGAGATCTTCATGGGGTACCCCAAGGCCATCAGAATAAATAGTATTGGCGGCTCTGCGCGCAAAAAGACAATTGAAGTCTTGTTGTTATACAGATTATGCATAGCCGGCCGCTATAAACTAGCTGCTAGTATTCAAGCCACCATGGCCCCTCCGGAAGGATAATATTAGAGCTTTGTTGATATTTTTCCCAGGAAACCTTCATGCTCGATAGTTTTTCTGGGTAGCGCTCTGAAAGATCCTCCATTTCCGCAGGATCTGACTGAAGGTCGAACAATTGCCACTCGTCATCACCATATGGATCAGGAAGTTTGACTAGCTTCCAGTCACCGACTCTGATTGCTTGTTTACCAAAAACTTCCCATCCCATCGTGAATTCATTGTCGTTAGTTTCTGAATGAGAAGATAAATTGGATACGAATGACCTGCCCTCTATTGGATGTACCGGCCGCCCATCAAATTCGGCCCCATGGTCCTGAATGCCAGCCAATTCCATTAATGTTGGCAAAATATCTTTTACTGAAAGAGGTGCGTGGTAAATTGTAGGTCCTTTCAACCTAGGGTAATAGATAAATGCGGGGGCTATGACTCCCCCTTGTGTTGGAAACCCTTTATACAATCTATGTGCGCCGATACTTGCCTGTGCCCACATTGGCCCTAATCCTATAAAAGAATCAGCATTGCCAATGTTTTCATAGCTATTATCGCAACATTCTTCACCAAATAGCGTAAACAACCTAACCAAAGGGACTATGGTGTCAACCGTATGCCCTTCTGCGCCGTTATCAGATAAAAATACGACAATAGTATTATCTAGTTGCCCAATATCCTTAAGAAAGTTGATCACTTTAGATGTGGCGAAATCAAGGTCATCTATCATGGCCGCATAAACAGCCATACGTTTTGCTTCGTAACGTTTTTCCTGATCCGACAGTGCAGACCAAGGAACAATTTCATCACCATGATATGGCGCGGGCTGCGCATCTTTCTCGATTATCCCAAGCCTTAAAGCGCGGTCCCTACGCGAAGCTGCGATCCTATCGTAACCTTCTAGATATTGATGTTCATATTTTTTAATCGTTTCCTGCTTTGCTTGTAGCGGCCAATGGGGCGCGGTGTATGCTAGGTAACCTAAGAATGGGCGATTTTCTTCTAGATCCAGCTTTATATACTCGATCATTTTTTCCGCATAAAAATCACTCGAATAAAAATCGTCGGGAAGATCTACAGCAATGCCATCTTCTCTAAAACCTGCTCGTCTAGAAAAGGGCTCAGCAGGTAATGCGTTAAACTGTCCAGCACCACCATCGGTTAAAACGAAAGAACGCGTGAACTTATGTGCAGGCGGGCTATTTTCTACAGAAGTGCCAAGATGCCATTTACCGGCAATATAAGTATTGTAGCCAGCAGAACTAAATATTTCGCTCATGCTGGCGGCACTCTTGTTCAAATAACCTTCATAACCGGCCAGCCCTTTTTGGTTCCGAGCGACCGTTGCCTGGTTAAATGCACCGAGGCCAACAATATGGTTATCTACTCCGGTAAGTAGCATGGCTCGTGTAACCGAACACATCGGTCCGGCGTGAAATTGTGAAAATCTCGTGCCGGAGTTAGCAAGTTCATCCAGCGTCGGGGTAGATATCTCTCCCCCAAAACTACCCAAGTCGGTAAAGCCCAAATCGTCCGCCACGATCACCAGTATATTTGGTTTGTTTTTTACCTCTTCTGCTGATTTTTGGGGTTGGAAAATCTCAGGTTGTATTTCATTCGGGGCATCACATCCTGCGCCACAGGCAAGCAAGGCTGCACCCGCAGCTATTGATAGGAACTTAGGGAAAGTGCAACGGACCATATGTTTTCATTATTGGTTGGTAAGTTGTGAAGTCTCGCTCTTGGCGGAGAATCGCTATTGGCAGCATACCATGCGCGCAGTTGCATTCTGTGCTGACTGGTACAAGTCAAAATGAAACTGGCTATTAATTATCCAGCTGCCATGGATCTATACAATCGTGAATATCACGCCTGATATATTAGCAAACAGGGGCTCTGCGTCAACGATGGGTAAATTGACCGAAAATAGCCCATGGAAGCGATCAAATGGTGACAGAAAAAACCATCTGATATATCATCGTTCAAAATTTCACGAGGGCGACAGCATGATTAAAGTATGGAGTTTTGAGTTCAATCAGGTTCCGGGCAAGGCGCTTCCGGATTACTACAACCAAAATCTGGTTCAAAAAACCTTCGATAACAATCTCAACTTGCTTGCCAGCCTCGAGTCGGTAGGCTTTGAAGGCGTGTTTTTCAGCGAGCATCATTTTATCAACTCGATGAGTCCATGCCCGAATCTTTTGGTTGCAGCGCTTGCCGCCAGAACGAAACACATGAAGATCGGCGTCATGGGTAACGTACTACCGTTCCATCAGCCGTGGCGCCTGGCCGAAGAAATTTCGATGCTGGATTACATCACGAGTGGTCGCCTCGAGATTGGGGTATCTAGCGGCGTGCCTCCAGAGTTTTTCTTCATTGATATGCCAATTGATCAAATTCGCCCGCGGTATAAGGAGATTCTTGATTTCCTCCAGATGGCATCAACTGAAACGAAGATTTCGATGAATGGGAAGTATTACAATTTTGATGAAGTAACAATCATGCCGCCTCCCCGCAAGGAATCGCGTCGCCGTCATTGGGTGACAATTTATTCCGACACCTCCTGCCGCGACGCTGCGCATCGCAATTTCAAAGTTTGTACCGGGTTCCAATCTGTTCGGGCGGCCGGTGAGGCGTTTGACGCCTATCGGGATGAAGCTGCGAATCTTGGCCGGGATGTCGGTGTGGATGATATTGGCATTAGACGTCAGATTATGCTGTGGCCAAGTCAATCCGAGGCGGAAGCGCTTCACGCTGAATTTCAAGTCGCTAACCAGGAGCGTATGGCGCAGACCTTCCAGACAGTTTATGACAGACTGAGCCGAGGGCAGGAAATCGAAGCTGAACCGGCTGATTCGGTTAAGCAAAGTGGCGTCATGGATGCTGCCGCTGTACCACATGAAGTAGAAAGCCAATCGAATTCTGTTTCCGTTGACAAGCCAACACTGAATGCCAAAGGTGGATTGGATGTTTCCGAAGATGAGTTCATTTTTGGTACGCCAGCGAACGTGGCAGAACAGATTATCGATCAATGTGAGCGACTCGGGGCAGGCAATATCATGGCGTACCACCCGCCGACGATGGATGAGGCGCAATTGGCGAAAAACTACGAGCTCTGGAGCCAGGTGATTCCGATCCTTCAAAAAGCCAAGCTTGGGGTTCCTGAACCCGCGTAACTCATAAATTGACTTGGCGAATGTTTGAACTCGTTCAAGCATCGCCTTTTAATACAGTCGTACATTATCAGGAGGCGTACTATGTCCTTGACCGGTAAAACCTTGTTTATTTCTGGGGCATCGCGCGGTATCGGGCTTGCGATTGCAAAGCGAGCCGCAAGAGATGGTGCATCGATCGCAATTGCTGCTAAAACCGCAGAGCCGAACCCAAAGCTCCCTGGAACAATCTATACCGCAGCCGAGGAAATAGAACGCGCAGGCGGAAAAGCATTGCCGCTGATTTGCGATATCCGAGACGCAGACCAGATTGAAGCGGCGGTAGAAAAGACTGCTGCCCATTTTGGTGGAATTGATATCTGCATTAATAACGCAAGCGCAATCAGCCTCACATCGACACTGGATACCGATTCCAAACGATACGACCTGATGCATCAGATTAATTCGCGCGGCACCTATTTGGTCTCTCGTGCGTGTATTCCCCATCTCAAGAAGGCTGAAAATGCGCACGTGCTGACCCTTGCCCCTCCGCTTGATCTTGTGCCAGAGTGGTTTGCTCCTTATCCGGCATACGCAATGTCCAAGTATGCTATGAGCATATATTCTATGGCGATGGCCAAAGAGTTTATTGACGAAGGTATCGCATTTAATACTCTTTGGCCGAAGACCTTGATCGCAACTGCAGCGGTAAAAAATATAGTCGCTGGAGAAGAAGGTATCGCACGTAGCAGAACTCCGGAAATCATGGCTGATGCCGCTTATATTATATTAACCAAGCCCAGTCGTGAGTTCACCGGTCATCACCTGATCGATGAAGCAGTACTGGCGAATGCTGGAATCAGTGATCTTCGAGGATATAGAACTGTGCCCGGTGAGGGAGAGCTTGAGTTGGATCTATTTGTGAAAGAGGAGCTACCACTTCCTGAAGGTCTGCTTGTGTAGATTTATTGGTATCTATTCGTTCCAATTAGTCTTTCAGAGGTCGACGGGAATTCGATGAAGAAACAAAAAAATCCAGTTTATGAAGCTGGCTGATGTTTCTTCATACCCTCCAGATACCTGTCCAGCTGCTCCGCATCGTTAAATATTTACGTATTCCTCTATCTCGCTCCCAAAGATTCAAGCGATTGATCTTTGGTGGGGCGACAGAGGCGTGATCGGCTGGTAGGTTCCCATTGAATTGAGTATCAATTTCAATTTCCTCTCTCAAGACAGAAAGTAATTCAGAAGGGGACCTGGCAACACTCTGAACGCTGCTGAACAGCAGAGAAATAGGTGGAATAAAGACGTCTTTTGCCGACCTGCACTCAAGTTCCCAGCGGTAGCACCGGGGAAAAAGCCTGATTTTCAAACAACTTTTCCCGACCTGGCAGGCACCCAAAAGTCAAGCGGCGTATTTGTACAACCACGACTTAAAATTCCTCGGTGTCGATTTCCACCTGAGTTGCAGCCGGGTAACGCGCACCGCTGACGGTGTTGTGGTTTACCAATTCTCCGGCCCGCCGCAGAATGTCGCTGTCAATCCGCAGTGAAGCTGCGCCCAGGTTTTCCTCCAGGTGTGCGAGGGACGTGGTTCCGGGAATAGGTAGAATATACTCGCCCTGAGCCAGTAGCCAGGCCAGCGCCAGCTGGGCCATACTGCACCCGGCCTCCTGCGCCAGTGCGGCAATATCCCCCAGCCACTGCGTGTTTCTGTCGAAGTGCGGCGACTGAAATCGCGGCATCTGCCGGCGAATATCCTTGTCGGCAAAATTTCCCGGATTCTTCACGGAGCCTGCGAGAAAGCCCCGCGCTACCGGAGAGAAGGCTACAAACGCCGCGCCCAGCTCCCGGCAGGCATCCAGCACCGCGATTTCTGCATTGCGTGTCCAGAGGGAATATTCCGTTTGCACTGCGGCGATGGGGTGCACCGCGTGGGCCTTACGCAGCGTCGTGGCACTAACTTCCGACAGGCCAATCGCCCCAATCTTGCCCGACTCCACCATCCGCGAGAGTGCGCCCACACTGTCTTCAATGGGTACGTTATTATCCCAGCGATGCAGGTAATACAGATCGATATGGTCTGTCTGCAGCCGCTGCAATGCCTCATCCAGGGTTTTCAACAGTGTTTCAGGACGGCCGTCAATCACCCGCTTGCCATCCACGCCGGTCATACCGCATTTGCTCGCCAGATGGATATCGTTGCGCAGGGACCTAAGCGCCTTACCCACAAGACGTTCGTTGGCGCCGAATCCGTAGAGTGCCGCGGTGTCGAAGTGGCGTACGCCAATATCGAACGCGCGCTGCAACAGCGCCGTTGCCGCCTGTGCATCCGGTGGCGTGCCATAGGCGTGGCTCAGATTCATACAGCCCAGGCCGATGGCTGGCACTTCAATATTGCAGATGCGGCGACGCTGCATTGGGCTTACCTTTATATGTTCATACGATTTTCTGCGAATCAATCGGTCAACTGCTGTTCGAGGTGGTAGAGCACCTTATAGCAGGGCAACACCTGAGCCACACTTGAATTGGGTTCGCGCCCTTCGCGGATGGCCGCAAAAAACTCGCGGTCCTGCAGCTCGATGCCGTTCATGGACACATCCACGTTGGACACGTCGATCGGCTCTTCCTTGCCATTGACCAGATCGTCGTAACGGGCGATGTAGGTGCCGTTATCGCAGATATAGCGGAAGAAGGTGCCCAGCGGTCCGTCGTTGTTGAAAGACAACGACAGGGTACACAGGGCACCGGATTCAGATTTCATCTGGATAGACATATCCATGGCGATGTCCAGCTCAGGGTGTCGTGGGCCCTGCATGGCGTTGGCGGCAACGATTCTTTCACCGGTCTGATAGGCAAACAGGTCCACCGTGTGCGCAGCGTGATGCCACAGCAGGTGATCGGTCCAGCTGCGGGGTGCGCCGAGCGCATTGGTATTGGTGCGCCGGAAAAAATAGGTCTGCACATCCATCTGCTGGATACTCAGTTCGCCCGCGCGCAGTTTTTTATTCACATACTGATGCGATGGATTGAAACGGCGAGTGTGGCCGACCATACACACCTTACCGGTTTCCCGCTGCACTTTGAGTACTTCCTCCGCCTCGGCCCAGCTATCCGCGAGTGGAATTTCAACTTCGACATGCTTGCCCGCCTTCATACACTGGATGGCCTGGGCCGCGTGCATTTGTGTTGGCGTACACAGAATCACCGCATCCACTTCGGGCAGTGCCAGCGCTTGTTCCAGTTTGGTGCCAATGTGGCCGATGCCATATTTATCTGCAACCGCCTGTGTCTTGTCCAAATCGCGTCCGATCAGGGATATAACTTCTACGCCATCGATATTTCGGATGGCCTCCAGATGTTTAATACCGAACGCGCCGGGGCCGGCCAATGCAATTTTCATGGATGATTTACCTTAATCTTTGAATCAGAGTTTTCCCGCTTGCTTCGGCGTAAGGACGCACGCACCAGCGGTCAATCGGTATTTTCCAAAATCAGATGTCCCACCGCCGTATTGGAGGCGGGAACATGGTAAAAGCGGTGTTTCTGTTCCACCTCGGTATTGAGCGCGCCGCGCATGATCAGCCACATAACCAGTTCGATACCTTCGGAACCCGCTTCGCGCACATAATCGATATGTGGCACCTTGGCCAACCCGTCCGGGTCGTAAACCAGGCGCTCGAGAAACGCGTTATCGAAATCCTGGTTGATCAGCCCCGCGCGTGGCCCCTGGATCTGGTGGCTCATACCGCCAGTGCCCCAGATCTGCACATTCAGATCTTCATCAAAACTCTCCACTGCCTTGCGCAGGGCCTTGCCCAGCGCATAACAGCGGCTGCCGGAGGGGGGCGGGTAGAGCACCACGTTGACCGCGATCGGAATAATCTTGCACGGCCACTCTTCCGGCTGGCCAAACAACAGTGACAGCGGTACGGTTAGGCCGTGGTCAACATCCATCTTGTTAACGATGGTGAGGTCGAAATCCTGCTGAATCACCGACTGGCAGATATGCGCGGCGAGGCGCGGGTGGCCCTGCACTGTGGGTACCGGGCGCGGGCCCCAGCCTTCGTCGGCGGGGGAGAAGCTTTCCGCACAGCCCACCGCGAAGGTCGGGATCAGATCCATGCTAAACGCGGTGGCGTGGTCGTTGTATACCAGCAGGATCACGTCCGGCTTCTGCTCGGCAATCCACTTTTTGCTGTATTCATAGCCGGCAAAGACCGGCGCCCAGTAGGGCTCGTTCTGTTTGCCCAGATCAACGGCGGCGCCAATGGCCGGGACATGAGAAGTCGCCACGCCAGCGGTAATTTTTGCCATGATTATTGTTCCTCCTGTCCGACGGCACGCTCGGAAAGATAGCGGTTGCCCTCCGGTGAGCGGCCGCCATTCAGCATCATTTGTGCGTATTCTTCCTGGCTCATGCCGGTCATGGTAGAGACCGCCTGCTGAAAGCTCAGACCGTCGGTGGAAAACAGCTTCGCCAGAAAATAGATATTGCCGCCGAGTTTCATCATGCGGTTGTAATCGCGCGCGAGAAGCGCCTGCTTCTGCTCTTCGCTCATGGGCCACTCATCGAGATAGGCGCGCTCGCCGGCCTTGAAACGCTCGCGGTTTTCCGCCTTCATCAGTGACATACAGAACTGATTGAGGTGGTACCCGAGGCGCCCCATATCTGCGTCAAAAATCGTAGTGCCGGGAACATCGTCGTAGGGTTTATGCAGTGACACAGTCGACTTCCTCCGGCCAGTAAAGACGCATCGGGTTATCCACTAGCAGTTTGCGCTGTAGTTCTTCCGTAACCGCGATGCGCGGAATCATATTCACCAGTTCACCATCGTCCGGCATATGACTTTTCATATTCGGGTGCGGCCAGTCGGTTCCCCACAATACGCGGTCGGGAAAAGTTTCCACGATACGGCGGGCAAAAGGCACCACGTCGTCGTAGCCGTGAGGGCCAACTTGCGACAGGCGCTCCGGACAGCTCACCTTGGACCAGAAATTTTCATTCTCCGTCAGTAACTTGACGAACAGATTGAACTCTTCGCCATCGACCGGCTTGCTGACATCCGGGCGGCCCATATGATCCACCACCACGGTGGTGGGCAGTGAGGTGAAGAAATCGTACAGCTCGGGCAGCTCCTGAGATTCGAAGTAAATCACAATGTGCCAGCCCAGCGGTTTGATCTTGTCGGCGATGGCGCCGAGGGTATCGAATGGCAGCGCATCCACCAGACGCTTGACGAAATTGAAGCGCACACCGCGCACGCCGGCGGCGTGAAGCGCCTGCAGTTCTTCCTCGGTAATATCCTCCGTCACCGTGGCCACACCGCGGGCGCGCCCATCGGAGTGCTCCAGGGCGTCCACCAGAGCGCGGTTATCAGCACCGTGGCAGGTAGCCTGCACAATCACATTGCGACTGAAACCAAGGTGTTCGCGTAGCGCCCACAGCTGATCCTTCGACGCATCGCAGGGGGTGTATTTGCGCTGCGGGGCATAGGGAAACTGATCGCCAGGGCCGAATACGTGGCAGTGGGCATCCACCGCCCCCGCTGGTGGGCAGTAACTCGGTTTAACTGGTGCCGGGTGGTACTGCAGCCAGTCGGCATCCATGGTAAATTTTTCACTCATCTCAGCGACCCCGCGCTTTCAGAGATGCATCCAAACGCGGGTAAACCCGGCGAGCGTTGCCTTCGAATACTTTGTAACGGTCTTCTTCTGAGAGATCGAGCGCTTCAAGGTAACGTTTGGTGTCATCGAAATATTGACCGGTTTGTGGATCGATACCGCGCACCGCACCCACCATTTCCGAGCCGAACAGAATGTTGTCGATATCGATCACCTTGAACAGCAGGTCGATACCCGGCTGGTGATAGACGCAGGTGTCGAAGTAGACATTTTTCATTACATGCTCAGCCAGCGGCGGGCGCTTTAACATGTCGGCGAGACCGCGATAACGCCCCCAGTGATAGGGCACGGCGCCGCCGCCGTGGGGGATGATAAATCGCAGTTCAGGAAAATCGCGGAACAAGTCGCCCTCGATAAACTGCATAAACGCGGTGGTATCGGCATTGATGTAGTGGGCACCGGTGGCGTGGAAATTGTGATTACACGAGCCGGATACGTGGATCATGGCCGGCACATCCAGTTCGACCATTTTTTCAAAGAAGGGATACCAGCTCTTGTCAGTCAGCGGCGCGGAAGTCCAGTGACCGCCGGAGGGGTCCGGGTTGAGGTTGCAGCCGATAAAGCCCAGCTCGTTGACGCAGCGTTCCAGCTCGTCGATGGAGTTCGCAATGGAAACCCCCGGCGACTGGGGCAGCTGGCACACGCCGATAAAGTGTTCCGGGTAGAGATCCACCACGCGCTTGATCAGATCATTGCAGGCGCGTGTCCACTGCTGGGACACCGCTTCATTGCCTACGTGGTGTGCCATGGCCGATGCGCGCGGGGAAAAGATGGTCATGTCCGCACCGCGCTCGCGCAACAGGCGCAGCTGGTTTTCCTCCACGCTCTCGCGGATTTCGTCGTCACTGATGGACGGCGGGTTTGGCAGCGGCTGACCGCCCGCAAAAGCCGCGAGTTGTGCCTCGCGGAAGGTCTGGTGCGGCGCCGGCGCCGTGGTGTAGTGACCGTGACAATCGATAATCAATGGCTTATTCATGGATTTTTTCCAGCTCGTTTATCTGATCGAGAATCGCATTCAGCATCGGGACCAGCTCCTGGTGCTGCAGCACCGGTTTGAACCCCGCCGCCCATTCCTGCCGCTCCACACAGCCGCTGCTCATATGCGGTGATATCCCGGCCTCCTGTACCGTGCGGGCAACTTCTCGCATTTCTTCGGCACGACGCGCACCGTGCTCCACGCTGCGGGAAATCATGTAGCGGGCATGGGCCGGCCAGTCCGGCATGGGAAACAGGTTGCTGAGGGATTCCAGTACCGCGCTCTCCACACCGTAGTGACGGGCAGAGAGCAGAGATTCGGCAATCAGCGCTTCCATTCCCTTGATCATGACGCTGCGGCACATTTTGGTGGCGGCGGCGCGGCCCACCTGTTCACTGCAGAAGCGCATGCCACTGAACCCCAGCGCCTGCCCCAGCGGCAAAAATTCCTGCGCGTGGGGGCCGCCGAGCAATATCGGTGACTGCAGGCGCGCGGGCTCGATGGGCGACATGATCGATGCCTCTACGAAGCGCCCGCCCTCGGCGTCGATGCACTGCGCCAGTCGCTGCTTGGTGCCCGGGGAGACAGAATTCAGATCCAGAAAGAAAGCCCCCGGCTCCAGCCCAGACAGCAGGCTCTCCGCCGCAGCCAGCGCCTGCCCGGCAGTGACTGCCGAAATCACCAGTTCGCAACCCTGCACCGCAAGCGCTGGCAGCTCCTCGAATTCGATGCCGGGGTAATCGGCCATTGCGCGACGGGCGCGGCTGCCGGGCTTCAACAGTAATTTGTCCGTGACCCGCAGCTTCAGGTGCGGCGCGTGTGCATGCAGGCCGCGCGCGAGCACCTGACCCACCTCGCCGAATCCCAGTAAGCAGATTTTGGTAATGGATATGTTTTTCATGCCGACAGACTAAACAGAGGGCTGTATCCGAGCCAATGGAATAGCGTTACACAGCCATGAAAAAAGTTATTGTGTTTTACGTTTGCCCAGTCCATGCAGCTTCTCTACTGTCGACGACACCAGGTGAAAACTCTAAAAATACACTGTATACAGACGAAATCCGGCGGTATTCTTGCAACGAAGAGAATCGCCCAATAATGAGAAAACCTTTTGGACATTACCTTTACCCAGGGCGTACCGCACATCAGCCTGCGCCACCTGAAGGCGATGCTGTACGTAGCCCGGCACAAAAATCTGACCCGCGCCGCGGCGGTACTCAACCGCTCCCAGACCACCATCACCAAGGCCATCGGCGAACTCGAAACCCAGCTGGGACTGCCGCTGTTTGAGCGCACACCGGGAGGCATGTTGCCTACCCGCTACGGCGACTGCCTGGCGAGCTGGGTGGCCCTTGCGGAAGCGGAATTCCTCAACGCGGGACGGATCTACCGCGATTACCGCAACAGCAGCGCCGACGCATCCAACCTGCCAATTTTTTCCATGACCATCAGCTACAAGCGGCTGGCTTCGTTTATCGCCCTGTACGATCACCGGGACGTCCGCGTTGCCTCGGAGCAGCTCGAGGTGACACCTGCCGCGGTGTCCGGAGCGGTGCGACAGATCGAAGACCTGCTGGAGCTGTCACTGTTCGAGCGCGGTCCCGGCAGTACCGACTGCACGCCGTTCTGCGAGCACCTGGCGCGGCATATCAAGTTGGCATTTGCCCAATTGCGCCACGGCCTGGACGAACTTGCGAGTCTCGACGGCAACGTCCGGGGCAGCGTGGCCATCGGCACGCTGCCCTACACCCGTACGGTGCTAATTCCGCGGGCCATCAACCGCCTGCTGGCGACCTATCCGGAGCTGCAGGTTTCCACCAGTGAGGGGCGCTACACCCAATTGGAAGTGGCACTGCGCTCGGGAGACCTGGACTGCATCGTCGGTGCAACCCGCCCGGCCATCGACGACAAGGGGCTCTGCGGTGAAACCTTGCTCGAAGACCAATTGGCGATCATCGTGCGCTGCGGCCATCCACTGATCCGCCGCTCCAACCTGACCCTGGCGGATCTGATGGATTACCGCTGGATACTGCCCGCCCGCCACACGCCGGCGCACTTTCTGTTTCGGCAGTTGTTGCAGGAGCACACGCTTCCGGAACCGCATAAAAGCGTCGAAACCAGCTCCCTTTCCACCGTGCGCGGCCTGCTGCTGGAGAGCGATAGCGTCGCCCTGCTGTCAGAGCACCAGATTTACTTTGAACAGCAATCCGGTGTCCTGACGGTGCTGCCGGTCGCGCTGGAAAAAACCAGCCGTCCCATCGGCGTCACCACCCGCGCGCATGCGCGACTCTCGCCCGCCACCGAACTGTTTCTCAGAGAACTGCGCGCGGTCGCCGCAGAGTTCCCGGACGCAATGCCCGGCTAGCCCACGCTGTCATAGGGCAGGCCGACGTAGTTCTCGGCAATGGTGCGTCGTCCGGCATCGCTGCTCAGGGTGTAATCCAGCTCCGCCTCGATCAGCTTGCGCTCAATATCGTCGTTTTCCAGCTTGTGCAGCATGGTGGTCATCCACCAGGAAAACCGCTCGGCTTTCCAAATGCGGCGTAGGCAAGTTTCCGAGTATTTTTCCAGCAGATCCGTACGGCCCTCCCGGTAAACTCGGGTCAGAATGCTGTAGAGCGTATGGATATCACTTGCCGCCAAATTTAAACCCTTAGCGCCGGTAGGTGGCACGATATGCGCGGCATCGCCGGCGAGAAACAGGCGGCCGTACTGCATTGGCTCGGCCACGAAACTGCGCAGCGGCGCGATACTTTTTTCCAGAGATGGACCCGTGACCAGTTTGTCCGCCGCATCCCGGGGCAGACGGGATTTCAGCTCATCCCAGAAACGCTCGTCAGACCAGTCTTCCACTTTTTCACTGAGCGGCACCTGCACGTAGTAGCGGCTGCGGGTCGCGGAGCGCATGCTGCACAGAGCAAAGCCGCGCTCGTGCTTGGCGTAGATCAGTTCATCGGATACCGGCGGCGTATCGGACAGCAGGCCTAGCCAGCCAAAGGGATAGACGCGCTCGTATTCGCGCAGGACATCACCAGGAATACTCTTGCGGGAAACACCGTGGAAGCCGTCGCAGCCGGCGACGTAGTCGCACTCGAGGCGGCAAAGCTCACCGTCCTTTTCGTAGGTGACATAGGGCGCGTCGGATTTCAGTTGATGCAGCTGTACCTGACCGGCCTCGTAGACAATGGGGGCACCGCTGGCATGGCGCGCTTCCATCAGGTCCCGGGTCACTTCCGTCTGCCCGTAGACCATCACCGTGTCGCCACCGGTCAACAGCTTGAGATCGATACGCTCACGGCGCTCCCCCACCACAATCTCAAAGCCGTCGTGCACATGCCCCTCGGCGTCCATGCGCTGGCTGACCCCGGCTTCGCGCATCAGCTCGACAAAACCCTGCTCCAGCACACCGGCGCGGATACGCCCAAGCACATATTCCGCCGACTGGCGCTCGAGAATGACATTGTCGATACCCTGCTTGTGCAGTAACTGCCCCAGCAGCAGGCCGGAGGGGCCGGCACCGATAATCGCAACCTGGGTTTTCATCGCGGTTCTCCACTTTTTATTATTAACCGGCTTGCATTTTCGATTGACGTCCCGTGCCTTAGAAGGCAATTTAGACAAACAAAATTGGACTTTTCGAAGATTCTCCGAATTATTTCTGCAAACCCGAGGCGGGTCTGAATGCGCACCCAAAAAACGCCAATTCCCCTGTTCAAGCTGTATGGAGAAACGGATGCGAGCTGGCCCACACCGGATCTGATTCACTGCGAAACCATCGCCGAGCGCAGCCGCCTGTACGACTGGACAATAAAACCCCATCGCCATTCCGATCTGGTGCACCTGCTGTACTGTCAATCGGGTGATGGGCAAGTGTCGCTGGATGGAGTTACACAACCACTGCGCACACCCTGCGTCGTGCTGACCGCCCCCATGAGCGTGCACGGTTTCGAGTTTTCCCACGATGTGGAGGGCTATGTTGTGACCCTGGCGCCGCCGCTACTCAAGCAACTGAGGAGCACCCTGGGAAACCAGCAGTCGCTATTGCAGAACAGTTATTACCTGGACGCTCAGGCAGAAAGGTCTGTATTCGACAATTTGTTTGCGACCCTGAATCACGAATACGCGAACTGGGCGCAGGGACGGGAGGTATTGATTGAAGCGACGGTAAACGCGCTGATGATTCTGCTGGGGCGCCACGTCAGTGCGCGCGCGGAAAAAACTTCTCTGACCCCGGATCGCGGCAGCCAGCACTATGCAGGCTTTATGCGAAAGGTAGAACAGTGCTATCGCCGGCACGATTCGATTGAGGTATACGCCGAAGAGCTGGGAATTACTGCTGCGCATCTCAACACCCTGTGCCGGCGCTTCGCCGAGCGCTCGGCACAGCAGTTGATTCACGAGCGCCTGTTGCTGGAAGCCAAGCGCAACCTGATTTACACCGCCCTCACCATCAGCCAGATATCCGATAGCCTGGGCTTCAATGAGCCGGCTTACTTCACCCGCTTTTTCAAGCGGCTTGCCGGTACCTCACCGAGAGAATTTCGCCGGCGCAGCCAGGCATGAAAGCGCCAGCGCCGCCTTCAGGATTTACGATTTGAAATAATCGTCCAGGGTATCCAGATACTTGAAGCCGTGCTCTTCAAGGCGCGGGCGCATATTGTACAGATCGATACCCAGTACACCGGCGGCGAGTTTGTCCCGCTTTTGCGCTTCCAGTTCTTCCCTCGCAATCCCGGCTTCCATCACGGACTCGGCCTGCGCTCGCTCAACCACAACTACGCCATCGTCATCCGCCACCACCACATCGCCTGGGTAAATCAGCTGGCCGGCACACACCACCGGTACATTCACCGCCCCCAAAGTGTTCTTCACCGTACCTTTAGCGGAAATCGCGCGGGACCAAACCGGAAAATCCATTTCCTGCAGCTCGCACACATCGCGGCAACCGGCGTCGATAATCAGTCCGCGCACACCGCGCGCTTTTGCCGAGGTCGCGAGCAGGTCGCCGAACATGCCGTCGGTATTGTCTGTGGTACAGGCAACCACCAGCACATCGCCCGGCTGGCACAGCTCGATGGCCACATGCAGCATCCAATTGTCACCGGGCTGCGCCATTATGGTCACCGCGGTACCGCCAATACGCGCGCCGGGGTAAATGGGACGCATATAGGGTTTCAACAGCCCCACACGCCCCTGCGCTTCATGCACCGTGGCCACACCCAGCTTTCCCAGGGAGGTTGCGGCTTCAATGCGGGCGCGCTCGATATGCTTGATGGCTACGGTTTTCATGCAAATTTCCTCAACAGGATTCGGGAAGATATAAGTCGCCGCGACTCAGCAGGCGGGCAGTACGCAATAATCCGGCCTGGCGGACCACCGGCAGGTCACCGTCGCGATCGATGTCCAGGCTGACAGAGAACTCTCCGGAAGGGTGCTCCACCGACAGTTGCAGTGGATTGCCTTCCACCAGTCGGGCGATACCCTCGGCCACAGACCCGGGCAGAATGCAGGCGGTTGCCGCCGATACGGCACCGAGTACGCCGATGGAGGTATGGCACTGGTAGGGAATAAACGTGCGGGTGTTGATCACACCGCCCTGCTGCGGCGCCGAAATCAGGCACATTTTCGGCACCGCCGCGCCGTCCACGTTGCCCAGATTCATCTTTGGCCCCAGCTGCAGGCGAATGGATTGCAGCTTCTGTTTAAGCGCATTATTGGCGTTGAGTTCTGCCGGCGGTTCATCGCCTCGAATCCCCAGGTCCGTAGCGCGCAGCACCACCACGGGCATACCGTTGTCGACACAGGTCACTTCGATACCATCGACCACGTCGATTACATTTCCCGTTGGCAACAGCGAACCACAGGCGGAACCGGCTACGTCCATGTAATTGCAAATCACCGGGGCGGAGGTGCCCGGCACCCCATCGATACGGGCATTGCCGGCGTAATTCATTGCTCCACCGGGAGTCTGCAACACCAGTTCGCAGACTTTGCCGCTGTTGACCATGTGCACGCGCAGGCGGGTTTCGGAATCCTGTGCCGGGAACAGGCCGGATTCGATCGCAAAGGGCCCCACGCCGGCGAGGATATTGCCGCAGTTTGGTGTGGTATCCACACGGTTCTCACCCACCACCACCTGGACAAACAGATAATCGACATCCGCATCTTCCCGGGTGGCTGGGCCCACAATGGCCACCTTACTGGACAGCGGATCACCGCCGCCGAGGCCGTCGATCTGACGGCTGTCACGCCCCACAATATCCAGCAGCCACTGGTCCCGCAGCGACGCTTCAGCGGGCAAGTCCGCGGCCAGAAAATACAATCCTTTCGAACTGCCGCCGCGCAAATGCATATAGGGAATGGCTCGTTGGTTCATGGGGCACCGGGATTACAAGGCTTGAAAACTGGTGCCAGTATAAATTTTCGCAAGTAGGCAGCGGCAATGGGATTTACTGCGAGCGGTATGAAAAAAGTTTCGCTGAATGCGCAATGAAGCCAACATTTTTCTAGAGTCCAGTGACTTGCCCCAATCTTCCAGGCCTGCTTCTTAACGGGCTCTTCCTTCAGGAAAGGCCATATCTCGGACAATAACCGTTTACAAACATGTATAAGTGTGCACAATCATGCACGGGATAGGCAGAAATGTATGCAAACAAGAGGTGGGGCAGTTGTGGCAAGAGATGAGCAAGAAAAAATGCTGGCAGGAGAGCTCTACGATCCTCGAGATTCGGTACTTGTCACCGCCCGAGAACGCGCTAGGGATCTATGTCGGGATCTAAACGCAAGTAGGGAGAGGGATCAGGAGGAGCGCCGCCGTATCTTGCGTGAGTTATTCGGAGCCGGTGGTGAGAGTGTCTGGGTGCAACCACCATTCTTCTGCGATTACGGCACCAATATTAGTCTTGGCAAAGACTGTTTTTTCAACTTCAACTGCGTTGTCCTCGATGTATGCCAAGTGAGCATCGGCAACAATGTCTTGTTCGGCCCAGCTGTGCAGGTATACACAGCAATGCACCCTCTGGATGCAGAATTGCGCCGTTCAGAGGAGTTTGGCAAACCAATCTCCATCGGTTCTGACGTTTGGGTAGGGGGGGGAGCAATCATATGCCCTGGGGTTAATATCGGTTCCCGGTCCGTGATAGGTGCAGGAAGCGTTGTGACTCGAGATATACCTTCCGATGTCTTTGCGGCAGGTAATCCATGTCGCGTGATACGCACAATATCATCAGACAAAAAGTAGTCCGAAATGAACAAAAGTGATATTCCGCTGGCAAGACGCGATCGAATCGCAGAACGTTTACTCGGGGGCGAAGCTGTAGTCGCAGCAACATTGGCAGTCGAGTTTGGCGTATCGGAAGATGCGATACGTCGAGACTTGCGAGCGCTCGCAACCGATGGGCTATGTCGCCGGGTTTATGGTGGAGCTCTCCCAATATCTCCCGCCAATACACCAATAACGGATCGAATAAAGGAAGGGCAAGAGAAGAAAACCGCACTTGCGGAAATAGCAGCTTCCACAATTCAGCCCGATGAATTTATATTTCTTGATAACAGCAGCACTCACCTTGTGTTGGCAGGCCTACTCCCAAAAGATTACAACTTAACAGTCGCCACCAACTCAATCCTAATTGGATCAGCGCTTCTGACAAGAAAAGACTTGTCTCTGATCCTAATTGGAGGAACGGTTAACAATCAAATAGGAGGATCCGTTGATGCTTCAGCTATTTACAGTCTCAGTCAAATGAATATTGATCGCGCGTTTATCGGTGCTTGTGCCGTTTCCTTTCAATCTGGAGTCAGTGCATTTGATCATGCAGATGCCAGTTTCAAGCGAACGCTAGTATCCTCGAGTCGCCAAAGGACTGTAATCGTTACAGCAGAGAAAATGGGGACGAGAGCCCGACATAAATTTTCGGAAATTGAGGATATAGATCAGTTCATCCTTGACAAGGACTGCCCAAAAGAAGAAGTTGACGCGTTAGTTGGCATAGGGAAAACCATTCTTTCAGATTGAGTCTATTGATAGGCCCAATTTTTTGAACTCGGAAAGTTAATGTACAAGTGAATGAAAACATTTATTCACCAAGCATTATTCCTGTAAGTGGCTTCGCGGATACAAAGCGTAACTACACAATAAATACGTATTCTTAGAAAACTAAAAAACATAATCATTACAGGTTTTTATAGCCTCTGTCACCGGAAAGTTTTGTATGCAGCCTTCCAGCTTCTTACCCAACTATTTATCAACAAAAGCACTATTTATGGCGGCAGGAGTGGGTTTTTCCTGTTGGATATTCATTATTCAACTTACAAATCAGCGCTTAGGTGCGGATCCTTACACGCTCAAGCAGTGGCTATCTATCTTAAGTGCCAGTTCAGCTACAGCAGTCTTGGCCATATTGAGCTCAAGTCGCATAGATAGCAGATGGGTCTTAATGTCAGCCGGGTTAGCTCTCGTGCTTTGCCTGTTGACTCTTCCATACGCTAGCTCTTCCATTTTACTAACAGGGGTATTGACTATTTATGGAAGCTCCCTCGGCGTACTAATTTTTACGATGAACTACTACTCAGCAGAAATGGAGCGGAGATCAGATCGATGGCTGCTCTCCAAATTTTATGGATTATTCAGCCTAGGAAGCATTATTTCAGGTGGTTTATTGTTGTTCTTGGGTTCGATAAGTACCTACTTATTTTTTGATGGAATTCTATCCATCTCTCTAATTCTCATGGTCATATTTGTCTTTGCCTTAGTTTTTTTGCCTAAAACTGAGGGAAAACTTACTTTCTTCCTCATTTTCCCCAGGGGGGAAATACTAGTATCCGCTCTTTTGGCTGCAGTCTTATTCTTTGTCGAAAGTGCAATTTTATACTGGTGCGTTTTTGTGAACTTTGCCAAAGTTCAATCATTCACGGCAAATGTATGTTTGACCGGTTTGGCAACGGTATTGGGGGTTCTTACTGGTCGTTTTCTTGGTGATAGCACCATCATGCGATTTGGAAATAGATCAGTACTATTTTGGGGAGGCATAATTTCTATTGTTGGATGTATGCTCCTACTTTTTGAAAAAGGGGTCACTCTTTATTCCGCAGGGTTATTCTTAATCGCCCTAGGAATGTCAAATGTTATTCCTATCCTATTTCGTCGAGCAGACTCCCAATCCGATATGCCGCCCACCACAGCCGTATTAGCCATTGGTACATTCGGATACTTAGGTGTTTTGACGGCGCCATTAATAATTGAAATTTTTTTAAATTCGAGTTTATCTCAGTCATTACCATTAATTTTGATAATAATGACTATGATTTCAATAATTCTACTGCTTGCAAAATATGTTATAAGGTATGAAAACTATACACTTTAGTTATGTATATATTTTTAAGGATGGGGCTGTAGTGGTCAACTGATTCCGGACAGTTAATTAAGTTTCTCTTCGGCCTTTGCAGGCGGAATGCCGTCGTAGTGTTGATGGGGATGTTCCCAGTTGTAACACAACATCAGATAGTGGCTGATGTCTCGGCTCGCCTCTGCAATGGAGTTGTAGCCGAGAGAAGTTACCCTCTCGCTTTTCAGGCTTCGGAACAGTCTTTCCATCGGTGCATTGTCTCTGTAGTTGCCACGGCGACTCATGCTCTGGGTCATCCGCTACCGCCACAGGCGCTGCTGGAAAAGGTGGCTCGCATATTGGCTGCCCTGATCAGAATGGAACATGACACCTTGCGGTTTTCCTCGCTGCTCCCAGGCCATTTCCAACGCCTTTACCGTAAGTGCGGCATCATTGGTTTTGATTTCAGGTTTGGTCACCTTCATCAAAACCGGTAAACCGCTTCTCTTCGAGGAGATGTGTGAGATTTGGTCTGAACTAATCCGCATTATGTTAACGGGGTGAGGGGGATTGCCCGTCTAGTTGGTGGATTACTATAGTCTCTGATATAACCCCTCAAGATAATGTTGCAAGCTTTACGCAGTTTTTTCAGATGAATGTGGAGGCGATCTATGTATTTTTCGGTATGCCTCTGAACTATTATATTTCCACTGAGTTACCCTTCATCAAATATAGACTTCATGGAAATCAATTCTTCCATAAAGCTTCCAAATACTGATATCCCTGTTTCGCACTGTCTCTGAAAATCATCTATTTTAATGAGTGATGGGATTGATGTCGGCGTAATTTCATCCAGGGAAATGCCTGGATGACTGTCAACTCTGGACGAGTGTACTCGGGAATCAATTAAATCCGAAGAGTCAATGCACTCTTTAGTTTGCCCGGACGACAACCGCACTTCTCTTGGGTTTAATACATTTACCACTGCAGCTTCACAAGGTAAATCGTCTTGAACCCTATTGGCAAATTCCAATAGTTTCGGTTCAGCTACAATAAACATATAAGCATAGGGATAATTGTTTGGCGTCACGCGCAGTATTCTTCCCAATACCTGCCTGAAATGTAACTCAGTTTTTATTCTTGATAAATGACAGCATACTTGCAATCTAGGAACATTTGTACCCTCACTAATCATGCCAACAGATATTACCCATTGATCCGATGAATTCTTAAAATTTTCTAATACGTTGTTTGCATTGGGTGTTTTGTGTGTAATTAATACTGATGGCACAGCATAGGTTTCTTCCAATATTTTACGGATCGATACTGCATGCGCGACAGAGGATGCAACTATTAATCCTGCGGCATTACAATCGAATTCTCTAATTCTACTAAGCTTGCTGATAGCTCTACCTAGTATATCTTCCTGTATATCGGGATTGTTTAACAACAATTGTAATGGTAATTTTTCTGCATTGAGAAAATCCCTAATGCTTTTATATCGAGATTCACTATTTTCAGAATTTCGAGTTACGGATATCCCGCTGTTGTCAATTGCTATTATGCGCGGAATACGACATACCTTGTCTCGGATGGCCTCCTGCAAGCCATAGATATAATCCGACTCAAGTATTCCAGTATTATTTGAATACCGTGCAAGTGCTACGGGTAATTTGTCAGAACGCCAAGGTGTACCAGAAATCGAAAGGGTAAATTGTGCACGGTCACTTATTTTGTCGAGTATTATTTCTCCCCAAGCGTTTCCAAGTATTGAGGTGTCACCACCGCAGTGATGAATCTCATCAAATATGACAAAGATTCTGTATTTACTAAAAAGCGACCAAAAATCTTCCTCTAAGAATCCGAGCGACTGATAGGTCAGTACAATCCCGTGCGATCCAATGCTGCCGTTCATACTTCTTCCAGTATGATGAGCCAGATCTTCTGCGAAGCTGTTTTTAGTTGCCTGTGTAGGCGTAAGGCATAGAATTAAATCTACTAAATTACTTTTTAGAAGCTCTGCGGCTAATACTGAAGCCATTGTTGTCTTCCCTGCACCTGGTGTGGCAACAGCAAAGAAATTATCCTCGCCAGATTGGTATTTATGAAGGGCGAGGCCAATACAATTGGATTGCCAGTTCCTCAGTTTCATACTGAATTTCCGAGCTTCTCTATGAGGCTCTCAAGAGCTTTCACCTTTCCCAGTGTTCGGCAGTTTTCATCAACCGCTGCATTAAAGCGTGCTGAAGCCATTTCCCTAAGTTCGGGATATGAATCTCTGATCCTTTTGTACTCTTCTATTTCACTTAATTGGCTGACCACAGACAAACTGTGCTGGCTAAGTTCATGCATCAATTGCTTTGATATCGAGCTGGATTGAGAGGGGAGCGATTCTTCAGTTTGGGCAAAGTCACTTTTACTCTTTGGGTTTCGCGGGGTGGTGCTGTAGTTCGGTAGGTTCGGTCCGGCTAAAAAATAGACTCTGTTCGAACCGTCAAAGTGAAAGCGATCAAGCCAGCCTTTTCGGGCAAAACTGGCAAATTTGCTATTCACCCAGCGGCGCAGCGCTGCCCGATCTAAACCGGTAGCTGGGGCTCTTTTTGCAAGTTCATCTCTAACGCGGGTTACAACAATTTGCTCATCCCTGAGTTCTTGGAGTATCTCCAAAAGGATCTCATTTCTTACTGCAGCAGACATAAAGGGTCACATCATAAGGAAAAGAGGATTATATGCCGTGGCCGAATAGTCCTCAACAGGGGAAGAATGCCTGCTGGCATATGATGGGTAGCAGACGTGACCAGACTAGGGTCTCTTTTCGGCCAAAGGGTCAAGATCGAGAGGAAGAAGAGGGGAATCTCACAAGAAGCTCTGGCCTTGCGGGCAGGGATCGATCGTAGCCATATGAGTCGGATCGAGCGTGGGATAGTGGGGGTTACCCTTGAGAAGGTCTATCGCATCGCCATCGCAATAGATTGCGAACCAGCGGATTTATTGCCCCCTAAAAACACCCCTTTGGACTAGGTTGATTGGAGCTCCGACCACTGGCTACCACTGAACCCCTTAACCCGGTAGGGCGTTAAGAAGCCGTCATTGATGCCGTCTTTTAGTGAATAAATATAAGCGGGCTGGCCAAAGTATTCATAGGTGTCCACGTTGTCCGTGCGTTTCGGAGTGGCTGTTAAGCCCATATGCACGGCGCTACTGAAATGATCAAGAATGGCTCGCCAGGAGCCCGCTTCATTGGCAGCACCAAGGTGACATTCATCTATCAAAACCAGATCAAAGAAATCCTTGGGATAGGCTTTGTAATAGCCATCGATGTTTTCCCTTTCTGCAATCGCCTGATAAATAGCAAAAAAAATGTGGGCGTTGGTTGGCACCACACCATTGCGTTTGCGCACCTCCTCGCCATTGATTTTGATCAGGTCTTTTTCATAAGGGTTGAAGGTGTTAATAGCCTAGTCGGCCAGGATATTACGGTCGGCCAGAAACAGAACGCGTGGCCTGCGTGAACCGGGGTTATTTCGGTTCCAGCGCGCCTGAAATACCTTATGAACAATTTGAAAGGCGATGAAGGTTTTACCGGTACCGGTGGCCAGTGTGAGCAAAATGCGGGATTTGCCTTTGCCGATGGCATCGGTAGCCGCATGAACTGCCAGCTCTTGGTAATAAGGTGGCTGCATGGCCCCTTCTAAATGGAAGGGGATGTTTCTCAGTTCCTGACTTAAATCTGTGGTTTCACCGGCATAACGCTTTTCCAGCTCAGTAGGCGTTGGGTAGAACTCAATGTAATCGCCTTTACCTGTTTCCAGATCGAATTCGTAGGTTTGTTTGCCGTTACTAGAATAGACGAAACGAACGTGGAGCTTGTTCGCATAGTCAATGGCCTGTTGCAGGCCTTTAGTTGGGTGCTCGGATTCTTTCTTGGTCTCTACTACAGCCAAGTGGCGGTTGTCTTTGTGAAGCAAGTAATCCACGAAGCATCGTCGCCCACGTATGCCTTCAGCCATCTTTCTGCCGTCGGTGAAGTAATGCTCCCGAATGGTATTGCTGGGTTGCCAGTCTTCTGCCCGTAAGGCTGGATCGATAAAATTTGCTCGGGTATCTGCTTCAGATGCCATCAGGATACTCCGTGGTCATTTGGGTTTGGCACCAACTCCAGCAGGTCGCCCACAGTGCAATGGAATAGTACGCAGATCTGTTCAATGGCTTCCAGATCCACTTTCTGTGCTGTCTGTTTATACAGCAAGGTCACTGTGGCGCGGCTTAACCCCGTTTCTCTTGCAACGTCGGCAATACGCGTTTTGTGCTCGCCCATCATGCGGACGAGATGGCAGCGAATCATGTGTCTAATCTTATTTAGATGTATGGGTTTGACGCACAAAAAGATTCACATGCAGCGTGAACTGGCGCACTATTTTGCAAGTTCAGCTGATATTTTATGAGCTGGCCCGTGGGTGTTCTGGAAGAGCTAGCCCTGAGGTGGCGTCTATCTGAGGGAAAAATATAGAAAATGAGATTGCAGGCTTTTGCTGCAAGGCCTTCACCGAGAATTTCGCTTCGTACTGAGCGGGAGGGTGGGGTTTGGAAATGGTGGGCCCTCCCAGGCTTGAACTGGGGACCTACCGATTCTGGTAATCCATAACTTTCGTTATGGCCTGGACTATATCATCACCCTCAGCTTTATCTGTTTGGGTGTCGGACGCTGTTGGTGTCTTACGTGACGAGATCGCGTCACACCACCTAGTCTCTGAACCTTCTCAGGACGCTTCCTGAGCTTGGCTGCTGATCGGCATATTTCTTACGAAACTTAGCTTTCCAGCAATTCATCCGATTTTTCCACGCTGTATTACTACAGCGGGTCACAATTAAAACTATGAGTCGGGTGCTCTAACCAACTGAGCTAAGGGCCCATTTCCAAGGGATGGTGAGTTTACCTCACTTGCGACCTAAATTTTAAGTGCTAAATCTGTACACTTTTTATCCGTTTCGGCCATTATAAATGTGCAAAAGCCAAAACAGGGCTCTTCCCCGCGACACCTCTCGCTTTCGGCTCAAATAAAGGTGCAAACAGAAACTACCTTACATAAGAACCTGCGACCAATCGATTATGAGTCGACTGCTCTGACCAACTGAGCTATAGGCCCAAAGGGAAGCTCGCGCCTTGCGCGAGGGGAAGGGAAATTACTTGATTTTTCCCGGCAGATCAACGGCTTTGCCGTGGAGACTTTGCTGCGGGGTTGGCCGGGGGCGCGGGTGAAATATCACCAGGCCCAGTTGAAGCCGAGGTTGGCGCTGCCGCCGGACCAGTTCAGGTCGTCCAGCGAACGCTGATAGCCCACATTGAAAAAGGCGCTGCCGAGCTGGTGTTCCAGCAGTACCACGCCGCCGCCGAACTCGCCCCAGGTTGCCTGGCGTTCGAGGTTGGTCTGCAGTTTGGTATCGAACAGCAGCTGGTCGTTGCCACCGAGGGTGTGCCACATATTGCCAAACAGGTAAAAACGCAGCCGGCCGTCGAACCACGGTGTGTCGGTGTTATAGCCCCGCAGGCCGGCGCGGAAGTTGGCCTCCGGGGTCATGTCCGGTTCCACCCAGGAAATGCCGTCGTCGAACGCGCTGAGGTTGCTGTAGTTGAGCACGACCTGTAGCTGCGGTTCCAGATTGAGGTGCTCCGTCATCTGCCAGGTAAAGCCTTTTTCCATGGACAGGGTGAGTTGCGGGCCGGTGACGGTGTCACCGATACCGCGCGAGGATCGGCTTTCCAGCTTCAGGTAGGCGACCTTGGCGGTGACATCGAGGTAGCCCATATCCGGGCGGTAGTTGTTGAAGTAGTAGCCGATGTGGTGGCTGGTGAGCTGGTTCTGCCCGGCGTCGTAATCGGCGAAGCCGCGCGCGAAGCCGGTGACATCGCCACTGGCGCGGGTGCTGCCGACAAACAGGCCCATTTCACGGGCGCCGCCGGTGCAGGTGGGGCCGGACCAGAGGTTGGTGCCGAGCTGCACGCCGGTGATATTACCGTCGAAGCGGTTGCTGGTATCCCCGCGCCAGTTGTAATCGGCACTGGTGTGATGCACGCGCATCCAGTCGTCGTTGACCCCGTCAAACCAGCTGCGCTGTTCTCCCCGGCGTTTGTGATAGCTGCCGATCTCCTGCAGCGAGGTCAGGCGCGCAAGGGATTTGGCCTGGGCATAGAGGGGAATTTCCGGGCGGTACAGGCGTATTGGTGCACTGCCCGCAGAAGGCGCTGGCGCCGTGAGTGGGATCGCCGCTTCGCCAATGTCGGCCGTTGCCGCGGCAATGCCTGCGCCGCTGGTGAAAGCAAACGCGGCTGCAGGGGTGGACGGGCTGGTAGCCGGTGCGTCGCCGGGCAACAGGTTCGAGCGCAGGTACCAGTTGTCTGCATTTGCTGCATCGCGGCCACCGCGGAACAGGAAGTATTCATAAGGGCCGGCGGAGATGGACTCGGTCATGTAGAAGGCGTTGTCGGCGGTGGTGGCGCCGCCGCGGGTTTCCACCACCAGGATACCGTCCTGGGTGTCGGCGCCGCTGCCGGTCAGGCGGTTGAACTGCAGCAGGGTATTGCCGCCGGCACTGCCGCCGCTGATCACCAGGCGGTCCGCGAGACTGTCGTCCCCTCCTGCCACCATGTCCATGCGAATGGTGCCGCTACCGGTGTAATTCCCCTGGATCATCAGCAGATTGGCGCTTTTGCCGCTCATATCGATCAGCCCGTGATTGGTCACGGTGAGCGATTGGCTGCCGCTTGGAAACACGCCAGCGCTGTAGAGTGGCAGCAGCAGGGCGCTGTCGCTGTCGATCCTCAACTGGCCCGGCCACTGGTCTTCGTCCCCCAAGACCAGGTGAGTGTCGAGGGTGAGGCGGGAGCCGTTTTCCAGTGCCACGGTTTCCCAGCGCCGCAAACGCGCGGGATTGGCGAGGCTGAGGCCTTGGATCGTCAGGCTATCGCGGCCGTTGCCACCGTCGAACTGGAGGTCTTGGTCGCTGCCTGCAGCGCTGCTGGCGGTCAGTGTGTAGAGATCGTCGCCGCTGCCAAAGCTCAGCGGGGTCGCCGCGGTCTGGGCGAGGGCGCTGGTGGCGGCCAGCGGGGTGAGCAGGAGTGACAGCAAGACGCGGTGCGGCGTCGGCGCGCTGGCGCAGGACGCACCGGCAGCGCGGAGGTACGACAACATGAATCCGTCCCTGGTTCGTTATTGGTACTGAGTGTGCAGATCCGTTGCACACACCAACTGGTACGATGGTTCCAGAATTTTAGCCAAGGGGACGGGGCTTGCCGGGTGGAGGGCCCGGCGGTGGCGAATTTTGTCGGTCTATGCCGCGCCGTAATCTTTTGGCCGTTTCTCAGCCAAGCCAGCGCGGCAGCAGGATACAGCCCCAGGTGGTGAGCCACATCAGCAGGGACAGGGAGACCGCAGCGGAAGCGGTGTCCTTGGCGATCTTAGACAGAGGATGCTTCTCCGGGCCGACACGGTCTACCACCGCTTCCACCGCACTGTTCAGCAGTTCGACGATCATCACCAGCAGGGTGGCGCCGATCAGCAGCGCGCGCTCCATGCCACTTTCACCGAGCCACAGGGCGGCGGGGATCAGGAAGATAGCGAGGGTGACTTCCTGGCGGAAGGCGGCCTCGTTGCGCCAGGTGGCGAGCAGCCCCTGGCGGGAATATTCGGTGGCATCGATCAGGCGGGAAATGCCGGTTTTGCCGGGTTTGTTGACAAATTGATCTTGCATGGCTGGTTTCTTGCGTCCCATGTGGCTGTATTTCGCCCTGCGATCGGGCAGTAAGAACACGGATTCTGGCCGCGTCACTGTCAATAAAATGTCAAAAAAAAAGCCCGGGAATACCGGGCTTTTTATTATGGACGAATTATTCGTCCAGGAAGCTGCGCAGGTGTTCGGAGCGCGAGGGGTGGCGCAGTTTGCGCAACGCCTTGGCTTCGATCTGCCGGATACGCTCGCGGGTAACGTCGAACTGCTTGCCCACTTCCTCAAGGGTGTGGTCGGTGTTCATGTCGATACCGAAGCGCATGCGCAGTACCTTGGCTTCCCGTGCGGTCAGTCCAGCCAGTACGGCGCGGGTGGCGTCGTGCAGGCCGGTTGCCGTGGCGGTGTCCACCGGAGACGACTGGTTCTGGTCTTCGATGAAATCCCCGAGATGGGAATCTTCATCATCGCCGATGGGCGTCTCCATGGAGATCGGTTCCTTGGCGATTTTCAGGACCTTGCGCACCTTGTCTTCCGGCATGTCCATACGCTCGCCCAGCTCTTCCGGAGTGGGTTCGCGGCCCATCTCCTGCAGCATCTGGCGGCTGATACGATTGAGCTTGTTGATGGTCTCAATCATGTGCACCGGGATACGGATGGTGCGCGCCTGATCCGCGATGGAGCGGGTAATGGCCTGGCGAATCCACCAGGTAGCGTAGGTGGAGAACTTGTAACCGCGACGGTATTCGAACTTGTCCACCGCCTTCATCAGGCCGATGTTGCCCTCCTGGATCAGATCCAGGAACTGCAGTCCGCGATTGGTGTACTTCTTGGCGATGGAGATCACCAGACGCAGGTTGGCCTCGACCATTTCTTTCTTGGCGCGACGGGAGCGGGCCTCACCGATGGACATGCGGCGGTTGATCTCTTTGATCTGGCCGATTTCCAGCTGGGCCTTGTCCTGGGCCTGGGTCAGCTTGCGCTGGGCGCGCTGAACTTCTTCGGCTACCTGACGCAGGGCGTCGGAGTAGTCGCGCTTTTTCTTGACGATGGACGGTACCCAGTCGTCGTTCACTTCGTTGCCGGGGAATTCCTTGATGAAGGTCTTGCGCGGCATCTTCGCTTTCTTGATACACAGGTTCATGACGACGCGCTCCTGTTCGCGCACCTCGTCGAGAATGTTGCGTACCTGGTTGTACAGCGGGTCGAACTGGCGCGGGGCCAGCTTGAAGAAGCGGAAGATATCGCCCACGGCTTCCATGGCCTCACCGGCCTCTTTGGAATCGCGACCGTGTTTCTTGATGGCGGCCTCGGCTTTCTTCTGCGCCGCGATCAGTTCCTGCATACGCGCGGCCAGCTCTTCCGGGTCGATGCCGCTGGTGGTCTCTTCCTCTTCGTCGCTGGAGGAATCGTCATCGTCATCGTCATCGCTGTCGGAGTCGCTGTCGTCGTCGCTGTCGCTGGAGGACGAGTCGCTATCCTGGCCGGCCTGTGCGCCGGGCGGTACGTCTTCCGCGGGGTCGAGCCAGCCGGCAATCACGTCGGGAATGCGGCGCTCTTCCTTCTCGATCAGCGCGTACTCGTCGATCACCTGCTGCACGGCGCCCGGCCAGTAGGCGAGGGCGGCCATAAGCTCGCGCAGGCCTTCTTCGATACGCTTGGCGATGGCGATTTCGCCCTCGCGGGTGAGCAGTTCCACGGTACCCATTTCGCGCATGTACATGCGCACCGGGTCGGTGGTGCGGCCGACGTCGGACTCTACCGCGGCGAGGGCGGCGGCGGCTTCGGCGGCGGCGATTTCATCGGCGGAGCTATCGCCTTCGGCCATCAACAGTTCTTCGGCATCCGGTGCGCTTTCGAACACCTTGATACCCATGTCGTTGATCATGCCGATGATGTCTTCCACCTGATCTGGATCGGAGATGTCCTCCGGCAGGTGGTCATTCACCTCCGCATAGGTGAGGTAGCCCTGCTCTTTACCGCGGGCGATCAGCTCTCTGATGCGGGAAGTGGTCTTTTGCTGCTGGGTTTTGTCGGTCATGCACAACCCTGAATTCTGGGGATTGGAAAGTCGGGACTTTTGTCTGGACAAAGACGCGGGATTATAGCGTATTTGCGTAAGCAATAACCACAGTGACCGTCAAGGCAGGTGAGTGGTTTCGGGGGCTCCGGGCGTTTGTCTGACCAGGTTTCCGCCGCTTTTGGCGGAGGGGATGTGAATATGGTGCTGGCACCCCGGAATTCAAGGGGTCGCTAGTCGGATTTGCGTCGAAATTGCGCCAGAAGTGCCAGTTGCTCGGCGCCGAGGGTGTTGCCGGCATTTTTCAGCTGGTCCACCAGGCTGCGCTTGCGCTGCCGCTCGGCGGCCAGGTCAAGGCTCTGCAGGCAATCGCGGAATTCGGTCTCGGGGTCGTATTCCAGCTTCTGGCCGGCGCCGCCCACGATCGGGTGGCTCATGGCGAGGCGCGGGATGAGTTCGCGGGCCTCCTTGCACTCCAGGTTCATCAGGCGGCCGAACAGCTGGTTGCTGTTGAGCGCCGGGTTCTGGTGCATGACCTTGAGTATGTCGCCGAACAGTTGCAGGTCGGCGTCGTTGCTGCCGGCAAAGCGCGCGCTGTCGTCGATCAGCTGCGCCAGCTGCGGGTGGTGCAGCAGCAGGGCGATCAGCATGCGCTCGGCGGGCAGGCGGTACTGGCCGCCGCGGCGTCGCGCGGTTGACTGCTGCGGAGCATCTTCGTCCGGGTAGGGCTGCGGCTCATCGCTGTAGTCGTAGTCCGGAGGAGGTGCGGCCGGGTAGTCGTCAGCGCCCGGATAGTCGATTGCCGGTGCGGGTTCCGGTGCCGCCGCGACCTGGGGCTGGGTGGGAACCGGTTGCGGCGCCGGAGGCCGCGCATCCAGGGCGAGCTTGGCGGTGCGCGCCTTCTCCGCGGCGATAATCTCTTCCAGCATGTCCTGTTCGAGACCGGTGCGGCGGGCGAGTTGCTGGAACATCAGCTGGCGGTAGACACCGGCGGGCAGCAGGTCGAGCAGGGGAGCGGCGGCCTTGGACAGGCGCGCGCGGCCGTCCATGGTCTGGATGTTGATACCTTCGCCCAGCAGGTCGAACAGGAAGTCCTCCAGTGGGCGGCCCTGCTCGTCGATCAGCTGGTCGAAGCGCTCGCCGCCGATCTGCCGCACCAGGGTGTCCGGGTCTTCGCCTTCCGGCAGCAGCAGGAAGCGCAGGCTGCGCCCGTCCTGCATGTGCGGCAGCGCGGCCTCCAGGGCGCGGCGGGCGGCGGTGCGCCCGGCCTGGTCACCGTCGAAGCAGAACACCAGCTCCTGGGTGTGGCGGAATGCGAGCTGGATATGGTCCTCGCCGCAGGCGGTGCCGAGGGTGGCCACGGCGCAGCGAATGCCGAACTGGGCCAATGCCACCACGTCCATATAGCCTTCCACCACAATCAGCCGCTTCAGTTCGCGGTTGGCCTGGCGCGCCTCCCACAGTCCATAGAGCTCCTTGCCCTTATGGAAGATCGGGGTTTCCGGGGAGTTGAGGTACTTCGGCTTTTCGTCCCCGAGTACACGGCCGCCGAAAGCGATGGTGCGCCCGCGCTGGTCGCGGATCGGGAACATGATGCGATTGCGGAAGCGGTCGTAGTGGTGGCGCTTGCCCGGTTCGTTCTTGCCCGGATTGCCGTCGCTGTCGGTGCGGCGGATGGCGAGACCGGCGAGCTCCAGTTGCTCGGCCTTCTCTGAAGTTGTGCCCAGCTGGTTGAGCAGGTTGTCCCACCCCGGCGGCGCGAGGCCGATACCAAATTCCTTGGCCACGGCGCCGGACAGGCCGCGGTTTTTCAGGTAGGTGATGGCGCGGGCGGCAATCTTGTGGTCTTTCAGTTGCGCGCGGAAAAACTCCGCGGCCTTTTCCGTCAGCTGGTAGAGGTTCTGGCTCTCCTGCTGGCGCTTGATCTGGCCCGGGGCGAGCTGCTCCCGCGGCACTTCGATCCCCAGGCTCGCGGCGAGCTTTTCCACCGCCTCCGGAAACGGCAGGCGGTCGTACTCCATCAGGAAGCCGACCGCATTGCCGCTGGCACCGCAGCCGAAGCAGTAGTAGAACTGCTTGTCCGGACTTACGGTGAAAGAGGGAGTTTTTTCGTCGTGAAATGGGCAGCAGGCGGAATAGTTTTTCCCGGTTTTACGCAATTTGACCCGGCTATCGACGACCGGAACGATGTCGGCGCGGGCCAACAGGTCGTCGATAAAGTATTGCGGGATCTTGCCTGCCATTTGCTGCTCGATCGCTTATTAAAACGCGGCTTTGACGAGTTTGCTGACGACACCCATATCGGCGCGGCCCTGTACCTGCGGCTTCACCAGTGCCATCACCTTGCCCATGTCCGCCATGCTGCTGGCGCCGGTCTCTTTGACCGCGGCGGCGACGATTTCCTGAATCTCGGCTTCAGACAGCTGCTCCGGCAGGAACTCCTGAATCACGTCGATTTCCGCCTGTTCCACCGCGGCCAGCTCCGGGCGGCCAGCCTTTTCGTATTGGGTGATGGAGTCGCGGCGCTGCTTGGTCATCTTGTCCAGCACGGCCAGGATGCGGGCGTCGTCCAGCTCAATACGCTCGTCCACTTCCACCCGCTTGATCTCGGCGTTGATTAGGCGCAGGGTCGCCAGACGCGCTTTTTCGCGGGCTTTCATGGCGTCTTTGGTGGCGGTGGAGAGGGTTTCCTTGAGTGTGCTCATGATGTTATCCAGAGTTGTCTCATCCAGTGTTTACGGGCGAAATTGGTGATCAATAGTGGCGGATCGGCGCGGTGAAGCAAAGTGCATTGATCCGTAAACAAAAAACGGCGCGCGAGTTGCCTCGGGCGCCGTTTCAGATCGCGAACCGGGTTCACGTCATCTTGCTGTGAGCGAGAGATTAAGCTCGAACTCAGTAGAGACGCTGGAACTTGCGGTTTTCGCGCTGCATTTTCTTGGCGTGACGCTTAACAGCAGCGGCAGCCTTGCGCTTGCGAACGGAAGTGGGCTTTTCGTAGAACTCGCGACGACGTACTTCAGAAAGTACACCAGCTTTTTCACAAGAGCGCTTGAAGCGGCGCAGAGCGATGTCAAAGGGCTCGTTGTCTTTGATGCGTACTGAGGGCATTAGATTACCTGTAAAATTCGTTTCTCTCTGCCAGCGTCCAAACTAAGGACTTCTGGCGTGGCCTGTCCGGCAAATTGCTCTTCTCGCAGATGCAATCCGGAGGCCGGTTCACAGCGAGGGCGCAAATTCTATACAGATGATTTGGCCTTCGCAAGCCTTGTGGCGGCATCCCCGCCCGGGAGAGCAACTATCGCGCCTGAGGGCTGCCTGCGCGTTTTGTGTGACGCGCGGGTCAGGTGCTATCGGCTCAGCGCTGCGCAGGTATGCGCGCTAAAGAGTATGATAGCGCCCCCTCCGCCCGGATCGCAGTGGTCATTTGTCCGCTCCAGACGCCGTTCGGGGACCGTTTGATGAATGTGAGATAACTGTGCGAGTACTCGGAATAGAAACCTCTTGTGACGAAACCGGCGTCGCCCTGTACGACAGCGAACAGGGGTTGCTGGGTCACACCCTTTACAGTCAGGTCAAACTGCACGCGGACTACGGCGGGGTAGTACCGGAACTGGCGAGTCGCGATCACGTGCGCAAACTGTTGCCATTGATCCGCGAGGTGATGGCCGCGAGCAATACCAGTCCTGAAGACATCGACGGTGTTGCCTACACCGCGGGCCCCGGCCTCATCGGTGCCCTGATGGTGGGTGCCTGTGCCGGTCGCGCGCTGGCGTTCGGCTGGAATGTGCCGGCGGTGGGCGTTCACCATATGGAAGGTCACCTGCTGGCGCCTATGCTGGAGGAAAACCCGCCGGCATTTCCGTTCGTGGCCCTGCTGGTTTCCGGTGGCCACACCCAACTGGTGGATGTGCAGGGGCTGGGCCAGTACAAACTGCTGGGGGAATCCCTGGACGACGCCGCCGGCGAGGCCTTCGACAAGGCCGCCAAGATGCTCGACCTCGACTATCCGGGCGGTCCGCGCCTCGCCGCCCTGGCGGAGAAAGGCGACCCGCAGCGCTTTACCTTTCCGCGCCCGATGACCGACAGACCAGGGCTGGATTTCAGTTTTTCCGGTCTGAAGACCTTCACGCTGACCACGGTGCAGCAGCACGCGCTGGAAGATGGTTTGCCGGACGAGCAGACCTGTGCGGATATCGCCGCGGCCTTCCAGGAGGCGGTGGTGGACACCCTGGTGATCAAGTGCCGCCGCGCACTCAAGCAGGCCGGGCGCAAGACCCTGGTGATTGCCGGTGGCGTTTCTGCCAACAAACTGCTGCGGCAGCGACTGGAAGCGCGGCTCGCGGAAGACGGTTGTAGCGTGTATTACCCGCGCCAGGAGTTCTGTACCGACAACGGCGCCATGATTGCCTATGCCGGCTGTCTGCGCCTGCAGGCGGGACAGCGGACTGGCCTCGACATCGATGTGCGTCCGCGCTGGCCGCTGACCGAATTGACCGGTGCACTGGGCACCCATAAGTAGCAACGGGAAGCTAGGAGAATACTTTTGGACATCGTCTATATCCGCGACCTCAAGGTGGACACCATCATCGGTATCTACGACTGGGAGCGCGAGGTGCGCCAGACCGTGAGCCTGGATATCGAAATGGCCTTCGATATCCGCGAAGCCGCGCGTACCGACAACATCGAGCACACCCTCAATTACAAAGCGGTGGCCAAGCGCCTGATCGCATTTATCGAGGGCAGCGAGTTCCTGCTGGTGGAGACCATGGCGGAGCAGGCGGCGGAGATTGTGCGCAGCGAATTCAATGTGAGCTGGCTGCGCCTGCGCCTGTCCAAGCCCGGAGCGGTACGCGGCGCGCGCGACGTGGGCGTGATCATTGAGCGCGGCCAAAAGCAGACGTTGGAGGCCTGAGGATGGTAACGGTCTATCTGAGTCTTGGCAGCAATATTGATCGCGAGAAAAACCTGAGTGCCGGGCTGGATGCGCTGGTTGAGACGTTCGGCGACCTGCGGATGTCACAGGTTTACGAGAGTGAAGCGGTGGGGTTCGATGGGGACAATTTTTACAACCTCGTTGCCGCCATCGAATCCGATTTGCCGGTTGGGGAGCTCGCTCTGCGTTTGCGTAATATCGAAGATGCAAACGGTCGAGTGCGCAGCGGCCCGAAATTCAGTGCGCGTACGCTGGATATCGATATTCTCACTTACGACGATCTCACCGGTGAGGTGGACGGGGTAAAACTGCCGCGTGGGGAAATTCTCAAAAATGCTTTTGTTTTGCTGCCGCTGTCGGAACTTGCTCCAGATCTTGTGCATCCGGTTCAGGGGAAGAGTTATCAGCAGTTGTGGGAAGAGTACGACCAGGCTTCGCAGAAATTGTGGGCGGTTGAGTTTAATTGGCCTGGTGATGCGTGACTTTGTAGATCGCGCAGTGGCGGCGCTGCTACCGGGTGCAAGTTTGTGAAACACGGGCTGGGCGCCCCCCCCTTAACCCATCCATGGGGGCTCTTCCGCGAGGTGGCCCGGCCGCTCCATGTTTTCGCGGCGCCTTCGGCCCCTCTCGCGGAAGGTTTCACAAAGCTACACCCGATATCAGCACCTTCGCATAACGCTCTTTACGCGGTAGCGGGCTTAGCTCAGGCCTGCCAGTGCTTCCTTGGTAAAAGAAACGATCTCTTCTTCGCGACCTTCCTTCATCTTCACCAGCCAGTTCGGGTCCTGCAGCAGCGCGCGACCCACGGCGATCAAGTCAAACTCGTTGTTATCCATACGACGGGCCAGCTCGTCGATGCCGGTGGGATTGGCGGTGCCACCCATGCCCTGGTTATTGCCGCCGATAAAATCGTCGTCGAGGCCGACGCTGCCCACGGAAATCACCGGTTTGCCGGTCAGTTCCTTGGTCCAGCCCGCCAGGTTCATGTCGGAACCTTCGAATTCCGGTACCCAGAAGCGTCTTGTGGACGCATGGAAAATATCCACCCCGGCCTCGACCAGCGGTGTCAGGAAGCGTTGCAGTTCGTCCGGAGTGTGCGCGAGGCGCGCTTCGTAGTCCTGCTGTTTCCACTGGGAGTAGCGCAGCACAATCGCGAAATCCTCACCCACGGCGTTGCGTACGGCTTCGACGATTTCCACCGCAAAGCGGGTGCGGTTTTCCAGTGAGCCACCGTATTCGTCGTCGCGCACATTGGTACCTTCCCAGAAAAACTGGTCGATCAGGTAGCCGTGGGCACCGTGCAGTTCCACGCCGTCAAAGCCCACGTCCTTGGCCGCTTTCGCCGCGTCCGCAAATGCCTTGATCGTTTCCTGAATGTCCGCCTTGGTCATGGCGTGGCCGTTGGGCTTGCCGGGTTTGAACAGGCCGGACGGGGATTGGCCGGGGATGGATTTATCCGGGCCGATGCCTTCCTTGCGCACGGAGCCAACATGCCACAGCTGGGGAATAATCTGGCCGCCGGCCGCATGTACTTCGTCGACCACCTTTTTCCAGCCCGCCAGCGCTTCGGCGCCATAGATCGCCGGGACGTTTTCATAGCCGTTGGCAGCGGGGCTGACGAAGGTGCCTTCGGTAATGATCAGGCCTACTTCGCCTTCGGCACGGCGGCGGTAGTAACCGGCCACCTGGTCATTTGGGATATAGCCCGGGGAGGCAGTGCGGGTCATTGGGGCCATGGCCACGCGGTTGCGGAGTTGCAGGGATTTGTGTTCGAAAGGACGCAACAGGCTGTCCAGGGAATGACTCATTGAGGACTCCAATAGTCTTTGGGCGAATTGAGCACGCTACCGCGATCGGGGCTTTCGCGTAATTATCTGCGATGTACGGGAGGGGCTGCGGGCGAACGGTTGGTCTGGGGTGCGATTTGACATTGTTGGAGCCCGCTTGCGAGCGAAAGACCGGGTTATCCGATCATTCGCCCGCAGACATGCGCCAGGGTGTCGCAAGTCACCGCATTAATTAATCACCGTTTCTCAGGGACAGCAGTCTTTCCTTGTGCTTGCGCAATTCTTCCTTGTTTTCCAGGATTTCATCCATGCTCAATCCTTTCAATTCATGGGGGAATACCAGCCATTTGTCGGTTTCGTGCAGATAGTAATCCGGCACGAACTCGGTCTGGTTGCGGCTAGGTTTGAAGTAAGGGCAGGCTATGCGGATTTCCGGGGTATTTTTCTTACACGCCTTGCGCATGTCACTGATGGCCTGCTGGATGCTGAGGCCGGTGTCGTACACATCATCCACGATCAACATCTTTTCATGGGACTCCACCTGCTTGATCAGGTAGGTGAGGCCGTGCACTTTCACTTCTTTCTGGCGCTGGTCCACGCCGGCGTAGGAGGAGGTGCGAATGGCGATGTGGTCGGCGTGGAACCCGAGGAAGTCGAACATCTCCTGCACGGCGATACCGATGGGGGCACCCCCGCGCCACACGCCGACGATATAGTCGGGGCGAAAGCCGCTTTCCACGACCTTAAGGGCCAGGGTGTAAGAGTCGTCCAGCAGGGACTGGGCGGAAATAAATTGCTTTTCGCTCACTGCGTTACCTCAAGCATTAAAAAATCAGATATTCAGGCTGCGCCCGCCATCGACGGCGATCACCTGGCCGGTAATGTAGGGGGCATCCGCTGCCAGGAATCGTACTGTACGGGCGATGTCCGATGGGTCACCGCTGCGTTGCATGGGGATGCGCGCCAGTATCTGCTCCTTGTTATAGCCTTCGCTCTCCTGTTCCGGCCACAGAATTGCACCGGGGGCGACGGCGTTGACCCTTACGCCCGGTGCCAGCTCCCGCGCCATGCTTTTGGTCAGCATGACCAGGCCTGCCTTGGCGGCGCAGTAGATAGTGTGTGCCGGCATGGGCTTGTCCGCGTGGATATCTGCCAGGTTGATGATGCTGCCGCGGGATCCTGCCAGAGCCGGGGCCAGTGCCTGACTTAAAAAGAACGGTGCTTTCAGGTTGCTGCCCATCAGGGCTTCCCACTGCTGCTCGTCCGCGTTGCCGATGGGGGTGGGGAAGAAGGCGGAGGCGTTGTTAACCAGCAGCGAAATCTCGCCAAAGCAGGCGAGGGCGGTTTCCGCCAGCTGCCGACAATCCGCCGCGGTGGCGAGGTCGCTGTGGACCGCTGCAGCAGAATCCGGTCGCCGGCGGTTCAGCTCTGCCACCAGTGCCAGCGCCGCCTGTTCGGAGTTGCGGTAGTGGATGATGACCCGGTGATCCAGATGCAGTTCTTCCGCGATGGCACGTCCGAGGCGTGCGGCGGCGCCGGTGATCAGGGCTGTGGCCATGGTTTTATCCATTAATGGCAGGGTTATTAGCGGTATGCGAGAGAGCTGAGCGCTCAGGCCCGGCCCGGCGCGCCGTAGGTTTTCTTTAGTGTGGCCAGGGCGTCGAGGCGCGCGCGATCCAGGGCCTTGCCCAGTTCCGCACCCTCGAATCCCTGCGCGATCAGCGCCTGTGGGTTTACGCCAGCGGCAGCCTCACGAGCGGCGCGCAGGTAATCCACTTGCGGATACTCCCTATCCTCAAGGCCCAGGCGGCCGCGGGCGTCGGCCTCACAGCTTTCCAGGAACTGCTCGAAGCGCTCCGGCCGGCGCAGGGCGTCGAGGGCGCGCAGTATTTTGAGAATGGTGTGCGGGCGCAGGTCAAACGCCTTGTGGCAGTGCAAATGGTACTCGCACACCCCAAGTGACAGCGCGGTAATCGGGTTGGGCACCCGCAGCCTTTGGCAAACGTCCTTTACCAGCGGCAGGCCGGCGGCCTCGTGTCCGCGGTGGCTGGGCAGTACGTGGTCGGGCGTGATGCCCTTGCCGAGGTCGTGCACCAGCACCGCGAAGCGTACCGGCAGGTCAGCGGGCGCCTGGCGCAGGGCGCGCAGTATGTGGTCGCCGGTGTCGATTTCCGGGTGGTGCAGCGCTGGCTGGGGTACACCGAACAGGCAGTCGACCTCCGGCAGCAATACCTTGAGGGCGCCACAGTCCCGCAAAACCTGGATGAAAACATCCGGCCGCGGCTCGGTAAGGGCGCGGCTGACTTCCTTCCATACCCGCTCCGCCACCAAATGTTCCACTTCCCCTGCATCCACCATGCCCTGCATCAGCGTCATGGTTTCATCGGCCACGGAAAAGCCCAGCGGTGCGTAGCGCGCGGCAAAGCGCGCCACCCGCAGTATGCGCAGAGGGTCTTCACTGAATGCAGGGGAGACGTGACGCAGTTTGCGCGCGCGGATGTCCGCCTGGCCGTTATAGGGATCGATGATCTGGCCGTCTTCGGTTTCCGCCATCGCGTTGACGGTGAGATCGCGGCGCTGAAGGTCCTGTTCGAGGGTGACCTCGGGGCTGGCGTAAACGGTAAAACCGCAGTAACCGTGGCCGCTTTTGCGCTCGGTGCGGGCGAGGGCGTACTCCTCGCTGCTGTCCGGGTGCAGGAAGACGGGAAAATCCTTGCCCACCGGGCGGAATCCGCGAGCCAGCATCTCGGCTTCGGTGGCGCCGACGACCACCCAGTCCCGTTCGTGAATCGGGCGCTGCAATAGTCTGTCGCGCACGGCACCACCAACCAGATAGGTCTTCACGGCAGCGCTCCTGAGGCGAAGTCGGTCGCAAAAAGCGGATGAAAGTGGGCAGGGGTTGCCATAGATGCCGTCATTCCCGACAAAACGTCGCGCTTGTCAGGTAAATACTAGGAAATTCAGGGGTCGGGAAGATAAAAAAAAGGCCCCGAAAATACAAGGGGGCCCAGGGTCTTAGGGTATTCGTGAAGAGAGAAACCCAACAAGCTCGTGTGCGCCAGTTCGCCGATGATTTCCGTAGATGGTTACAGAGTTCTACGAATTCGAGGCGGATAGCGCGTGTTGTCGGCGATTAAATGACCTACGACAACATACTGTCCATTCTATTTAACCTGTCTTAGCTGTCAACCATGGCTATCAAACTTTTATTGAGGGAAGTGTCGGTTGGTTCGTTAAATATATATAGGCATAGAATTAACACCTGATTATTTGGTTTAATTCAGCATAATTAATAACTAAATGCGCGATTCGTTGGGGGATAGTAATAAAATGAGCGAAGTGCATGTTCTCACTACCGGAGAGGCTGCCCGGTACTGTGGGGTGAATTTCCGTACCGTGATCCGCTGGATTGAGCGTGGTCAGTTGAAGGCGTACAAACTTCCCGGGCGCGGTGACCACCGCATCTGTGTGGAAGACTTTGTTGGCTTCCTGCGCGACAACGCCATGCCGGTGCCCGCGGAACTCGGCAGTGCCACGCGCAAGATCTTGTTGGTAGCCAATTCACCGGAACTTGCCGCTGGTCGTCAGTTGCTGCAACAGGCCGGGTGTGAAGTGGACATTGCCGGTGACAGTTTCAGCGCCGGGGCTCTGCTTGCCACCAGCAAACCCACCATGGTGGTGTTGGATACCAACCTGGATGGGGTCAATGGTTTCCAGGTGCTGGATACCATTCGCTCCCGCGCGGAGTTTTCATCGCTGAGTGTGCTGCTGATTGCGCCGCAGGGCGAAACCAACCAGCAGCGCTGGCTGGATGCCGGTGCCGATGCGGTGGTTGCCGCCAGTTGTGATCGCAGTGAATTGGTGGGTCGCGTCAATCTGCTGTTGGATGCCTGACAGTCTTTATCGGGATAGATCCGATTTAGTAGCCGGCCAATTCTCTGGTGCCCTGGGCGTTCTTTAGATCGGCTTGGGCACCAGCATGGACTCTTCCTCTTCCGACCTGTCCCTGCCTATTTCCGGGCAGTGATAACTCGCGGTAACTTCATCGCCATTCAGGCTGTGCAGGTGCACATTGAATCCCCACAGGCGGTGCAGGTGCTTCAGTACTTCACCGGTTTCCCTGCCCAGTGGGCGGCGTTGGTACTGGGTGTGGTGCAGCGTCATTGAGCGGTCGCCGCGGGTATTTACCGAATACACCTGAATATTCGGCTCGCGGTTACCCAGATTGTACTGCCCTGCCAGTTTCGCCCGCAGTTCCCGATAACCATCTTCATTGTGGATGGCATTTACCAGGATCTCCTTTTCCCGGTCGTCATCGGAAATACAGAAAAGTTTCATGTCCCGCATCACCTTGGGCGACAGGAACTGCAGGATAAAACTCTCATCCTTGAAATCCCGCATGGCAAATTGCAGGGTCTCTTTCCAGTTGCTGCCAGCGATATCAGGGAACCAGGCTCTGTCTTCCTCGGTCGGGTTTTCACAAATCCGGCGCAGGTCGGTGAAAATATTGAAGCCGAGTGCGTAAGGGTTGATGCCGTTGTAGTAGGGGCTGTCGTAGGGTGGCTGGTAAACGACGCTGGTGTGGCTCTGCAGGAATTCCAGCATAAAGCCGTCCGTCACCTTGCCGCGCTGATACAGTTCATTCAGCAAGGTGTAGTGCCAGAAAGTCGCCCAGCCTTCGTTCATCACCTGGGTCTGGCGCTGTGGATAAAAATACTGTGCCATCTTGCGCACAATGCGCACCAGTTCCCGCTGCCAGTTCTCCAACAGTGGCGCATTTTTTTCAATGAAATACAGCAGGTTTTCCTGTGGCTCTTCCGGGAAACGGCGTACAGGTGCCTGTTCTTCAGCACCTCCCAATTTGGGAATGGTGCGCCACAGGTCGTTCAGTTGTCGCTGGCGATATTCCTCGCGCTCTTTCTGGCGGCGCTCCTCTTCGTGAGCGGAAATCGGGTAGGGGCGTTTGTAGCGGTCTACCCCATAATTCATCAGTGCGTGACAGCTGTCCAGCAACGACTCCACTTCGTTGACACCATAGCGTTCTTCACAGCGTGCAATATAGTTTTTCGCAAACAGTAGATAGTCGATGATGCTGCTGGCATCGGTCCAGGTTCGGAAAAGATAGTTGCCCTTGAAAAAAGAATTGTGCCCGTAACAGGCGTGGGCGATGACCAGTGCCTGCATCGTCATGGTGTTTTCTTCCATGAGGTAGGCAATGCAGGGATTGGAGTTGATGACGATTTCGTACGCCAACCCCATACGCCCGCGCTGGTAATTGTTTTCCACGCTGATGAACTGCTTGCCGAAGGACCAGTGGTTGTAACCCACCGGCATACCCACCGACGAATAGGCATCCATCATCTGCTCGGAGCAGATGATCTCTATCTGGTTGGGGTAGGTGTCGAGGCCAAACTCTTTGGCCAGCAGCGCAATTTCCCGGTCGTACTCCTGGACGAGCTCGAAGGTCCACTCGGACGTGGTGGAAATGGGACGCTTGTTGTTGATGGTGGTGTCTAGCATCAGGCGGCCACCTTCTGGGTAAACAATTGGCGGAATACCGGGTAGATGTCCTTGACGTCGATGATCTGCTCCATGGCGAAATGATCGGGGAAGGCCCGTGCCACGCTCTGGTATTCATCCCACAGGGCCTGGTGGTCGCGCGGGGTGATTTCCACGTAGGAGTAGTACTGCACATGGGGCATGATGTCGTCGATCAGAATCTTGTGGCAGGTGCTGGAGTCGTCGTTCCAGTTGTCGCCGTCGGACGCCTGGGCACCGTAGATGTTCCACTCACTGGCGGGATAGCGGTCGCGCATGATGTCGCGCATCATTTTCAGTGCGCTGGAAACTATGGTGCCGCCGGTTTCGCGTGAGTAGAAAAATTCCTGCTCGTCCACCTCCTTGGCGCTGGTGTGATGGCGGATGAACACGACCTCGGTATATTCGTAACTACGCTGTAAAAACAGGTACAACAGCAGAAAGAACCGCTTCGCCATGTCCTTGGTCGCCTGGTTCATGGACCCGGATACATCCATCAGGCAGAACATGACTGCTTTCGAGCGCGGCCGCGGTTGCTTGATCAGCAGGTTGTACTTCAGGTCAAAGTCATCGAGGAAAGGAATGCGGTTGACGCGGTTGCGCAAGTCTTCGATTTTCAAGCGAAGTTCGTCCACTTTGCGCTGGTCCTTCAGTGCCGGATCCTTGGCTTCCTCGAGTTCGAGTTCTTGCTCCAGTAATTTCAGGTTGCGACGCTTGCCGCCGCTCAATGCTATGCGGCGCGCGTTGGCGGCACGCATGGAGCGCACCACATTTAAACGGCCAGGTGAACCCTCGTTGCAGAAGCCGGCGCGCACCACCTGAAAGGATTCATTGCCGGCGAGTTTGCGCTTGACCATGTTCGGCAGTTCCAGGCCTTCGAACATGAAGTCGAGAAATTCTTCCTGGGAAATCTGGAACACGAATTCATCAATGCCTTCACCGCTGTCACTGGCACCGCTGCCAGAACCGCCCTGACCCTGGCCTTGCCCGGGGCGAGGGATTCGATCCCCGGTGATGAATTCCTTGTTGCCGGGCAGCACCTGTTCCATGTGGCCGCCGCGGCCATGGGAGAATATGGGTTCGTTAAGATCGCGGGTGGGGATACTGATCTTCTCGCCTTTATCCATGTCGGTAATGGATCGGCTATTCATGGCTTCGCCGACGGCTTTCTTGATATGGGCCTTGTAACGCCTTAAAAAACGCTGGCGGTTTACAGTGCTTTTTTTCTTGCCATTCAGGCGACGGTCAATGATGTAGCTCATAGTACTGCCTTATGTTGCGTTGCGCTGCAGTGCCGCTGGGAGCTCGTAAGAGAGCTCTGTGGCAGCGCTGCTGCTGAGGGCAGTTGTGAGACACGCCGTGAACCCATCCCTGGGGGCTTGTCCGTCGGGTCCCTCCGACGGACAGTCTCACAAACTGCCCCCAGCAGCAGCGCTTTCGCATCACGTCCAGCAATCTTTCCCGGCATTGACTGTGCGAATTTGGTTGCGAAGTCAAAGCGTTGGGTTGAAGGTCCTGTTGCCGATGGAGCTTTTCGAGACTGTCGGCGAGAGGGACCTCGCCGACAAGCCCCTAGGGATGGGTTTACGGCGTGTCTCGAAAAGCTCCACCGGTGGTAGGGCCGCCACCGTCTGGTTTCAAGGCACGACACCCCGGGCCCATAAAACCTATTGGGATTTACGCACCCGCAAATACCACTCGGAAAGCAAACGCACCTGCTTCTCGGTATAGCCGCGCTCGACCATTCGCGCCACAAAGTCCGCATGCTTCTTCTGGTCGTCGGCAGACGCCTTGGTATTGAACGAGATGACCGGCAACAGATCCTCGGTGTTGGAGAACATCTTCTTCTCGATTACCGCGCGCAGTTTTTCGTAGGAGCGCCAGTCGGGATTTTTGCCCTGGTTGCCCGCACGGGCGCGCAGCACGAAGTTGACGATCTCGTTGCGGAAATCTTTCGGGTTGGAAATACCCGCAGGTTTCTCGGTTTTTTCCAGCTCTTCGTTCAGAGCGGCGCGATCGAGAATTTCACCGGTTTCCGGGTCGCGGTATTCCTGGTCCTGAATCCAGAAATCGGCATACGTTACATAGCGGTCAAACAGGTTCTGGCCATACTCCGCATAGGATTCCAGGTACGCGGTCTGGATTTCCTTGCCGATAAACTCCACATAGCGCGGCCCCAGGTATTCCTTGATAAAGCCCAGGTAGTTTTCCTGCTGCTCCGGCGGGAATTGCTCCTGTTCGATCTGCTGTTCCAGCACATACAGCAGGTGTACCGGGTTGGCCGCCACTTCGGTGGCGTCAAAGTTGAACACCTTGGACAGGATCTTGAAGGCGAAACGGGTGGAAAGACCGGTCATGCCTTCATCTACACCCGCGTTGTCGCGGTATTCCTGAATTGTTTTTGCTTTCGGGTCTGTGTCCTTCAGGTTTTCACCGTCGTAAACCCGCATCTTGGAAAATATGCTGGAGTTCTCCGGATTCTTGACCCGAGACAGCACGGAGAACTGGGCCAGCATACGCAGGGTATCGGGTGCACAGGGTGCTTTTGCCAGTGAGCTGTGCTCCAACAGCTTGTCGTAAATCTTGATCTCTTCCTTCACCCGCAGGCAGTAGGGCACCTTGACGATGTAGATACGGTCGAGGAATGCCTCGTTATTGCGGTTGTTGCGGAAGGACTGCCACTCGGACTCATTGGAGTGGGCGAGTATCACACCGTTGAACGGAATGGCGCCGAGGCCTTCGGTGCTGTTGTAGTTGCCTTCCTGGGTAGCGGTCAGCAACGGGTGCAGAACCTTGATGGGAGCCTTGAACATCTCCACAAATTCCATCAGGCCCTGGTTGGCGCGGCACAGGCTTCCGGAGAAGCTGTAGGCGTCCGGGTCGTTCTGCGGGAAATCTTCCAGCTTGCGAATATCCACCTTGCCCACCAGGGAGGAAATATCCTGGTTGTTTTCATCCCCGGGCTCGGTTTTCGCAATCGCCACCTGATCGAGAATGGACGGCCGAATTTTGATGACCTTGAATTTGCTGATATCGCCCTTGTATTCGTGCAGGCGCTTCACCGCCCAGGGGGACATGATGGTGTTCACATAGCGGCGCGGGATACCGTAATCCTCTTCCAGGATCTGGCCGTCCTCGTTGGGTGAAAACAGGGCCAGCGGAGATTCAAATACCGGTGAGCCCTTGATGGCGTAAATCGGAATCTGCTCCATCAGCGCTTTCAGGCGCTCCGCCAGCGAGGACTTGCCGCCGCCTACCGGGCCCAATAGGTACAGAATTTGCTTTTTCTCTTCCAGGCCCTGGGCGGCGTGACGGAAGAAGGAAACGATCTGCTCGATGGCCTCCTCCATGCCATAGAACTCACTGAACGCCTTGTAGCGTTTGATGACCTTGTTGGAAAAAATACGCGAGAGCCTGGGGTCTCGGGAAGTATCGACCAGTTCGGCTTCGCCAATGGCCATCAACATGCGCTCCGCGGGGGAGGCGTAAGCGCTGCGGTCGCTCTTGCACAGCTCCAGGTACTCCTGAATGGAGAGCTCTTCCTCCTGGATCGACTCGTAGCGTTCCAGGTAGTGATTGAATATCGACATGATGTACGACTCCCTGTAGCGTACCGCGTCAGAATTCGGCCTCATGCCGTGGAGAGCCGACTGCGCTGCAGCGTGTGATGACCGCGAAAACATCCCGCAGCGAATGCCAAAGAGCGCTGACGCGCGAGAACGCTATCGTTATTACCTATTGAATGCGCGACGGTGCAGCTGTCGCGACAGGGGGACAGCGGTCCCCGCACTTTCAGGATAGTCAGCGCTGTGGCCTTCAGCGGCGGATAGATCAAAGATGGGTGGAAATTGACGTCAGTTTTGCGAGCGGCGTATCCCGCGTAAAATACATCTCACATATGTGAGACACACTGCCTGAAACGGCAAATGCACGATAAATACGTCTAGTGCGGCCCTGCGCTCATTGGGCCGCAGACCTGACGTGAACATGTAAAACTAAGGAAACTCATGAAAGTAGTGGTAACCGGAGGCGCCGGCTATATTGGCAGCCATACCTGTGTGGAACTGCTGGAGGCCGGGTTCGAGCCGATCGTAGTCGACAATCTGTGCAATAGCAGTGAGGAGGCTCTGGCGCGGGTCGAGGTCATTACCGGTAAATCGGTGAAATTCCACAAGGTGGATATTCGTGATGCCGATGGCCTGAGGGAAGTTTTCCGCCAATATGATGTTTCCGCGGTAATACATTTTGCCGGTTTGAAGGCTGTGGGGGAATCTGTTGCCGAGCCTCTCCGCTATTACCAGAACAATGTGGCGGGAACCCTTACCCTGTGTGAGGTGATGGAAGAGTTTGGCGTACACCAACTGATCTTCAGCTCCTCCGCGACGGTGTACGGGGACCCGGAAACTGTTCCTGTGCGCGAGGATTTCCCCACCGCTCCCGCCAGCCCTTACGGCACCAGTAAATTGATGGTTGAGAATATCTTGCGCGATCTGTGCAACGCACCCGGGAAAAAGTGGAAAGCGGCGGTATTGCGTTACTTCAACCCCATTGGCGCCCACGCAAGCGGAACCATTGGTGAAGATCCCGAGGGTATCCCGAATAACCTGCTGCCCTATGTGGCCCAGGTGGCGGTCGGTCGCTTGCCGCAACTGCAGGTTTTTGGCGACGATTACCCCACGCCGGACGGCACGGGTGTGCGCGACTATATCCATGTTGTCGATCTCGCCCGCGGCCACCTGGCGGCACTGAACAAGCTGCAACAGGCGCAGACTCAATCGGGCTGTTACACCTACAACCTCGGAACCGGTCGCGGTAGTTCGGTGCTGGAGATTGTGCACGCCTTCGCCGAGGCCGCCGCAAAAGAGATTCCCTACAAGGTGGTGCCCCGTCGCGCTGGCGATGTCGCCGAATATTATGCCGACCCGGCGTTGGCGGCGACTGAACTTGAGTGGACGGCGGAGTACGATCTCAAACGCATGGTGGAGGATACCTGGCGCTGGCAGTCGCAGAACCCCAAGGGATATGCGGGCTGATTTTGAAGTATTGCCGAGTTATCAAAAACGGGCCTGCGGGCCCGTTTTTTTTGCTGGTGTCCGATTTAGGAAGTGGGGCTGTGCAGGCAATCTGCTCAGGTTGGCCGGTTCCGAAAGGTCTCACTATCGCTAAAACGCGCAATCGGTACAGAAGAAGGTTTCGTCCTCCAGGCGCATGGCGGTGAGATAGCCGCCCCACACGCAGCCGGTATCCAGCGCGTACACATTTTTAGTGTGTGCTTCCCCTTCCAGCGCCGCCCAGTGCCCGAAAATAATCCGGTCGTCTCTGGTTTTACGCTCCTTGAAACTGAACCAGGGCTTGTAGTCGTGGTGCGCGGCCAGCGGTCCCTGCTTGGTGACGAGATCCAGGGTGCCGTCCGCCTTGCAGAAGCGCATGCGGGTAAAGTAGTTGGTAATTGAGCGAAGGCGCTCCACCCCGATCAGGTGGTCGCTCCACAGGTGGGGCTCGTTGCCATACATGCCGTAGAAGTAGGCCTTGGTCATGGATGGGTCGCGCAGGGCGCGGTGTACCTCTCCCGCCAGTTCCAGTGCCTTGCTCATGCTCCATATCGGAGGGATGCCAGCGTGCACCATGGAGAAGTATTTGTCGGCGACTTTTTTGTGCACCATCAGCGGCTGGTCCTGCAGCCAGCCCAGCAAGATGTCGGCGTCTTTTGCACGCAATACTTCTGCCAGGTCGTGTTCCTTGTCGGTAAGACGCTTGGCGCCGTGGGCAATACCCAGAAGGTGCAGGTCGTGGTTACCCAGTACCGCGGTGATCTGGTGACGGTGTTGGTACAGAAAGCGCAGGGTGCCGAGGCTGTCGGGGCCGCGGTGTACCATGTCGCCGGCCAGCCACAGCTTGTCCTTGTCGGCGTTGAAGCGGATTTTTTTCAGCAGTTTCTCGAGAGGCTCCAGGCAGCCCTGGATATCGCCGATTGCGTAAGTTGCCAAAACCTGCCCCGTTTACCGCGGTTGATCCGCTGATGGTGTGAGTTTGCTACAGAATTCCGCCAGCTCCACATATTCCTTCACACTCAGGGTTTCCGGGCGGCGGCCGGCGTCCATCGGCAGCTGATCCGGGTCCAGTTCCGGGAACAGCGGCTTCAGTGCATTGCGCAGGGTCTTGCGTCGCTGCTGGAAGGCGACGCTGACGATGCGCTCGAGCAGGGCTTCGTCTTTGGCCGGGTGCGGCAGTGTCTGGTGCGGGATCAGGCGCACAATGGCGGAGTCCACCTTGGGGGCTGGCCGGAAAGACTGCGGAGGAACCGGGAACAGTCCCTGTACGCGGCAGAAATACTGGGTCATCACACTCAGGCGGCCGTAGGATTTGGCGCCCGGTAGCGCGCTCAGGCGATCAACCACTTCCTTCTGCAGCATGAAGTGCATGTCCTTCACCTTGCCACGGAAACTCAGCAGGTGGAACAGCAGTGGCGTGGAGATGTTGTAGGGCAGGTTGCCGACGATGCGCAGCTGCTCGCCTTCGCCCTGCGCGAGGCTGCCGAAATCGAATTTCAGTGCATCCTTCTCGATGATGGTGAAATCCGGGTAGTTACGGAATTTAAACTGCAGCATCGGGATCAGGTCGCGGTCGAGTTCCACCGCCGTCAGCGACGGGCACTTGTCCAGCAGCAGCGCAGTGATGGCGCCCTGGCCGGGGCCGATTTCCACCAGTTTGTCGGTTTCCTTGGGGCCGATGGCACGCACAATGCGCTCGATGATGTTCTCGTCGACGAGAAAGTTCTGGCCGAAACGCTTGCGCGCTTTGTGTTGGAAAAAATTGTCCATGAATGAATTCGTGTGGCTGAGAGATTACGGTGCGCTGGTTTAAATATGGCGCAGTTGTGCCAGTTCGATAGCCTGGCTTAGGGCGGCGATCAGGCTGCCGGTATCGGCGATGCCCTGGCCTGCAATATTGAGAGCGGTGCCGTGGTCCACAGAAGTGCGGATAAACGGCAGCCCCAGGGTGATATTGATGGCGCGCCCGAAACCCTTGAATTTTAACACTGGCAGCCCCTGATCGTGGTACATCGCCAGCACCGCGTCGCAGCGGGCCAGTTGTGGCGGGGTGAACAGGGTGTCGGCGGGCAGCGGGCCGATCAGGTTGAGGCCGAGGGCGCGCAGGGTGTCGAGTGCGGGTTCGATGACGTCGATTTCCTCGCGCCCCAGATGACCGCCTTCACCGGCATGGGGGTTTAGGCCGCAGACGCCGATGCGCGGGTGCTCGATACGGAACTGCTGCCGCAGGCTGCGGTGCAGGATGGTCAGCACCTGCTGCAGGGATTCGCCAGTGATGGCACTGCTGACGTCTTTCAGCGGCAAGTGGGTGGTGGCCAGCGCCACCCGCAGGTCGTCGGCGGCGAGCATCATCACTACTTTCTCGACACCGGCCTGCTCAGCGAAATATTCGGTGTGGCCACTGAAGGGAATACCGGCATCGTTGATCACGCCCTTGTGCACCGGGCCGGTAACAATCGCGTCAAAGGTGCGATCCATACAGCCGTTGGCGGCAAGGCGCAGTGTTTCCAGTACGTAGGGGCCGTTGGCGGGGTTGAGCTGCCCGGGACGGGCGGGCTCCGGGAGTGCGACCGGCAGCAGGTGCAGGCTTCCATCCGGCGTAATTTCTGCGGGTTGTGCGGGATTGAAGGGTAGCAGCTGCAGGGCTTTGCCCTGACGGGCCGCTTCCTGCCGCAGTAGTTCGGGGTCGGCAATGGCGATGATCTGCGCGCCGGCGATATCGGGCGTACGCCCGGAGCAGGCCAGTTTGACGGCGAGTTCCGGGCCAATCCCGGCGGGCTCGCCGGGAGTAAACGCAATGCGGGGGATCATCGTGGCTAGATTGACGTTGAATTGGGGGACCGGTTACTGGTTCTCTGTATTGCCTGGCTGGGTTTCACCGGATTCGGACTGGTTGTTCAGTTCCGGCAGCTTGATTTCCACATAGGCCTGGTCGCGGATTTCCTGGCGCCAGTTCTGCAGTTCTTCCTCGTAGCGGCGGTTCCGTAGCAGGTTGGCGGCCTGGTTGCGGATGTACTGATCGGTCATATCTTGCTGACGGCGGCCTTCGACCTGCAGGATGTGCCAGCCGAACTGGCTGCGGAACGGCATGCTGATCTCGCCCACCGGGGTATTGTTCATGGCCTGGGTGAACTCCGGAACGAACTGGCCGGGGTTGGACCAACCCAGGTCGCCGCCCTGCAGCATGGTACCGATGTCTTCGGAGTTGTCCTTGGCGGCGTCTTCAAATTTGAGTTCGCCGGCCTCGATTTTGCTGCGCAGCTCCGTCAGCAGGTTGTAGGCGGCATCGTCATCGCGAATCGCGGAAGTCTTCACCAGGATGTGGCGCACCTTGGTCTGCTCCACTACCTGCTCCTGAGCACCGCGTTGCTCGTGAATTTTCAGCAGGTGAAAGCCTGCGTCACTACGGAAAGGCTTGGTGGTTTCACCCACTTTAAGACCGTCGAGGGCATCGGCAAACAGGGTGGGAAGTTCCACGGTCTTGCGCCAGCCAAGGTCGCCGCCCTGAAGGGCGTTCTGACCGGCTGAGTTGGAGATGGCCAGGGCGCGGAAGTCGTCGCCCTTGCTGGCTTTTTCATACACGGCGTCGGCCTTGGCGCGGGCCGCGGCTACTTCTTCCGCCGGGGCGCTGGAGCCCACCGGGATCAGGATGTGGCCCAGCTGGTACTGTGGCGATTTCCAGAACTCGCCCTCTTTGGAGCGCAGGAAGTTGTTGATGTCCTGATCGGTAATCTGGATACGGCGGGCGACACTGCCCTGTTCCACCCGGCGAATGATCAGCTCCTGGCGGATCTGCTGGCGGAAGGCATTGTTGGAGATTCCGTCCGCCTCCAGCTTCTGCTGGAATTCCGCGGGCGACATTCCCATGTTCTGCTGTACCCGGGCAATGGCCTGGTCCAGCTCATCTTCCGGAATGGTGACACCGGCGCGGGCGCCCATCTGCAGCTGCAGGCGCTCGATGACCAGTTGTTCCAGCACCTGGCGGCGCAGAATGTCGATGGGCGGCGCCTGTACGTTCTGGGCGGCGATCTGCTGGGTGATGGTCTGCATACGCTGCTGCAGCTCGCTGGCCATGACCACGTCGTCGTCCACCACGGCTACAACCCGGTCGAGCTTCTGCACCTGCGCATGGGCCTGCAGGGTAAAGGCGCACAGGGCGGCGAGAGCGAGCAGGCCGCGGCGGGGGAAGTTGAACATCTGCATTATTGTCATCACTGTTTCAGTACTTCTCTCTGGTCAAAGTTGGCTATGCCCTGGCTGAGCATCCGGGTGACCGAGCCGCCGATTCCGGCCAGGCCCTTCAACTGCAGTTCAATATAGATGCCTTCGTCGAACTCAAGTTCTTCCGGTGGCACCACATCCGCCAGGTCGTTATCCAGTTCGCGGCGCCATAGCAGCCGGGTGCGATAACAGCATGTGTCGTATTCGAGTCCCGCCAGGTATTCCAGTTCCCGGTCGAAAGTGAAATCGTAAGCGGCCCGGGCCAGGATGGACAGCCGGCTGTTGATGGGCCAGGCGGTGGATACGTCCGCCTGTTTCACCGGCCCCTGCACCAGGTAGGAGTCGGTGGAGTCGTAAATTTCCGCCTTGCGCAGGTAGCGATAGCTCACGTTGAACAGGCGGAAATCGTCATCCAGATAGCGCAGGGTCACGTTGCCGCGATTAATGGTGTGATCGGTGTCGTGGTAGATCGCCTCACTGCTGATGCGCAGGGCGTCGGTGGGGCGACTTTCCAGGCGTGCGGCGAATTCGGAGCGGGGCACGTCCTGGATAAACTCCGCCAGCTCGATACGGCTGGCCTCGGAGTAGAAGATCTGCCCGGCACTGGCGGAAAACAGGTCGCGCCCGCTGCTGGGATCGATAAAGCGCGTGGTGAGACCGAAGGCCGCGCGGTCGGCGTCGTCGATGCGGTCGTTGCCGTTGAAGCGGCTGTCACGAAACAGCTGGTCATAGCTGAAGGTGAACAGCGACGTGTCGTACAGCAGGTTGTCGCTCTTCGGGTCGGTGGCGCGTATATCACTCACGTTCAGGAAGTCGGTCTGGTCCGCTTCGGTGCTCGCCATCAGAAACAGGCGCGGTTCCAGAGTTTGTACATACTCTTTACTGAACAGGTTGCCATCGCGCTCGAAGTACAGGCCGCTGTCGATGGTGAACTGCGCCGCGGAAGCTTCCGGGGTATTGTCCGCCGGATCCGTCAGGAACGTTTCGGCGAGATCGTATCCCAGGTAGATCCCGGTGATTTCCGGATTGAAGAAGCCCCACAACCACTGTTTGTCCCAGCCGAAGCTGTAATCGATCCGGGTGCGATTGGCGTTGACGAAATTCCTGGTCAGCGAGGTCTCACTGTTGGGGTCGTCCACATCGGCGATAAAGCGGATGGTTTCGGTATCGGCGTGGTCAAAGCTGGTCACTTCATGCTGCATCAGCAGCTGCCAGTCACCCCACTTGTAGTTGCCGTCGAGGTTGATTCGCGGCAGCTGGCTGAAGTTTTCGAAGCGATCCTTGACCAGCTGCTGGTACTCCTGCGCACGGATGCTCGCCTGCCAGTGCTCACTGGTAAGGCTTGCCTCGGCGGACTGGTTGAGCGCCGTGAGTGTACGCGGATTGGTGTTCTGCGGGGTGTCCAGCTCTACGTTACCGAGGTCGCGGAAGTAGTCCGCGTCGCTGACCTTGGTGTAATCGATGCGCGTGCGCCACATGCCGCCATTGCCACCTAGCTGGTCCAGGTTTACGAACCAGCGGTCTTCGCCCTTGGCGGGCAATACCAAGTCTTCCGGGAAGCCTTCGTTGATCAGGCGTTGGGCATCTTCATCGTCGCCGCCCTTGTCGTCGGGTAAACCCGCCATGCGCAGCTCGGTATTGAACCAGGGGCTCAGGTGGCGAGTTTCCAGTTCCAACCCGGTGCCGCGGTGCTGTACATAGCGGGGCACAATGGTGGCATCCAGTTGCGGGGCGATGTTCCAGTAATAGGGAACGGCGATATCCCAGCCGTTCTCATCGCTGTTGCTGATGCTGGGGAACAGGAACCCGGACATGCGCTCGCTGCCCACGGGGAAGCGTAGATAAGGGAAATAGAACACCGGCACATCGGCGATTTCCAGGCGCACGTTGCGCGCGGTGCCCTGGCGCTCTACGTTGTCGATGGTGATCTCGCCACCGGTCATGCGCCAGAAAACGTCGTCCGGTTCGCAGCGCGTGTAGCTGCCTTCGGTCAGAATCAGCTCGCCGCTGGCCTCGCGGGAGGCGAAGCGGGCGGAACCGTGCACAAACTCGTCGTGCACCACATAGGTGGCGTCTTCGATCGACGCGGCCTTGCTGTCCGTATGCACTTGCGCCGCCTTGCCCCGTACCAGCAGGCTGGGCTCGCGCATTTCGATGGCACCGCTCAGGTAGGCAGTGCTCTCCTCCCGGTTCACATCCACCTGATCGGCGAACAGCTGGCGGTAGCCCTGGGTGATGTGCACATTGCCGCGCAGTTGCGCGGTGCCGTCTTCCAGCCAGTTGGAACTGTCGGCGGTGGCGCGCAGGGGGGCATCTTCCGGCAGCAAATTGGCATTCGGGTAGGTGCGTGTCGGCTCGATGAAGGTGCCGCCGCAAACCGGTGCCAGCTGGCTGCGTTCGAGCGGGTCCAGCTGGCTCTTGGGGAACCAGTCGAGGTACAGGTAGGGATTGGCTTGCGGTTGCGCGACCGGCTGTTTCCCATCCTGATTGTCATCGGCAGCGGCGGGCAGCGCCCACAGGGGCTGGAGCGCAAGCAGGCCGAATGCGAGGGAACGCGGGCGCGATAATTGTCCAATGGCCAGCGCGAGGCGGCGCCAGCGGGAAGCTTCCAGCATCGAGTGAATGGTTCCGGCTATCTTTAGAGTCTGTTCCGTTGGCGAGTGCGCGCGATCCGGAGGCGGTTGCGCAGCCCGTGCGTCCGGGTATCCAGTCAGTGTGACAGAGCCAATATGACAGAGCTTGTGACAAAAACCGGAAGTTGTGACGGCGATGGCAGGCTGGTGCGCAAAAATCAGCGGTCGATTCTACTTGAATGGCCGTAACCATGGAAACAATAGCGGGTGATCCGCACCGCCAGCGCAGTTACAATGCGCAGTTTTTAGGCGGGCAGACAGTGATCCCGCCCAATCAGCAGTATCGATGAGAGCAGGTGGCGGATGAATGAATGTGTAACCCAGGCCCCCGACGAGCGCCGCGAAGCGCTGCGCCAGTGGGCCGCCCGCGCCCTGCAGTCTGGTCATGAGGTGCTGCATGTGCCGCCGCTTGAGCGCACGCTCAATTTGCAGCCATTGTCCGGTGACGCGGGCTTTCGCCGCTATTTCCGCACCGATACCACGCCGACACTGATTGCGGTGGACTCGCCGCCGAGCAAGACCAACATCAACCGCTTTGTCGCCCTGGCCGACTACCTGCGTCGCCACGGTATTCACACACCGCTGGTGATTGCCGCCGATATCGAACATGGCTACATGCTGCTGGAGGATCTGGGTGACATCCAGCTGTTGCGGATGCTCAACCCCGACAGCGTCGCCGGCCTTTACGCCGAAGTCATCAACGAACTGCTCTGTCTGCAGCAGATCCCGCGCGCCGAGGGCATGTTCCCGCCGTATAGCCGCGAACTGCTGCACATGGAGATGTCGATTATGCCGGAGTGGCTGATCGGCAAATTGCTGGGGCGGGAGCTGAGTGCCGATGAGCACCAGCTGCTGGAGCGCACCTTTGCCCACCTTCTCGACAGCGCCAGCAGTCAGCCCCAGGTGCTGGTGCATCGCGACTACCACAGTCGCAACCTGATGGTGCGTAGCGGAGAGCGCCCCGGCGTGGTCGACTTCCAGGATGCCGTATGGGGCCCGGTCACCTACGACCTGGCGTCCCTGCTGCGTGACTGCTATATCCGCTGGCCGCGGGAGCAGGTAGAAAACTGGGCGCTCGCCTACGCCTCCTCTGCCATCGACGCCGGTATCATTCCCGAAGTCGCCCCGGAAACCTTCCTGCGCTGGTTTGACTGGATCGGCCTGCAGCGCCACTTCAAGGTGCTCGGCCTCTTCCCGCGCCTGTACCTGCGCGATGGCAAACACGGCTACCTGCCGGATCTGCCGCTGGTGATCCGTTACACACTGGAAGTCAGCGACAAATACCCGGAGTTGCAGCCCTTCGCCGACTGGTTCCGCGCCGAAATCCTGCCGCTGGTGGAAAAGCAGGACTGGTACCGCGACTACCGCACCGCCGGCGAGCGCCGTCCCGCGAAAACCGAATTATCCCGATAACCGCGAACATGACAGCCCATCCGAAAAACGCCCCTGTAGCCATGGTTCTCGCCGCCGGATTTGGCAAACGCATGCGGCCGCTGACCGACCGCATGCCCAAGCCGTTGATCCCGGTGCTTGGCAAGCCATTGATCGAATACGCGCTCGAGCGTCTGGCAAATGCGGGCGTGTCTCAGGTGGTCATCAACCTCGCGCACCTCGGCAGCCAGATCCGCGATCACCTCGGCAGCGGTGAGCGCTTCGGGCTCGAGATTCACTACTCCGACGAAAGCGAACCGCTGGAAACCGCCGGCGGCATTACCAAGGCACTGCCGCTATTGGGCAGTGCGCCATTTCTGGTGGTGAACGGCGACGTCTGGTGCGACTTTGATTTCTCGGAGTGGATCGCAAGCCCCCTGCCGCAGGACTGCCCCGGTCGCCTGCTGATGGTGCCAAACCCGCCGCACAATCCGGAGGGTGACTTTGGTATTGAGGAGGGGCTGCTTTCCGGCACCAGCAAACCGCGCTTTACCTTTGCCGGTATCAGCTACCTGCGCCCGCAGATTCTCACTGGCTATCCCAACGCCCGCGAGCGCTATGGCCTGGGTGAAGTCTTCGCCCACAATGAAGATCTGATGCAGGCGGAAGTGTACGCGGGCGACTGGTGTGACGTAGGTACACTGGAGCGCCTGAATAACCTGGAAGAGCGGCTGCGGGCCGAATAAACAACAGGGCCTACGAAGTTCAGAAACGTACGAAGCACAGAAACCTGAATCGAAGGTCGGGTGCTGGGTGGGGTTTTTCAGGATCGTCGGCAACAGGGATGTTGCCGACGAAGCGTACAGGGACGTATTCACAGCGGTCCTGAAAAACCCCGCCCGGCGCCCGGCCGCCACCGGGCCTAAACAAAGCACGAGGCTCTGGGGCACAAAACCAAAGCACTGAGACGAGAACATGCCGGACTACAAAATTGCACCCTCCATCCTCTCCGCCAACTTCGCCCGCCTGGGTGAGGAGGTCGATAACGTACTCGCCGCCGGCGCCGACTGGGTGCACTTTGACGTGATGGACAACCACTACGTCCCCAACCTCACCATCGGCCCCATGGTGTGCAAGGCACTGCGCAACCACGGCGTAACCGCCCCCATCGACGTCCACCTGATGGTCGAGCCCGTCGACGACATGATCCGCATGTTCGCGGACGCCGGTGCCACCTACATCACCTTCCACCCGGAAGCGAGCAAGCACGTCGACCGCTCCCTGCAACTCATCCAGTCCCTCGGTTGCAAGGCCGGCCTCGTATTCAACCCGGCTTCCAGCCTCGACGCCGCCAAATACCTGCTGGATAAACTCGACATGATCCTGCTCATGTCCGTAAACCCCGGCTTCGGCGGCCAGAAATTCATCCCCGCCACCCTCGGCAAACTCACCGAAGCGCGCAAACTCATCGACGACTCGGGCCTCGACATCCGCCTCGAAATCGACGGCGGCGTGACCAAGGACAACATTCGCGAGATCGCCAAAGCGGGTGCCGACAGCTTCGTCGCCGGTTCCGCGATCTTCAATGCGGATGACTATGCTGAAGTAATCAAGGCGATGCGCGCGGAGTTGGCGCAGGCCTGAGGTCCTTTCTCAAGAAGTGGCGCTCCGGCGCCACTCTCGGTCATGCCGTCATTCGGTCATAAAGGACTGCAAAGGGCCAAAATCGAGCAACAAAATCTTGAGCTTGCCGCCTCTATCAGAGATTTGTACACTTGCTGGCCGAATACAGGGAAGCAACTCGACGCTGCGAGATTCTGACATTGAACTGCACTGCCCACCTCATCAACAGCTGGCGATGGCGCCACTGATCCTTAGAGCCTGAAGACCGAGTCAATTGCACAGGTCCGACGGGCGCCTTTCCCGCGGGTAGGATTCCACAACAGATGCGAAATCCAGGCCCCGAAACAAGAAACAAAGCATTGCACAGACCGGAGTCGCCATGACCCCCAGCGAATACGCCCAACTTGCGTCTGCAGGATACAACCGCATACCTTTTGTCCGCCGTGTACTGGCGGACATCGAAACCCCGCTGACCACCTACATGAAGCTCGCCGCACGCGACGGTGGCCGCTACAGCTACCTGCTGGAATCCGTGCAGGGCGGGGAAAAGTGGGGACGCTACTCCATTATTGGGCTGCCCGCGCGCACCGTGTTGCGTGCCATGGGCCATGAAGTCAGTGTCGAGGTCGACGGTAAAATCGTCGAGCGGAAACAGGTGGCTGACCCGCTGGCGTTTGTGGAGGAATTCCAGGGGCGTTACAAGGTGCCGGAAATCGAGGGCCTGCCGCGCTTTAATGGCGGCCTCGTCGGTTACTTTGGTTACGACTGCGTGCGCTATGTGGAGCCCAAGCTGGCCCAAAGCTGCCCGCCGGATACCCTTGGGACGCCAGACATATTGCTGATGGTCAGCGATGAGCTGGTGGTGTTCGACAACCTCGCCGGTGCGGTGATTTTTATCGTGCATGCGAACCCGGAACAGGAAGACGCGCTGGAACAGGCCCAGCGTCGCCTTGACGAGCTGGTGGGACAGCTATCGCAGCCGCTGGCGAGCGTCGACCCGTTGGGAATTGACGGCAACCACACCGCCGAGGAAGAGTTCACCTCCCACTTTGGCGAAGAGGCGTTCAAGCAGGGCGTACACAAGGTAAAGGAGTACATCCTCGCCGGTGACGTCATGCAGGTGGTGCCGTCGCAGCGCTTGTCGGCGCCGTTCAAGGTCCCGCCGCTGAATCTCTACCGCGCGCTGCGCAGTCTCAACCCCTCGCCGTATATGTACTTCCTCGATCTCGGCGACCACCAGGTGGTGGGCTCCAGCCCGGAGATCCTTGTGCACCTGGAAGACGGCGACATGACCGTGCGCCCGATCGCCGGCACCCGCCGCCGCGGTGAAACCGAGGAGCAGGACCTGGCGCTGGAGCAGGATCTGTTGGCGGATCCGAAGGAGATCGCCGAGCACCTGATGCTGATCGATCTCGGTCGCAACGACGTGGGCCGGGTGGCGGAAACGGGCTCGGTGCAGGTGACAGAAAAGATGGTGGTGGAGCGCTACTCCCACGTGATGCACATCGTGTCCAACGTCACCGGCAGGATCAAACCCGGATTGACCGGCATCGACGCCCTGCGCGCGGCGCACCCCGCGGGAACCTTGTCCGGCGCGCCGAAAATCCGCGCGATGGAAATCATCGACGAGCTGGAACCGGAAAAGCGCGGTGTCTATGGCGGCGCCGTGGGTTACCTGGCGTGGAACGGCAATATGGACACCGCCATTGCAATCCGCACCGCGGTGATCAAGGACGAGAAAATTTATGTGCAGGCCGGTGCCGGCCTGGTGGCGGATTCCGATCCGCAGTCCGAGTGGGATGAAACCATGAACAAGGCGCGGGCACTGTTCCGCGCAGTGGCCATCGCCACCGGCGAATAACCTTTTACTGTTTAACCATTGGAAGATGTTTTCCCGATGAATGAAGTCTCAGTAGCAGCGAAGCGCAGTTTTGCAGATCAGTGCCGCCAGCTGGTGGATCTGCCGCTGTTCAATCAGGTCATCATTGCCCTGATTTCGGTCAATGCCGTGGTGGTTGGTCTGGAAACCTCCACTTGGGTGTTGGAGCGCTACAGCGGTCTGCTGCACGGTATCAACCAGCTGATCCTGCTGGCGTTTATTGTCGAGGCGGCCATCAAGATCGTGGCCCAGGGCAATCGCCCCTGGCGCTATTTCGCCAATGGCTGGAACTGTTTTGATTTCTCCATCATCGTGCTGAGCCTGATCCCCGCGGCGGGCCCCATGGCCACACTGGCGCGGCTGGTGCGGGTACTGCGGGTACTGCGTCTGGTATCGGCGTTTCCGGAGCTGCGTCTGCTGGTGGATACGCTGCTGCGCAGCCTGCCCAGCATGTTCCATATCAGCCTGCTGATGGGAATCATCTTTTATATTTACGGAGTGGCTGGTTATTTCCTGTTTCACGAAATCGACCCGACCCACTGGCGCAGCCTGCCGATTGCGCTGCTGAGTCTGTTCCGTATCGTCACCTTTGAGGACTGGACGGATATTATGTACACCGCGATGGAGTCCATGCCTTACGCCTGGCTGTACTTCATCAGCTTTGTGGTGATGGGTGCATTTGTGATGATCAACCTGTTTATCGGGGTGGTGCTTAACAATCTGGAAGAGGCCAAGCTGCGCAGGCTGGATGAATTGCAGCTGCCGCCGAGCCAGACGGAAATTCTGCGCGAGCTGCGCGCAACCCAGGAATCCCTTGCGCGTTTGCAGAAGCGTTTGGGGGAACTGGGGGACGGAAAAGGAACTGACTCATGATCCTGATGATCGACAACTACGACTCCTTCACCTTCAATGTGGTGCAGTATCTGGCGGAGCTGGGGGCGGACGTCGTGGTAAAGCGCAACGATGAAATCAGTGTTGCCGATATCGAGCAGCTGAACCCGGAAAAAATCGTGATTTCCCCCGGTCCCTGTACACCGAATGAAGCGGGCATCTCGATGGATACCATCCGCGCCTATGCTGGACGGGTGCCGATTCTGGGCATATGTCTCGGCCACCAGAGCATCGGCCAGGTATTCGGTGGTCGCGTGGTGCGAGCCCGTCAGGTGATGCACGGCAAGACCTCGAATATCGTGCACAACAATGTCGGCGTGTTTCACGGCCTGTCCAATCCGTTTGAAGCCACACGCTACCACTCGCTGGTGGTGGAGAAGGGCAGTCTGCCGGATTGTCTGGAGATTACCGCCTGGACCGAAACCGAGGACGGTGAGATCGATGAGATCATGGGCTTGCGCCATCGCGAACTGGCGGTGGAAGGTGTGCAGTTCCACCCGGAGTCGATCCTGACTCAGCACGGGCACGATATGTTGCGGAATTTTTTGGAAAGCTGAGCCTGAGTGCTCTGCCAGTTCATGGGTGCTTCGTAGGTAGAACGGTGGCGGCACTGCTGCCGGTATCCGTTTGCGAGACACGCCGTGAACCCATCCATGGGGGCTCTTCCGCGAGGTCCCTCTCGCGGAAGGTCTCGCAAACGGATACCGGCATCACCGCCTTCGCGTCTGATGCCGAAACACTTGCGGCTCCGCGAATAAATACTTAGGGAAGGGGAAAATAATGAATATCCAGCAGGCCATTGCCAAACTGGTGGACGGCGAACATCTCACCCGCGAAGAAATGCGGGATGCCATGGGACAGATCATGCGCGGTGAGGCGGAAGATGCGCAGATCGGCGCGTTTCTGGTAGCTCTGCGTATGGCCGGTGAGTCGGTCGAAGAGATCACCGGTGCGGTGGAAGTGATGCGCGAGCTCGCGACCAAAGTGGAAATCGACCACACCCACGCGGTGGATATCGTCGGTACCGGCGGTGACGGCGCCAACCTGTTCAATGTCTCCAGTGCTTCCAGTTTTGTCGCCGCCGCCGCTGGCGCGCGGGTGGCGAAGCACGGCAACCGCTCAGTCTCTTCCTCTTCCGGTGCCGCCGACCTGCTGGAAAAAGCCGGTATCTATCTTCCGCTCACCCCGGAACAGGTCGCCCGCTGTATCGACGGCGTGGGGGTGGGGTTCATGTTCGCGCCGAGCTATCACAGTGCCATGCGCCACGCGATCGGGCCGCGCAAGGCGCTGGGGCTGCGCACCATTTTCAATCTGCTGGGGCCGCTCACCAATCCCGCCGGGGTCAAGCGCCAGGTGATCGGGGTCTACGACCCGCACTACACCCGTGTGCTGGCGGAGGTGCTGCAAAGCCTTGGCGCGGAGCACGCGATGGTGCTGCACAGTGACGACGGCCTGGATGAAATCAGTATTGCCGCCGATACCCGCGGCTGGGAGCTGAAAAACGGCCAGCTGAAAAAATTTACCATCTCCCCGGAAGATTTCGGCATTGAGCGCCAGAGCCTGGACGGCCTGTGTGTGGACGGCGCCGAGGCCTCGCTGGCATTGATCCGCGATGCCCTTGGCAAGCGCGAAACCGCCGCCGGCGACAAGGCAGCTGATATCATTGCGATGAATGCCGGTATGGCCATCTATGTGAGCGGTGTGGCTGCGAGTCGCGCGGAGGGCGTGAGCATGGCCCAGGATGCGATCTACAGCGGACTGGCCGGAGAGAAGATCAATGAGCTGGCAGCGTTTACCAGCGCATTCAAAGAGTGAAGTTATGGATACGCCAACGATTCTGAAAACCATCGTCCAGCGCAAGTGGGAAGAAATTGCCGAGCGCAAACAGTTGGTTTCCCTGGATGAAATGCAGCAGCGCGCGTTGCAACAGCCCGCTTGCCGCGGATTCGTGCGTGCGATCGAAAACAAGATCGCCGCGGGCGAAGCGGCGGTTATCGCCGAAATCAAAAAGGCCTCCCCCAGCAAGGGCGTGATTCGTGAGGATTTCATCCCCGCGGAGATTGCCACCAGTTATGAAAAGGGCGGTGCCGCCTGTCTGTCGGTGTTGACCGATGTGGATTATTTCCAGGGTGCCGACGAATACCTGCAGCAGGCCCGCAACGCCGTGCGCCTGCCGGTTATCCGCAAGGACTTTATCGTCGATCCCTATCAGGTGTATGAGGCCCGCGCCATCGGCGCCGACTGTATTTTGCTGATTGTCGCCTGCCTTGACGATACACAGCTCACCAGTCTCAATGACCTGGCATTGGAGCTGGGTATGGATGTTCTGGTGGAAGTGCACGATCGCGCCGAACTGGAGCGTGCATTGAAGCTGCCGAATCGCCTGATCGGCATCAACAACCGCAACCTGCACACCTTCGATGTGCAGCTGGAAACCACATTTAAATTGCTGGAGCTGATTCCGGACGATCGCATTGTGGTCACCGAGAGCGGCATCCACACCACCGACGATGTGGCGGCCATGCGCGGTCACAATGTGGATGCCTTCCTGGTGGGGGAAGCGTTTATGCGCGAACCCGAGCCGGGTCGCCGCCTGCTGGAACTGTTCAACTGATTCCCTGCTAGTGCGGAGTCAGTGCCCCAGCGGGTGCACCGGCTCCGCGGCCGCCGGAAATTAAAGCAAGCCGGCTTTGGTAAATATCTCGATTGCCGGTGCCAGTTCCCGTTCATATTTTTTCCAGCGCGCCACCGCGCTGCGATACACCGGCTGGCGCACCTGCACGCTGCTGGCGGTACTCACTGCTCCCTCCGCCGCCGAAAAATCCAGGCAGCGTTCGTCCCAGGGTAAATCGCAGAATGCGATCAAGCGCCGGCTCTCTGCTTCCGGGTTTTCGGTAAAACCCTCGTAACACACTTCATGAATACGGCCGGGGTAAAGCCGTTTCCAATGCACCATTAACTGGTGGAACTGCACGATGTAGCGGGCCGTATCTTCCAGAGCGTAATTGTAGTGATAGTAGGCAAACTGAAAGGAAAACAGCTGGCGGTAGTTGCTGAGGCAGGTATCCAGCGGGTGGCGTTTCAGCAGTACAAAGCGGGCGCCGGGCAGGCACTGCGCGATCAGACCCAGGTAGAGAAAGTTCATCGGCAGCTTGTCCACAAATCGCGGTGCCTGACTGCCCGCCGCCTGCAGGCGGTCGGCGACGCTCGCGAGATAGTCCCGGCCAATGGCCTGCCGGTCGGCATGCGCCAGCCCACTCAGCACGCCGGCGTCGAGCACGGCGTTTGACGCGCTGCCGGAGGCGCGCTTGGCGGCCAGCGGGAAATCCTGAAGCTCGCCCAGTGAATGCATCTGCGGGTGGCTGTGTAGGACCCGCTCGATCAGGGTGGTGCCGGAGCGGGGCATTCCCAGCACGAAGATGGCCTGGTTTCCCTCTGTGGCCGTGACCGTGTCGGACGCACCGGAAAATGCTGCCGTGACGCCGTCAAACAGCGCCTGGTCGCGGGAGAAATCGTAGCGGATTTTCTGTTTGTACACGCGCTTGGCGGTCGCCAGTGATTGGAATGCGCTGTGGAAATCCCCCTCGCGCTCGAGCTCCCGCGCCATGGCATGCGCCAGATAAAGTTGCTCCTCGGGAGAAAAACGCCGGGACTGCTGGATTTGTCGCAGCTGCGGCAGTCGCTGGCTCTCACTGCGATTTTTTTCCAGTTCCGATAGTGCCCAGTGGGCGCGCGCGAAGTCCGGCTGCAGCCGGATGGCTTGTTCATAGGCGGCGCGGGCAGCCTCCAGATTCCCGAGGAACTGCTCCGCACTACCGAGATTGAACTGGAACTGGGGATTCTGTGGTTGCTTGCCCACGGCGCCGCGAAATGCCTCTGCGGCCTTTAGTTGATCGCCGACCTTGCTGTAGATCACTCCGAACGTATCCAGCAACAGCGCCGACGACGGATGTTTCTGCATGCCGAGATCTGCCGTTACCCGCGCGTCACCAATTTGCTGCAGCTGTATATGGCAACGGGCTTTCTGTGACAGGTACTCGGGATTGTCGGGATCGAGTCGCAGGGCTTCGCGGACCAGTTCCAGTGCCCGGCGAATCTGGCCGGTGGCGGTGCTGGCAATACTGGCGAAGAACCAGCCATCGGCCATATCCGGCGCGACCTGCTGCAATTGCGTGGCGAGCAGGGCGAGATCGCGATAGACGCCGCGGTTGAGTGCACTCACCGCGCGCTGGTGCAACTCGGCGATGTTGGGGTTATCGGGTGTTTGCATAAGATGAAAATACAAAAGCCGGCCCGGGTTATCCAGGCCGGCTTTTGTTTGATCCGGGGACTACCGTTTAAAAACGGTAGGTCACCCGGGCGCCGATGGTACGCGGTGTACCCACATACTGCGCGTAGGAGCGCAGGTTGAAGTCACCGTACAGGGTGCCGGGGCCGTCGGTCTCGCTCTGCAGAATATCCGACCGGCGGCTGTTGCGGGTGCCGGTGACGTAATACTTGTTCCACAGGTTGTCGACATAGGCCTGAACCAGCCAGCTATCCTGCTCCAGGCTGGCGGAGATATGGTGGACCGCGTAGCCGGGAATGGCTTCACCACCGCGATCGCCGTCGATGCGCTCGCCGGTTTCCTCGTCGATGTAGTACAGCGGGTCTTCCGGACCGCCGACGGTGTTATACACATCGCTGGCGTAGACCAGGCCGTAATTCAGCAGCAGGTCCTGGCCCAGCAACGCCGTGCGGTAATTCAGGTTCATGGAGCCCTGGTGTTCTGCGTGTCCCGGCAGGCGCGCACCTTTCTCGGCGGTGTAATCGCCCACCAGACCGGGTGCGTCTTCACTCAGTTCCGCATTGGTGTAGGCGTAGCTGAAGCTCAGATCCAGGTTGTCGCGGATCATCCACTGCCCCTGCAGTTCCAGGCCGCGGCTGAAGGCGGTGCTGCCATTGGCCAGAATCGGCAGGTTGCCAAACTCGGTGGTGCTGGACAGCTGCAGGTCGCTCCAGTCGATATAAAACAGCGCTGCGGTCAGGGAAACGCGCTCGCCGACAAGGCCCTTGTAACCGATCTCGTAGTTGTCGATCAGGTCCGGCTGGTAAGCCAACTCGTGAGACTGGGCACACAGCTTCTGCCCGTCGTCCTCACCGGCAAGTTGCTCCGGGCTGCACTCCGGAACCGAGTTCACGCCACCGATGCGGTAGCCCTGGGAATAGGTGAAATACACCATGCCGTCATCATTGATGTCCCAGGAGGTGTTGAACTTGAACAGGTCACCGTCGTCACTACCCTTGTTGCGCCGGAGATCGACATTGATGGCATCCTGCGGGGCGCCGTCCCAGACGGTCTCGAGCAGCGGCAGGCCAAAGCCGCCGGTGATGTCGGTCTCATACTCGTAGGCGCGATAGCCGGCGGTGACCGACCAGCGGTCGGTAATCTGGTAGCTCACTTCACCGTACAGCGCGGATTCCTTGCTGAGGCGGTCGGTGAGTTCGATGTACTCAAGAGCGTCCGGGCGCAGCTGTATGCCATCAAAGTTATCCACCGCGAACTGGTCGAAGCCGGGCACGAACTCCATGCTGGCGTAGTCCCACTGTTTCTCGGTGGTGAAATAGCCCGCGACCCACGACAGCGGTCCGTCGCTCTGGGAGACCAGGCGCAGCTCAAAGGTATCGGTTTCCTCCATGGCTTCCTCGCGGGTATACGCGGAGAAGCTGGGAAATTCTTCGTAACCATACTCAAAGCCCAGCAGCAGGTCGGTCTGGTCGCGCTGGCCGAGCTCGTCGTACTGGGACTCACCGTAGGTGGCGGTGGCTTCGGCAAAGCCCAGATCCGCGCTCACTTCCAGGCTGGTGAGCTTGTTGGTGAAGTGGTTGGGTTCCTCGACGCGCGCTGCGGATTCATAGCGCCCGGTGCCGAATGCGAGCTGGTTGTTCAGCTGGCGGCCCTCGGCCTTGGTGTCCTGGTAGTAGTGCCACAGGCTGGTTTCCAGCCAGTCGGTCGGGGCCCAGCGCAGATTGGCGCGGCCCGACAGGATGTCGGCGCCGCTGGCGTCTTTCACAGTGCGCAGGTTGGCGGCAACGTCTTGCGGGTCGGAGAAGTCCGGCTGCGGGTTCGATACGCCCGGCTCGCGCACCACGTAGCTGTAGTCGATAAAGCCGGGATCCTTGACCTGGTCGAGGTTGATGCGCAGCGCGAGCGTGTCGCTGAAACCCAGGTTCAGGGTGCTGCCGTACTCCTGCCCGAAGCTGTCGCTTTCGGCGTTGCGGCTGGCGTTGCCGCGCACTTCGGCGGTGTACTCGCCGAATTCCGCCTTGCGCGGGATATAGCGGATGGCGCCGCCGAGGGTGCCCTGGCCATACAGGGTTCCCTGCGGGCCGATCAGCACTTCCACGCGCTCGAGATCCACCGGGTTCAGGTCCACGGACAGCGGGGTTTCCCCCAGGTAGATGGCCACGGCACTGCTGTCGAAGCCCGGACCGAGTCCGCCGGTATTGAGGCCGCGCACCACAATATCCGGTGACTCATTGCGCGGGCCGCGATCCACCACGGTCAGACCCGGGGTGTAGTAGGCCAGCTTGGCCACGTCATTCAGGCGCAAATCTTCAATCTTGCCACCGTCCACGGCGGAGATATTGATGGGGGTGTCCATCACGCTCTCGGCACGGCGACTGGCGGTCACCACGACTTCTTCGAAAACCGGCGCGCTCAGGCTTTGCTCTGCGGGCTGTGCGGCAGTTAGCAAAGGCAGGGTGGTACAGGAAATTGCGAGCGCCAGATGCTTTTTAGTGAACCGGCGGGAGCCCCCATTATTTTGGATCGTCATTTTCATGGTGTGTGAGTTGGCACATCTAACTACAAAAGATTTCCGCAGAATACCATTTGAAAACTGAAGAAAATGCGGTTGTTGAAATTTCCGCCACAGGAAGTTTGTCCGGAGTGAATTTTCAATGGAAATTGAAAGGACGACCGAGGGGTCGACATAGGGGTTATTTGAGTGGCAGCAGGTGTTCATCCGCGCCGGCACCACTCACGATACCGGCGTAGGCCTTGTATAACTGACTGATCTTGCGCACATAGAGCACGGGCTCGGCACCGCGCACATAGCCGTAGCGCGCATTTGAAAAGTATTGCGGCTCGGAGAGTTTCAGCATGGCCGTTTCGACATTGCCGAACCACACGTCCGGATTCAGTCCCATTTCCTGCGCGAGGTGGCGGGCGTCCAGCAGGTGACCATAGCCCGCGTTGTAGGAAGCGAGGGAGAACCAGAGCTTGTCGATTGCAGGCAACGTCGGCTCAAAGCGATCGCGCACCCAGTTCAGATACTTGATGCCGGCTTTGATATTGCGTTCCGGTTCGAAGACGGGCGGCGGAAATCCCATGTCTTCCGCCGTCATCGGCATGACCTGCATCAGTCCCTGGGCGCCGACCGGAGATACTGCCTTGGGGTTGAAGTTGCTCTCCTGCCAAATCTGCGCAACCACAAGACGCCAGTCGAAGTTGTATTCCTGTGAAGAGTCCTTAACCAGGTTGTCATACGGTGAGAGATCCTCTCCCGGAACCACCCGCGCAGCGACCTGCTGGGTAAAGCGCTTGTTGGGCTGAAAGTAAGCGGCAATTTTTTCCTCGTACTGCGCGCTCTTGCGGAAGTCGGCAATAAACCGATTGAGCTTTTTCTGCAGTTCGCGGTTCTGGGGCATCAGCATCCAGCCCTGCGGTCTGGGATCGCTGAGCATGGTGCCCGGTAACAACTCTGGTTGTAGCGAGGATGCCATCAGTGCGTCATCAGAGTCGACGACCGTTGCATCCAGTTCACCTGCGGCAATTTTGTTGATGATCTCTGCAATGGATATTTCGGGGGGTGCTATCTCCACCCTTACATTAATGCCACTGTTTTTGATCGCGCGACCGGTGGTGATAAAAGGGGAATAGGCGCGCAGCGTCAGCGTGCGTCCCGCCAGATCCTGCACGCTGTTAATTTCGGGCTTCTTTCGGTTGCTTACCACCTGCTCCGGGGTTTCCCGATAGGACGTGGTAAACGTTATCCCCTCGTTGATTCGCTCCTGGGTAATATTTTTCAGCGCGCCGGCAAAATCCCCGCGACCGGCCTTGAGCCAGTCGATCAACTTTTCGTTGTAGGGGACAACGATGACCTGGAGCTGCAGGTCGTGTTTATCGGCAAACGCTTTGGCCAGGTCGTAGTCAAAACCCATCAACATACCTTTCCAAAGGTAATACACGGAGGGCCGGTTGTAGGTCAGAAAGCGGATTACCCCGGACTGCTTGATCGCGTTCCAGTCGGCAATGCGATCCTCTGGTGCTTCAACAAGATTGTGTGTGAGGAAATTGTTAACGGTGGTGAGCAGTTTTTTGGAATCCTTACGCACCGCCCAGGCAATATTTTCGGGCTCTGTGACCGCCGCTCCCAATCGCACATCATCCCGGTAACTGAGCATATTCTCGGCGATGTAGTCGTCGAGTATTACTGCGCGATTTTTTTTCTCATTCAACAGGTCCACTAATGCATCGCGGTCCTCATACACGATTGCCTGCAGGATGGATAATTTTGCCTGCGGATATTGCGCGACCAGGCGTCGCGCCGTATCCACATAGGTGGAGCCCGTCTGGGCAATCAGTTCCACATTGTGCAGTTGCTTAGGATCGGTGATGTCCGGCCCGTTTAAACTGGTGAGCAGCCTCTGGCGGGCCTGCATCAGGGGCAGGGTAAAATCCACCAGTTGGCGCCGCTCCTCGTTGTCGGTCAGGGAGTAGGCCGCGATATCTGCCCTGCCGTCACGCACCATCTCCAGGGCTTCTTGGGGGGTACTTGCCTGTAGCCAGATTGCTTCGAGCTTGAGTTCCGCCGCCAGCTTGTTGGCGAGGTTGACGTTTTTCAGGGTGACGATGCTGTCTCGCGGCAGCAGATCCAGCTCGGGACCGCCCAACGTGACCAGTCGGATTAGGCCGCGCTTGCGAATGTCAGGGAGGTCGCCGGTTTCGATGTAACTGCTTGTTGAGGCTGCTCTGGGCGCAGTGTTTTCTTGTTGGGGAGGCCGTTGGTCGCAGGCGGTGACCAATAGAAGCAACGCCATTGCGATAAACAATGCGCTTGTGAGTAACCGAGCAGCGCCGCTACGGTTCCGCATAGGTCGGTCCCTCGGGCTGAGACCTTGGAATTTTAGTGTGCCTGTTTGGCAATTGCGGCAAACGGCGGCAACAGGGAGGGCCACCAGCGGGCGAGGAATCTCGGGAGTAAATAAAGAGGATAGGGAGCTGTTGCGGGAGGGGAGAGCGGGGCACCCGCAAAGCGGGGTGCCCCGATTCGAAAGCTGGGATCAGCGGGTGCCGAAAACCACCATGGTTTTGCCTTTTACGGATACCAGCCCCTGTTCTTCCAAGGTCTTGAGTACCCGGCCCACCATCTCGCGGGAGCAGCCGACAATACGACCGATTTCCTGGCGGGTGATCTTGATCTGCATGCCTTCCGGATGAGTCATCGCATCCGGCTCGTTACACAGGTCGAGCAGGGTGCGGGCCACGCGGCCGGTCACATCGAGGAATGCCAGGTCGCCCACCTTGCGGGTGGTGTTGCGCAGGCGGCCGGCCATCTGGGTGGCGAGCGCAAACAGGAATTCCGGATGCTGACGGGTCAGTTCCTGGAACTTACTATAGGAAATTTCCGCGACTTCACACTCGGTCTTGGTACGCACCCAGGCGCTGCGGGTATCCTGATCGAACAGGCCCATTTCGCCGAAGAAGTCACCGTCGTTCAGGTAGGCGACAATCATTTCACGGCCTTCGTCGTCCTCGATCAGCACGGTCACCGAGCCGCGCATAATGAAATACAAGGACTCACAGCGATCACCGGCGTAGATGATGGTGCTCTTGGCCGGGTAGCGGCGGCGGTGGCAGTGGGCGAGGAAATCCTCGATGTTGCCAGTAGACAGGGTATCTTCGGTAGCGACCGTCACGGATCTACTCCTTTTCTAGAATTTTTTGTGCCTGATCCCGGGTAAAAAATGATTATCCCGCTAAAACACCGGTGCCAACAGGGGCTGGGCGCGGCAAAGCTCCGCAATGTGATCTGGGCCACTATTTGCGAAGCGCTGGGTTCGGGTGTTGTTTATAACGGTTGTAGACAGCGCTGACAACCGCCGTAAGTGAAGGCTTACTTTGGCTGAATGGTTTGGAACAGTGGTACCAGGTGACGCTGTGCTGCAGATTTCGCAGGCTGTTGTGATAAGCTCCCCGCCCTCATTAATTTTGCAGGAGAGAGTTCCATGGCGGGCGGAGTTATGCAGGGTCGGGTGACCTGGGTAAATGGGCTGACATTTGTCGGTGAGGCCGGCAGCGGCAATTCCGTGGTGATGGAAGGCGGTGTCAAGAACAACGGTATCCGCCCGATGGAGATGATCCTGCTGGGTGTTGGCGGCTGCGCGTCCTACGACGTGGTGAGCATTCTGGAAAAGGCCCGCCAGGATGTGATCGGTTGCCATGTGGAACTCAAGGGTCACCGTCCCGACGCGGTACCGGCGCCGTTTGAGAAGATCGAGATGGAATTTGTGGTGCGCGGCCGCAACATCAAGGAAGTGCAGGTAGCGCGGGCGGTAGAGCTGTCCGCGGAGAAGTACTGCTCGGCCTCCATCATGCTGGGCAAGGCCGGGATTGAGATCGTGCACAGCTACCGGATTGAAGAAATCTGAGTTTGTCGGCTGCTGATACAGCCGGATAAAGAAAAACCCCGAGCCTCACTGAGACTCGGGGTTTTTTTATTTAACTTGGTGGGGAAGCTCAGACCCGGTAACTCACCGATGTCATCGCCTTCGACACCAGCGTCATCAGCCCTTTCACCGGCCCGGGGAAGCGCGCCCCGCCGGCATCCAGCGCAGCGTGCTGGTGTTTGGCCTCATCCACCAGCATTTGCTCCACCACCGCGCGGCTTTTCTCATCCTGCGCCGGCAGTTTCTGCAGATGGCTTTCCAGATGCTTGCACACCTGCTCCTCGGTGGCAGCGACAAAGCCCAGGCTGACCTTGTCGCTGATCTTCCCAGCCGCGGCGCCGATACCGAAGGACAGACCGTACCAGATGGGATTGAGCAGGCTCGGGCGGCTGTCCAGTTCCTGCAGGCGCTGCTCGCACCAGGCCAGATGGTCGATCTCCTCGTCGGCGGCGTGTTCCATTTCCGCACGCACCTGCGGCAACTTGGCGGTCAGCGCCTGCCCTTGGTACAGCGCCTGGGCACACACCTCACCGCTGTGGTTTACCCGCATCAGCCCCGCTGCGTGACGGCGTTCGCTGTCAGTCAGCTCGGTCTCGTCCACGGCCTTCGCCGGCGATAGCCGTTCGTGGCAGGGCGAGCCCGGGCTCAGGGTGCGCAGGGCGCGATCCGCCTGCAGCAGCAGGCGATCAAGACCGCTCAATTGGCGTTGACTGCTCATCCGTGTGTTCCTCAAAGACCGATTACGCTTCTGCGGACTGTTCCCGCTCCACCGCACGGTAGCCGATGTCTTTGCGGAAGAAAACGCCTTCCCAGTAGATCTTGCGCGCGCACTCGTAGGCGTTTTCCTGGGCCTCGGCCACGGTGTCGCCCAGCGCGGTGGCGCAGAGTACGCGGCCGCCGCTGGTAACCACACGCTCTCCGTCCAGCGCGGTACCGGCGTGGAACACCTTGGCGTTTTCGCTATCCGCCTTGTCCAGGCCGGAGATGGCGTCACCCTTGCGGTAGCTGCCGGGGTAGCCGTGTGCAGCCAGCACCACGCCCAGTGCCGGTCGGGAGTCCCACTCGGCGGTGACCTTGTCCAGGCGTTTTTCCACCGCGGCCATGCACAGCTCAACCAGATCGGACTTGAGGCGCATCATGATTGGCTGGGTTTCCGGGTCGCCGAAGCGGCAGTTGTATTCGATGACCTTGGGCGCGCCCTCTTCATTGATCATCAGGCCGGCGTAGAGGAAGCCGGTGTAGGGCATACCTTCACTGGCGAGGCCCTTGACGGTGGGCTCGATGACTTCCTGCATCACGCGCTGGTAGACGTCCTGGGTCACTACGGGCGCCGGGGAGTAGGCGCCCATGCCGCCGGTGTTGGGGCCGGTGTCGCCGTCGCCAACGCGCTTGTGGTCCTGGCTGGTGGCCATGGGCAGGATGTTCTCACCGTCCACCATGACGATGAAGCTGGCTTCTTCACCGGTGAGGAATTCTTCCACCACCACGCGACATCCGGCATCGCCGAAGGCGTTGCCGGAGAGCATGTCGCGCACGGCCAGTTCGGCCTGCTCGAGGGTTTCGGCGACGATGACGCCTTTACCGGCGGCGAGGCCGTCGGCCTTGACCACGATCGGGGCGCCCTGGGCGCGGATGTATTCGATCGCCGGCTCGACTTCGGTGAAGTTCTTGTAGGCGGCGGTGGGGATGGCGTGGCGCTCGAGGAAATCTTTGGTGAAGGCTTTGGAGCCTTCGAGCTGGGCGGCGGCTTTTTCGGGGCCGAAGATGTTGTGGCCGCGGGCATTGAAGAAGTCGACGATGCCGTCCACCAGCGGGGCTTCGGGGCCGACGATGGTGAGGGTGATGCCTTTTTCTTCGACGAAGTCGGACAGGGCGGAGAAGTTGTCGACGCCGATGTTGACGTTCTGGAGTTTGGGTTCGCGGGCGGTGCCGGCGTTGCCCGGTGCGACGAAGACGGTGTCTACGGCGGGGTTTTGTGCGGCCTTCCAGGCCAGTGCGTGTTCGCGGCCACCAGAGCCGATTACCAGGATATTCATTCTTGAGTTTCCCCGTGCCTGTTATTTAGGTGGGCTAGTTTAGCATTTTGCGCTGGGTTGCCGGGTAGGGACTGGAGCTGGGAGGTAGTTAAGAGCGCTTCGTTGCCAGTCCTGAGGCGGTTCTGAAGCTGGTGCCCCTTTCCGAGACACGCCGTGAACCCATCGATGGGGGCTCGGCTGCGGCCGTCCTGGCCGCAGACGGTCTCGGAAAGGGGCACCAGCTCCAGAACCTTCCCGTATAGCGCGGGAATATTACGTACCCGTGTCGGTAGTCGTATTAATCTGCGCTTAGTGACGGAAGTGACGCATGCCGGTAAACACCATCGCCATGCCGTGCTCGTCCGCTGCAGCGATGACTTCGTCGTCGCGCATAGAGCCGCCTGGCTGGATCACGGCGCTGATGCCTACCTTGGCGGCGTTGTCGATGCCGTCGCGGAAGGGGAAGAAGGCGTCGGAGGCCATTACGGCGCCTTTCACTTCGAGGCCCGCGTGTTCGGCCTTGATGGCGGCGATGCGCGCGGAGTTGACGCGGCTCATCTGGCCGGCGCCGACGCCAATGGTGCGGCCATCTTTGGCGTAGATGATGGCGTTGGATTTGACCATCTTGGCAACTTTCCACGCGAACAGCAGTTCGTCCAGCTGTTCGTCAGATGGCTGTACCTTGGTGACCACTTTCAGGTCTTCCTTGGCAACCATGCCATTGTCTTTTTCCTGGATCAGCAGGCCGCCGGTAACGCGCTTGTAGTCGAACGTGGCGGGGCGCTCCTGCTGTTCAGAAAGAGTGGGCCATTCGCCGCACTCCAGCAGGCGCACGTTCTGCTTGGCGGAAACTGCTTTCGCCGCACCTTCGGAAACCTTGGGGGCGATGATGACTTCGGAGAACTGCTTGTCGACGATCAGCTGGGCGGTTTCGGCGTCCAGCTCGCGGTTGAAGGCGATGATGCCGCCAAACGCGGATTCCGGGTCGGTGGCGAAGGCCAGTTCGTAGGCGGTCTTGATGTCTGCGGCTACGGCCACGCCGCAGGGGTTGGCGTGCTTGACGATGACGCAGGCGGGCTCGTCGAACAGCTTGACCGTTTCCAGCGCAGCGTCGGTGTCGGCGACGTTGTTGAAGGAGAGTTCCTTGCCCTGCAGCTGGGTGGCGGTGGACACGGAGGCTTCCTCGGCGTCGGCTTCCACGTAGAAGGCAGCCTTCTGGTGCGGGTTCTCGCCGTAGCGCATGTCCTGGGCTTTTTCGAACTGCACGTTGAAGGTGTTGGGGAACTCGCGGGCTTCGTTGCTGGTGTTACGGGCACCGAAGTGGTTGGCGATCATGCCGTCGTACTGGGCGGTGTGCTCGAACGCCTGCACCATCAGGTCGTAGCGGGTTTCGTAACCCAGCGCGCCGCCGTTGGCTTTCATTTCCTCAATCACGGTGTCGTAGCTGTGGGCGTTGACCACGATCGCCACGTCTTTGTGGTTCTTGGCAGCGGAGCGGACCATGGTGGGGCCGCCGATGTCGATGTTTTCGATGGCGGTGGGAAGGTCGCAGTTGGGGTTGGCAACGGTGGCCTTGAACGGATACAGGTTCACGACAACCATGTCGATGGGCTTGATGCCGTGCTCATTCATTACCGCGTCGTCGGTGCCGCGACGGCCGAGGATGCCGCCGTGCACTTTCGGGTGCAGGGTCTTTACGCGGCCGTCCATCATTTCCGGGAAACCGGTGTAGTCGGAGACTTCGATTACCGGGATACCGGCATCGCCCAGCTGACGGTAGGTGCCGCCGGTGGAGAGGATTTCCACGCCTTGCGCGGCGAGTTCGCGGGCAAATTCTACAATGCCGGTTTTGTCGGAAACGCTGATCAGCGCGCGGCGAATGGCCACCTTGTCAGTCATATCGCATCGTCCATCTGAAGTGAGAAAAGTATGAAATACAAAATAGCGAGGGGGGATGGGTTTGACCCATCCCCCCTCGTCGAATTTTTACCGCCCGGGCGTCACTGTCCGCGGCGGCGGGTCGCCTTACAGCAGACCGTAGCGCTTGAGCTTCTTGCGCAGGGTTCCCCGATTGAGGCCCAGCAGCTGTGCGGCACGGGTCTGGTTGTGGCGGGTGTGTTTCATCACCACTTCCAGCATCGGCGCCTCGATCTCGGACAGCACCATATCGTAGACTTCGGTCACCATTTGACCGTCCAGGTGACGGAAGTAATTTTCCATCGCCTGTTCAACCGCGTCGCGTAACGCTTGCGGTTGTTGCAATTGAACCTGGCCCCCGGCGGATACCACATCGCTGGTATCCGGAATCAGTGCTTCGTTATTCATGCCGCTTTTGCCCCTCTAGTTATTCGGCGTTCAAACCACTCACGAACGCTGGCATGTTGTGCTTCTGCGCATTCCAGTTGGTTAAAGGTCTGGCGAAAGTCCTCGCTGTCGGCGAGTGTTTTCACGTACCAACCCACATGCTTGCGGGCGATACGTACCCCCATAACCGCACCGTAGAAACGGTGTAGCTCACTCAGGTGAGTGATTAATATGTCCCTGACTTCATCCAGTGAGGGTTCCGGCAGCTGCTCCCCCGTTGCGAGGTAATGAGCGATCTCCCGAAATATCCATGGACGTCCCTGAGCCGCCCGGCCAATCATGACCGCCGCAGCGCCGGTGTAGTCCAACACCTTGCGGGCCTTCTCCGCACCGGTAATGTCGCCGTTGGCAAAGACGGGAATCTTCACCGCTGACACAATCTCGGCAATGGTATCGAATTCGGCCTGACCATGGTAGCCACAGGCGCGGGTGCGGCCGTGGACTGCCAGGGCGGAGATACCGAGATCCTCGGCCATTTTGGCAACCGTCACTCCGTTGCGGGAATCCGGGCACCAGCCAGTGCGAATTTTCAGCGTCACTGGTACTGAGACGGATTGAACCACCGTTTCCAGAATGTCGGCGACCAGTTTTTCGTCGCGCAGTAGGGCGGAGCCCGCCGCTTTTTTGCACACCTTCTTTGCCGGGCAGCCCATATTGATGTCGATGATCTGCGCGCCGCGTTTGACGTTCTCACGCGCGGCCTCTGCCATCATCTCCGGGTCGCCACCGGCGATTTGTACCGAAATAGGGCCGGACTCACCGGCGTGATCCAGGCGCATTCTCGATTTGCGACTGTCCCACAAGCTGGTGTCGGAGGTGACCATTTCGGATACCACCAGACCGGCGCCGAGTTCGCGGCACAGTTTGCGGAAGGGGCGATCGGTAACGCCGGCCATGGGCGCCAGAATGACTGGCGCACCGATGTTATAGGGGCCTATGGCGAAGCTGCTTGGCAATTCCGTGGGCAACTCGCCCTCCCGCGGGTCTGGTGTCATCGGGTGTCAAAGAGCGGCCTATGATAGCGGCTGGCAGGCCACTGGAAAAGCGAAAAAGCGCTCAAATTGTTCGATGGCTGGCCGTTTAGGGCGAACTTTGTGCAACAGTTTGTAGCAATGGGCGCCAGCCGCGAATTGCGGCTGGCTTATTGCGGAGCGATACGCAGTTCGTAGTTCACCGCTTCGGTGCCCGGGTCGACGATCTCCAGCGCGATATGTACCGGGTTGCCGGCGGGCATCAGCTTGCGCCCGGACAATTCTCCCTTGAGGTAGTCCGAGGGCCCGAAACGGCGGCTGGCGACCGGCGCATTCTTGAGGTCGGTAAAACGCAGTTGCAGGGTCGGGAAGGGTTGGTCGAAGGGCGCGCGATTCAATAGCACCGCTTCCACTGCCAGCGCATTGGCGATCTGCGGGTGGCTGCGCACCACAAGATTTGAAGTGTGGATGGCGGTGATGTCCACCTGTGCCGGCAGCGTGCAGCCCAGCGCGGGGCAAGCCGCCGCATATAGCTGGCGCCACGGGTCGCGTTTGCTGAGGGTGTCGAAGCGGAAGTAGGCGGTCTGGGCTGCGAGTCCGAGTGCCATAAACAGTACGCCCAGCACCCACAACCAGTTCGGCACGCGCCGGTGGCGCTTCGGCTGCCAGCTGACTTCGATGGGGGCGGGGCCGATAGCGGAAATCAGTTGGTCCCGCGGCAGCAGAGGGGCCTGATCCAGCTGGTGCGGGTCGAGTGCGCTGGTCGCGGCCGGCTGCGGGCGCTTGGCGCCGCTGCCGGCTATGCGCTGCATGTCCTCCGCGGTGAAGTCGTCTGAGGGAAATTCTTCTTCCGCCAGCGGATCATCGGGCTCGCCCAGTTGTTCCCGCAGCAGGTCGTCGGCGAACAGGTCTTCCTCACGCTGTTCCGGCAGCTCCCGATCGCGGTGCCCGTCGCTTTTGCGCCGGCCGACACCGCTGGATTCCTCGCGGGCGATTTCCGCGGCCCAGGGATCGTCGTCGACCCCGCTCAATTCGTCCAGTTCGGATTCCAGTTCGCGGTGCAGGTCCAGTTCCTGTTGCGCGTCGTCGCGGTCGAGTTCCTGCCACTGCTGCTCGCCAAAGGCGTCACCGATCAGGGGACTCTGGTCGGTGACGCTTTCGTGAGCCTGCTGGCCGGGCTGGCGATCTTTGTTCGCGCGGGATCTGGGGAGCTCGTCGTCACTATGGTCCTCGCCCTCCAGCTCGATGTCGTCGTGAATCAGGAAGTCGTCGTCATCCAGCAGCTCCTCAATGGCTTTGCGGCTGGCGGGCTGCGGATCACCTTCATTGAAAACGATGTTTTCGTCGGCGCGAAATACCTGCAGGCAGGAACCACAGCGCACGGCGCCGCGCGCGGCACGCAATTGCTGCTCGGTGACGTGGAACGAGGTGCTGCAATGAGGGCAGCGGGTGACCAGTTGCGACATGGAATTCGACGATTATTGCTTTGGCGGAGAAGTTTATCAGCCCTGCGCCCTCGGGCGTAGTGCGCTCATCGGGCCCGCGTTCCGCTCAGGCGTACCCATTCTTCCTTTTGCGCATCCGCATCAAAGTCGATCCACTGGCTATACGCCGCCTTCACCCGCTCCGCCTGGCTGGCAAGGATGCCCGAGAGGCAGATTCGTCCCCCCAGTTTTGTGCGCTCAATCAGCTGCGGGGCCAGTTCCACCAGCGGGCCGGCGAGGATGTTGGCGAGCATGATGTCCGCGCTGGCCACGGAGGCGGGTGGCGTTTTCTCGGGCAGGTACACCGGGAAGCGTTCGGGATCGATACCGTTGCGCACCGCATTGTCGCGGCTGGCGATCAGGGCCTGGGGGTCGATGTCGGTGCCGAGTGCGCGGTCGGCGCCAAGCAGCAGCGCGGCAATGCCGAGGATGCCGGAACCACAGCCATAGTCGATGGCGGTCTTCCCCTGTACCGGTTCACTGGCGAGCCACTGCAGGCACAGGAAGGTGGTGGGGTGGGTGCCGGTGCCGAAGGCGAGGCCCGGGTCGAGCATGATGTTGACGGCCTCTGGCGCGGGCGATTCGCACCAGCTGGGGCAGATCCACAGGTTGTCGCCGCACTGGATGGGTTTGTAGTGGCTCATCCACTCCCGCTCCCAGTCCTTGTCTTCGAGCTGTTCCCAGCGGGCGCCGGTGAACAGTTCACACAGGTAGGAAGAGACCTTGGCTTCGGTAACGCCGGTGTCGACTTCGGCGTCGAACAGGCCGGTCACCAGGGTCTGATCCCACAGCGGAGTTTCACCGAGGCCCGGCTCGAGGATGGGCTGGTCGGCGTTGTCTTCAAGGGTTACCGAGACCGCGCCGGCGAACAGCAGGGCATTTTCGATTTTTTCCGCCTGATCGCGGGTGGTGTTTACACGTAATTGGAGCCAGGGCATTTCTTCGGTTCCGGCATTTGGGGTATTTGGGTGGTGGCCTGATGGTCCGTGGCGGCTCCGCTGCCGGTAAGGCTCTGCGAGACACGCCGTAAACCCATCCATGGGGGCTCTTCCGCGAGGTGGCCCGGCCGCTCCATGTATTCACGGCGCCTTCGGCCCCTCTCGCGGAAGGTCTCACAGAGCCTTACCGGCATCGAAGCCTTCGAGTCAACGTTCAGTGCCTTCTGGGAGTGAAAATCAGCTAACAGGGTAGGGGAGGTGGGGCGGAAGGAAAAGTGCCGGGGATCCGTTTTTGAAAGCGTCGCAAACAGGGATGTTTGCGACGCAGCGTACAGGGACGTATTCACAGCGGTTTCAAAAACGGATCCCCGGTGCTTTGCCGCCACCGGGCCCGCTTCAATCGGAATGCCTAGGGGCAGCAAAGCGAAGTGCAGGATTTATTCCATCCCGAGCTTTTTCTCGAGGTAGTGGATGTTTACTCCACCGCGGGCAAACGCCTCATCCCGCACCAACTCTTCCTGCAGCGGAATGTTGGTCTTGATCCCGGTGATGATCGTCTCGCTCAGCGCCACACGCATGCGGGCCAACGCAGTCTCGCGGTCCTCTGCGTAGGTGATGATCTTGGCGATCATGGAGTCGTAGTTCGGTGGCACCGTGTAACCGGCGTAGAGGTGGGAGTCCACTCGCACACCCAGGCCGCCGGGCGCGTGGAAGGATTCCACCTTGCCGGGGCTCGGGAAGAAGGTCTTCGGGTCCTCGGCATTGATTCGGCACTCGAAAGAGTGGCCGCGGATTACGATGTCTTCTTGCTTGAACGACAGCTTCTCGCCGGCGCAGACGCGAATCTGCTCCTTGATCAGGTCGACACCGGTGACCATCTCGGAAACCGGGTGCTCCACCTGGATACGGGTGTTCATCTCGATGAAGTAGAAGCGCTCGTCTTCGTACAGGAATTCAAAAGTGCCCGCGCCGCGGTAACCGATATCGATACACGCCTGCACACAGGCGTCCTGAACATCTTTGCGCACCTTGTCCGGAATGCCGGGGGCCGGAGCCTCTTCCAGAACCTTCTGGTGGCGGCGCTGCAGGGAGCAGTCGCGGTCGCCGAAGTGCACCGCATTGCCCTGGCCGTCGGACATCACCTGGATTTCCACGTGACGCGGGTTCTGCAGGAATTTCTCCATATATACGGTGCTGTCACCAAAGGCCGCACCGGCCTCGGCTTTGGTCACCGAAATGGAATTCAGCAGCGCGCCTTCGCTGTGCACCACGCGCATACCGCGACCACCGCCGCCGGCAGCGGCCTTGATGATCACCGGGAAGCCGATCTTGCGCGCGATCTCCATACACTTCTCGCCATCAGCGGGCAGTGGGCCGTCGGAACCGGGTACGGTGGGTACACCGGCCTTCTTCATTGCCGCAATCGCAGACACCTTGTCGCCCATCAGGCGAATGGTATCGGCATCGGGGCCGATAAAGGTGAAGCCGCTCTTCTGTACCTGCTCGGCGAAGTCAGCGTTTTCCGCCAGGAAACCGTAGCCCGGGTGAACCGCCACCGCATCGGTGATTTCCATCGCCGCGATAATGGCGGGGATGTTCAGGTAGCTCTTGGGTGACGGGTTGGGGCCGATACACACGGCTTCGTCCGCCAGGCGTACGTGCTTGAGGTCGCGGTCAATCTGGGAGTGCACCGCCACGGTGGCGATGCCCATCTCTTTACACGCGCGCAACACGCGCAGCGCAATTTCGCCGCGGTTGGCAATCAGGATTTTTTCAAACATGCGCACTCACCCCGCTCAGGAAATGATGACGAGCGGCTGGTCGTACTCTACCGGTTGGCCGTCGTCCACCAGGATGGCTTCGATGGTGCCGGCTTTGTCGGCCTCGATCTGGTTCATCATTTTCATCGCCTCGACGATGCAGATCACGTCTCCAGCTTTTACTTTCTGGCCGACTTTCACGAAAGGATCGGCACCGGGGCTGGCGGCGGCGTAGAAGGTGCCTACCATCGGGGATTTCACCGGGTGGCCGGTCAGTGCAGGTACGGATTCCGCCTTGGCTTCGGCAGGTGCAGCAACCGGTGCTGGTGCTGCGGCGGGGGCGGCAGGTGCCATCGGCATCTGCATCATTTGCGGCATCTGGAAGGAGGCGCCGCTCACGCCGCGGCTGATGCGCACGGATTCTTCACCTTCTTTAATCTCCAGCTCGCCGATATCGGACTCTTCGAGCAGTTCGATCAGTTTCTTGATTTTGCGGATATCCATAGCAGTTTCACTCTCGATCTTGTGTATACATGCTCGCGGGCGCGCAGCCCGCGAATGAAAAATTCAGTTAAAGCCGTTTCAGCGCCGCTTCTAGAGCCAAAGTGTAGCTATCTGCACCGAACCCGCAGATAACGCCTTGCGCCAGATCCGACAGATAGGAGTGGTGGCGGAAGGGCTCGCGGGCGTGTGGGTTGGACAGGTGGACCTCGATAAACGGAATGGCAACGCCCGCCATCGCATCGCGCAGGGCGACGCTCGTGTGGGTAAACGCCGCGGGGTTGATGACGATGAAGTCCACTTTGTCGACAAAGGCGCGGTGAATTCGCTCTACCAGCTCCGCTTCGCTGTTGCTCTGCAGGCAATCGAACTCGCAACCTGCGGCGTCGCACTGGGCGCGCGCGGCCTGGTTGATTTCCTCGAGGGTAGTGGAGCCGTAAATCTGAGGCTCGCGAACACCCAGCAGGTTCAGATTGGGGCCGTGTAACAACAGCAGTTTAGCCATTCTGTGCCTCCCTCTTTGTCTCGGGTAATGCGCGCGATTTTGTGACTAAAATCCGGAAAAAGTCAGATAACGTGCCGGTAAACGGCACCAATCAGCGGATTTGTTGAAATTGCGCGCGAGTTTGCCGCAAAAGTGACCCTCTGTCCATGCCCCAATTTCGGAAATAGAGACGTTGCGCGCAGTTCGCCGAAATTCACGTCCAATTTACGGCAAAGTTTTATGAGGGATGGCTTATTCGCCTGTGCGAATGGCCACATAGGCGAATTGCCGAAGGAGTTGGTGTGGCGGCGATGATGATCGGCGGCGCACCACAGTGAGGTACGCCATCATCGCCGTTACAGAAACACCATTTACTCAGCGGAAGAGTCCACCACCGCCTCGCGGCTGGCGGCGCCGCGCATGGCGGTGAGCAGGCCGTCGCGGGAGAGGATCTGCGGCAGGATCTGCGGTTCGCCACCACCGGCGGGAAACAGCAGGTACAGTGGCACACTGGAGCGGCCGTAGCGGGTCAGCAGCTCGGTGATCTGCGGGTCCTGGTTGGTCCAGTCGCCCTTGAGAGCGACGATGCCGAAATCGCCGACTGCGGCGCGCACGGCGTCGCTGGATAGCACAACTTTCTCGTTGGCGAGACAGGTGATGCACCAGGCAGCAGTCATGTTGATGAGTACCGGCTGTCCCTGGTTGCGGGCAGCTTCCAGTGCCTGCGGGGTGTAGGGTTGCCAGTAGTCGCTTGCTCGGGGAGTAGCCAGCTGCTGGGTGCCGCTCTCTAGTTGCGGCAATACCCACGTGGCTCCCGTCAGGGCGCCAATCGCGACAGCAACCCGCAGCCATCGGGCCTTGCCCGCGCTATCTGCCGGGCGCGGCCACAGCCACAGTGCAAAGGCGATCGCCACGGCTCCCGCCAGCACCAGTGCGAGGCCGTCGCTACCGGTCTGGCGGCCGAGTACCCACAGCAGCCACACCGCGGTGAGGTACATGGGGAAGGCGAGGAGCTGCTTGAGGGTTTCCATCCAGGGGCCGGGGCGCGGCAGTTTCTCCGCCAGTGCGGGAATATAGGTGAGCATCAGGAAGGGTGCGGCCATCCCGGCGCCGAGGGCGGCGAATACCGATAGCGCCACCAGGGCCGGTTGGGTTACCGCAAAGCCCAGTGCCGACCCCATCATCGGTGCGGTGCAGGGGCTCGCCACTACCGTGGCCAGAGCGCCGGTACTGAAAGAACCGCCGAGACCACTGTTGCCAGTGTTGCTGGCGCCGAGCCCCATCAGGCGGCCGCCAAATTCGGTAACCCCGGAAAGGCTGAGGCCCATGGCAAAAAACAGGTAAGCCAGCGCCGCTACCACCACTGGCGACTGCAGCTGGAAGCCCCAGCCCACCGCCTCGCCGGCACCGCGCAGTCCCAGCATGATGGCGGCAATCAGCACGAAAGTGGCGATCACGCCAGCCGTATAAGCCCAGCCGTGCAGCCGCTGGCGATCGCCGGCGTGAGTGATCGCCAGCGCCTTGATGGACAGTACCGGGAACACGCAGGGCATCAGGTTCAACAGCAGGCCGCCGCCGAAAGCCAGTGCCAGCGCCAGCAGCAGGCTGCTGGAGGTTGCGGCTGAACCGGCAGCAGCCAGCGGTCCGCTGGCGATTGCGTTGCCGCGAGCGCTGGGTCCGCTACCGGCACTGTCCTCCGGTGTGGCGGTCTGGCTGGTAAAGTCCAGGGAAAATTTGCGCACCTGCGGCGGATAGCAGAGGCCGGCATCGGCGCAGCCCTGGTAGTGCACCTGGATCTGCGAGGTTTGGTCAGCGTTGGCCCCCAGGGGCATTGCCAGCGGGATCTCCAGTTGCCAGCGGTAAACCTCAGTTTCCTTTTCGAAATAGTCGTCCCAGATCACCTCGCCCTGTTCCAGGTTGAGCGGCAGGGCCGATTGCTCGCCATCCTTTATTACCAGCACCTTCAATTTGTCGCGGTACAGGTAGTATTCAGGTGCAATCTGGAACAATGCGCTGGCGCCATCCTCGCTGAACAGGAAATCCAGCTGGTAGGCCTGGTCTACCGGCAGGAAGTCATTCTGGCCGGAACTCACGGTGCCGAACGGCGCCGAAGATGGTGCCGTAGAAGCTGTGGGGAGCCCGCCGCTGGCGCTGGCGGACAAGGAGGGCAGCCAGGCGCCCACAAGCAGCAGCGCACAAAATAGGGCCAGAGTGATATTTGCTGGGCGCACGGTAAGAAATATTTTTCGCAAGCCGGAAGTCTTCGCAGTCATTGGCAACAAAATTCTTTATAGTCAGGCAAGTTTGGACTGGTTTTGCGGGCCGCCGTTCCCTGGTGCCTCCAGCGTAGGCGCAGTATAGCGGTGCCGTCGGTACAAAAAAACAACAGCTGGCAGCGAGCGGGCCCCAGCGTGAAGGTAGACATCAGAAAAGTGAATCCGATCGCAAATATCGTGAAAGGCAAAATTCCTGTTAAGGGTGCCGGCGGCTTCTCCGGTGGCGCAGCTCTCCCGCGGCGGGCACTCGCGGTGTCCGGCGCCCTGTTGCTGACACTGGTTACGGGCTGCGCCACGCCGCCGCCAGCACCTGCGCCGGCACCAGTGCCCCCGGAACCGGTGCGCCCCACGGGGCCCAGCCCGGAAGAAATCCGCCAGCGCGCCGTGCAACATTTTCTGCAGCGCGCGGAAGACGCTCAGCGCGAGGGCTTTATCACCATGCCCGCCGGTGCCAGCGCCTATGACTTCTACCTGCAGGTGCAGCAGCTGGATCCGGGCAATGCCCAGGCCGCGGCGGGGATCCAGACCCTGGTGATGCAGCTGGTGGAACAGGCGCGAGATCTGCTGCGCCAGCGTGCGTTCGGGCATGCCAACAGCCTGCTGAACACCGCGGACCAGATTGCACCGGGCAACCCACTATCGAAAGAAGTGCGCAGCCAGTCGCAGCGGGAGCAGCGTCGCGCGGAACAGGATATTGCCATGGAAGGGCCGGGCGCACAGACCCTGGAGTTGCCGGCGGGGCCGCTGACGGCGCGCTCCGATACCATGGTGCAAATGCTGAAAAGTGTCGCGGAGCGCATTCGCGCGCACGAGCTGCGGGTCATCATTGTCGCCCGCAATGATGCCGAAGGGCGCTGGGTGTACAGCCAGCTGCGCGAAGCGGTACCCGGTTACCGTGTGCGAGGTGACATAAAACTCGGCAATCCGCCGCGATTACTGTTACAAAAGACCCAGTAATCTCACGCGTCAGGCGAGCTGAAACGGAGGGGATGTTGTTGGACAGAAAAACCGTAAAGCAGAAATCCGCAAACACTTGGACGTTCCGCGCACTGTTGCTGTGGTGCCTGTGTACCGGGGCAAGCGCGGTCGCTGCAGAGACAGATTCGGCCGCAGATATCGAAATCACGGGTTATGCCCGCGAAATGCCACCCGGCACACCCATGGGCGCGGCTTACCTGACCCTGCGCGAGCTTGCCGGCCATGCGCGGATACTCGAACGGATTGAGCTGCCCGCGTATCCGCAGGGTTCGGTCGAGCTACACACGACCGAAGCGGTGGCTGGCGTGAGTCGAATGCGCGCGCTCTCGGAAATTACGTTGCCCGGTGGCGGTGCCATTGAAATGCGCCCGGGCGCGGTCCATTTGATGGTCCGCGGTGTAACGCTGAAAGCGGGGCAGTCGCTGTCCCTGCGGCTGGTATTCGCCGATGGTTCCGCACACGAAGTGACACTGCCAGTACGGGGGCTCGGGGAGCAGGCGCCGGAAGCGGGGCAGGAAGAAGCTATCCATCACGGACACCATCACGGCTAGCCGTGATCCGGGTTGCGGGGGCGATATCAGCGGGAATACCCCGGGAAATTGCATCGAAATGGCGTGCAGGCAGGATTCCAATTGGAAAAGTCCCGGCTGAATGCCGAAAACATTGAACCATTTATGGAGTATTGGAGAGATTTTATGAAGAAACTGGCCGCAGTACTGGTTACGGGTTTTGCTGTGATGCTCGGTGCCTGTGCCCACAGCCCGGTGCAGGTGGTGGTGAAGCCGCAAGTGCAGGTCGCCCCGGATAATATCGGCTCCGGCTACACCGTGTACGCCCGCGGCGTGAATCAGCTGCCCGGTGGCGGTCTCGGTTCTTTGGGTGGCATCTACGCTGATTCCTCCAATGTGTCCCTGGGGAACGATATCGAACAGGCGATGGCTGCCGCCCTTTATCAGGGGCTGGAGGCCTGGTCTTTCCAAAGCGTTCAGACCGGCGGCGATGTACAGGTGGTAGCAAACCTCACCAACCTCAGTTACGACAGCCCCAACAAGCTCTACACCACCAAGGTGGATTCCGGCGCGTCCATCCAGCTGCAGGTGTCGGTGAGGGGTGCAACCTTTTACGGTAACTACAGCACCAGCGGCAAGGACCGCAACCTGATCAAGCCCAGTCGCGAAGAGGTGGAAGCCAACCTCAACCAGTTGCTGAGTGCCACCCTGCAGCGCGCGTTCGAGGACGAAAAACTGAAGTCTTTCCTGCGCCAGAACCTCTAAGCCGGTGTTATTTTTTGCCGTTGAGAGATATCTTCGATTATGAGAGTTGCGCCAGTGGCGCGATGTTTTTTCGCGGTCCCCTCGGGCGACCGCCTTGGCAAAGACCGGGCGCCGCTGCCGGTTGAATTGGGATTCCATTGACTGAGTTCACACCGAAAAATGCCGCCTTCCACGGCCTGCTGTCGGAGGCGGATGCGGAGGCATTGTCCGGCAGCTCCCTGGGCCCGGCGGCCGCGGAGCTGGCGCTGGGCGAGGTGGCCGACGGCGTGGTGGTCACTGACCGCCACGGCCGTATCCGCTACAGCAACCCGCTGGCCAGCGAGCTGTGCGGCAATCTTGTCGGACTGCTTCCGGGACAGCCACTCGCCGGCAGCTTGCCGCTCTACGACGACGGCGGTGAGGCGATTGATCTGAACTTTGGCAGTGCGGAAGCCGCTGGCAATATTCCCAGCCGTCGCGAACTGCGCGGCAATATTCGCCGGGAAGACGGCGAGCTGCTGGAGGTCAGCGTGGTGATCCACAGCCTGCGGGAGGGCGTGAACCTCGAGGGCTATGTGCTGGTGTTGCGCCATACCTCGGAGGTGCGGCGCATCTCTTCCCGCCTCAGCTGGCAGAGCAGCCACGATGCCCTTACCCATCTTCCCAATCGCCAGACCTTCGAACACGCCCTGCAGCAACTGCTGGGCTCCGACACCGGCCCGCGCCACCACCACATCCTCCTGTATCTCGATGTCTATCAGTTCAAAGTGGTCAACGACACCCTCGGCTACAGTGCCGGCGATGCGCTGTTGATCGCGCTGGCGAAAATCCTGACCCGCTGCCTGGGCGAGGGCGACCTGCTGGGGCGCGTGGGCAGTGATGAATTTGCGCTGCTGCTGAAAGACTGCACCCTGGAGGAGGCCAAACGCATCGTGACCCGTCTGCGCGAGGCGGTGAACGGTTTTGTGTTCCAGTGGGAAGACAGCGAGACACGCCCGGCGTTGTCGATCGGCGCGGTTAGTGTCGACAGCCATGCGCCCCCCGCCAGCCAGTTACTGGCTTCGGCCAACGATGCCTGCAGTGCAGCAAGGGACCAGGGGCGCAACCGGGTGAAGTTTTTCGGGGATTCGCGCAAGGCACTGGAGAAGCGCCGCGAGAGTACCTGGCTTGCGGAGATTCACGCGGCGATCCGCGAGGACCGCCTGCTACTGTATCGCCAGCCGGTGGTGGCGCTGCAGGACAAGAATCGAATACACCACTACGAGGTACTGGTGCGCATGCAGGGCCGCGATGGCGATGTAATTTCGCCGGGGCTGTTCCTGCCGGCGGCAGAGCGCTATGGGATCATCGATGAGGTGGACCGCTGGGTGATCCGCAATATTTTCCGCTATATGGCGCTGGAGCAGAGCAGTGGCGCGGCGGGCTTCCACTATGCCATCAATATTTCCGGGATCAGTCTCGGCGATGAGTACTTTGCCGATTTCGTGCTGGGAGAGTTGACGGAGGCCGGGGTGGCGCCGTCGCGGGTGCAGTTTGAGATCACCGAGACGAGTGCGATCAACAATCTGGATCGGGCGCTGGTGTTTATCCACAAGTTGCGCGCGGCGGGGTGCAGTTTTGCGCTGGATGATTTTGGCCGGGGGGCGTCGTCGCTGGCGTATCTGCGGCAGTTGCCGGTGGACTACCTGAAGATCGACGGTTCCTTTGTGCGCAATATGCTGGAGGATGAGATCGACAGTGCGATGGTGAGCACGGTGGACCACCTGGCGAAGCGCATGGGGATCAGCACCATTGCGGAGTTTGCGGAGACGCCGGAACTGCTGGAAAAACTGCGCTTGATGGGAGTGGATTATGCGCAGGGGTTTGGTATTGCCGCTGCGGCCTGTTTACCCGAGATCAGTGGACCTCGGCCTTCTTCCGTGAGCTGATTTCGGTGGTAATCCCTCGGAGGTTTGAAGCGGGATCTGTAGCGGCCATGCACTCGGTCTGGGTTTTCAGGACCGCTGTGAATACATCCCTGTACACTTCGTCGGCAACGTCCCTGTTGCCGACGATCCTGAAAACCCAGACCCAGCACTTGGCCTTCACTTCTGGGTTTTCAGCTTCGTAAGCCTTCAGACCTGTTTCCTGTATACCGATTCTTTACGCGTTCGCCGTCTGCGCCAGCAGTTCTTTATGCTGCTCCGGACGCAATCTCGGCCCATACTGACTCACCACCTGTGCCGCAGCGCGGCAGGCCAGTTCGCCGGCTTCGATGAAGCCCATTTCCCGATTGATGCCGTACAGGAAAGCGCCCGCGAACATGTCGCCGGCGCCGTTGGTGTCGATGGCTTTGACCTTGGGTGCGGCGACCCGGTATTCCTGTTCGCCGTCCCACAGCAGCGCGCCGTCGGCACCGAGGGTGATGGCGAAGGAACGGCAGTGGTTGCGCAGGGCCTTGGCGGCCTGGTCGATGGAGTCGGTATCGCAGAATTTGAGGGCTTCGTCGCGATTGCAGAACAGCAGGTCTACGCTGTCGCCGATCATTTCTTTCAGACCGTCATGGAACAGTTGCACCATCATGGGGTCGGATAGGCTCAGGGCAGTTTTTACACCGCTTGCTTCGGCCTGCTTGCGCAGGGCGATGGCGGCGGCGCGGCCGGTGGGGGAGGAGACCAGATAGCCTTCGAGGTAGATCCAGCGCGACTGGCTCAGGGCTTCGCTGTCGAGTTCCGCCATCGAGAGCTCGGCACTGATGCCGAGATAGGTGTTCATGCTGCGCTCGGCGTCCGGGGTAATGAGCACCAGGCATTTGCCGGTGGTGCCGGCGTCGGCGTTGTGCAGTGCCTTGGGGTAGTCGACCCCGGCGGCGGCGAGGTTGTCGCGGTAGAAATCGCCGTTGTCGTCGTCCGCCACCTTGCACGAGTAGAAGGTGCCGAGGCCGAAGTAACTGGCGGCGATGACGGTGTTGGCTCCGGAGCCACCGCAGGCGTGGCTGGCGGTGACCATGTGGTTTCTTAGATCGTCCACCAGCTGTTGTTGGCGCACGTCGTCCACCAGTGTCATGACTCCCTTGTCGACCCCCAGGGACGCGAGGTCGCTGTCGGTGACTTCAATTTCCGTATCGAGTAGGGCGGCGCCGATGCCGTAAAGGTCGTACTGGTGCATAGGGATTCCGTTGCTTCTGGTCTGTTGCTGTAGTCTGGCCCGCGCTGCGGGAGCTCGCCGCATTATGGCGCGGGATGGGTCCAGTGCAAGTGCATGCGACGTGGCGGTCTGTGACCGGCTGGATTTGACTTGTGTACTGGTGACCTTATAAATGCCGGCTATAAAAGCCTCCAAAGCGGCCGCGATTTGCGGCCGACACCGATTTTGAATCCTTTGTTAAGAGTTTATCTGTAGCGATATGGCATCAAACAAGCGCCGTTCTAACGGGAAAAGCCAAAAACACACTTCTGGCCGGCTGCGCCGCTGGATCGGCCGCCTGGCATTGCTGGCCCTGCTGGGGGTGCTGGCGCTGGCTGCGTACATGGTGTGGCTGGATGTGCAGCTGCGCGAGCGTCTGGACAGTCGCCAGTACCAGCTGCCGGCACGGGTGTTCGCGCGCCCGCTGATCCTGCAGGAAGGTATGGTGATGCGCCCGGACGAACTGGAATCCGAGTTCGCCGCGCTCAATTACAACAAGGTTGCGAATGTCGAGGAGCCGGGACAGTGGCAGCGCGAGGGCATGGAGTACCTGGTGTGGCGGCGCGACTTTATCCACGCGGACAAGCGCGAGCCTGCCGCCAAGGTGCAGTTCCGCCTGCGCAATGACGAACTCACCCATCTGCGCGACGAAGGTGGCGGCAGCCTGAAGGAGTTCCGCCTCGACGCCGCGCCCATCGGCACCCTGCTGGGAGGCGGCGACGACCGCAACCCGGTGCGGATCAATGAGATTCCGCCGCTGCTCGGTGCCACCCTGATCGCAGTGGAGGACCAGGATTTCGTGCACCACTTCGGGGTTTCTCCCCGCGGTATCGCGCGGGCCATGGTGGCCAACTTCAAGGCCGGCGGTGTGGTGCAGGGTGGATCCACCATCACCCAGCAGCTGGTGAAGAACATCTTCTTCGACCACAAGCCCAGCCTGCGACGCAAGTTTAACGAAGCGCTGATGGCGATCCTGATGGAGGTCCACTACGACAAGGCCTATATCCTGCAGGAGTACATCAACGAGGTGTGGTTGGGGCAGCAGGGCAGCCGTGCGATCTACGGCTTTGGCCTTGCCTCCGAGTTCTATTTCCAGAAGCCGCTGAGCCAGCTGGAACCGCACCAGATCGCACTGCTGGTAGGGCTGGTGAAAGGCGCCTCCTATTACAACCCGTGGCGCAACCCCAAGCGCGCGCTGGAGCGTCGCAACATCGTGCTGGATGTGATGCAGGAACAGGGGCTGATTACCGGGGAGCAGCACGATCGCCTGATCAAGAAGCCACTGGAGGTCGTGTCCGCCGGTGACACCGCACAAAATCCCTATCCGGCGTTTACCGAACGACTGCTGGAAGAACTGCGCCCCTACTATTCCGTGGAAGAGCTGCGCACCGCGGGCCTGCGGATCTATACCAGCCTCTCACCTTCGGTGCAGGATCTGGCGGAAAAGTCGGTGAGCCAGGGTGTGGCACAGCTGGAGAAAGACCGTGGTATCCAGAAGGACTCGCTGCAGGCCGCCACCGTCATTCTGGAAAACCACACCGGCAATGTGCTGGCGATGGTGGGTGACCGCCGTCCCCACTACCCCGGATTTAACCGCGCGCTGGAAGCGCGTCGCCAGATTGGCTCGCTGGTGAAGCCGGCAATCTACCTCGCTGCACTCGAGCGGCCGCACCAGTACAACCTCGGCACCCTGATCGATGACGCGCCGATTCGCGAGGTCACGGAAGATGGCCAGGTGTGGATGCCGTCCAACTACGGCAACCGCAGCCATGGGCTGGTGCCGCTGTATGTGGCGCTTTCCAATTCCTACAACCTGGCCACCGCGCGCCTGGGGCTGGACCTCGGGATCGAGAATGTGCGCCAGACCATGCGCAGGCTGGGAGTACAGGCCAACTTGCCGCGGGTGCCGTCGCTGTTCCTCGGCACCGCCGAGCTGACACCGTTTGAGGTGGCCGGCATGTACCAGACCCTGGCCAACGGCGGCGAGCACGTGGAGCCGCGCACGCTGTTGGCGGTGTCCGATGCAGATGGCAATCAGGTACAGCGATTCCGTCCCAAAACCAGTCGCGGCGTGGAAGAGGTGCCGGTGTACCTGCTGCGCTACGGCCTCGAGCAGGTCATGCGCGAGGGCACCGCCAAAAGCGCTTACCGCCGCCTGCCCAACAGTGTGCCGTTTGCCGGCAAGACCGGAACGACCAACGATTATCGCGACAGCTGGTTTGCCGGTTTCAGTCCCGGTGTGACAGCGGTGGTATGGCTCGGGCGCGATGACAACCAGCGCACCAGTCTCACCGGTGCCACCGGTGCCCTCAGCGTGTGGACCGACATCATGCGCAAACTGCCCCACCGCCACGGCCGTATCCAGGCGCCGCGCGGGGTCGAGTGGAAGCCGCTGAACGACAAGGGCGAATACATGGACCCGCGCCACTGTGAGGGCGGGCGCGAGCTGCCGATTTCCGACGAAAGCCGCCTGCAGACCGACCCCCGCTGCCAGAGCCGCGGCTGGTTCCGCAACTGGTTCGATCGCGACGACGACAAAAAAGTGGCGCCGCGTGAAGAAATGACCCCGGGCTGGGGCATAGACCCGGAACAGCAGCGCCGCGAGGAACAGCAGCGCCAGCGTGAGCGCCAGCTGCGCGAGCAGCTGGAGCAGGAGCAGTGGCAGGACGAACAGAGCGTGCCCCAGGAGCCGCCGGAATACCGCGATGAGCCCCAGTCGCTTCCGCAGAGCGAAGGGGAGCGACTGCGCCGGCTGGAGGAGTCCGGCCGTATCCAGGAAGATCGTTATCGCGAAGAGGAGCGTCGCGCCGAGGAAGAGCGACGCATCCTCGAAGAACGCATGCTGCGGGAGGAGGCGCTGCGGCGGGAAGAAGAGCAGCGGCGCGAGAACGAGGGCCGCCAGGGCGTGCCAGTGGAGGAAGCCCAGCCCTGGCCGCCGCAGGCAGACGATCAGTGGCCGTGATAAACGGCAGCGGGCCTTCTGAGGGCTTTCTGGTCGGTATCTGATTCAGGTTTTTTGAAAAACCACCTCACTGATTTCGTACGAAAATAGCGAGGTGGTTTAATTTTGCGCCTCTAATTGAGAATCTTTATCAATTTTATTTGTTTTTGGTTAGGCATCGCCTATACTCCGCGCCGATGATTTATCGCTTAGGGAGAAACAAATAAATGTCTGGATCGCGCATCAAATCACTGCCCCTGTCCATGGGCGCACAAACGATTGCCGCTGCACTGGCTTTCGGATCCCATACCTCCATCGCACAGGAGCAGGAGTCTGTGTGCCCGGAGAAAGATTCCAAGGCCTGCGTTTCTGAAGCGGAAAAAGCCGCAATCGAGCACATCGAAATCCACGGGGTTCGCACCTCCGTCTACCGTTACGATCGCTCTGGAGACGCCCGCCACGTCGCCGACCTGGTGGATACCCCACAGACCATCAGCGTGCTCACCCTGGACCAGATCCAGGAGTCCGGCAGAACCGATCTGAAAGACATCCTCGCCGCACAGTCTGGCGTAACCCTTGGCACCGGAGAGAACGGTAACGCCTTCGGCGACCGCTATATTATTCGCGGCCATGAAGCACGCAGCGATGTGTTTGTCGATGGACTGCGCGATCCGGGTATGACCACCCGTGAAAGTTTTGCCACCGAGCGTCTGGAAATCACCAAGGGGCCCAGCTCCACATTCGCAGGGCGCGGTTCTTCCGGCGGTGCGGTGAACAGCATCACCAAGAAGGCTTCCACCACCTACAACTTCGGCCGCGTCGACCTCGCGGGCGGCACCGATGACCACACCCGCGTTACCGTGGATTACAACCTGTCACTGAATGACGACCTGGCACTGCGTATCAACGGACTGTCTGCCCAGCAGGACAAGCCCGGCCGCGAAGGTATCGAACAGGAGCGCGACGGTGTGCAGTTGTCCGGTGTGTTCCAGGCCTCCGACGACCTGTCATTGATTGCCGACGTCTACTATCTGGATGCACACGACAAGCCGGACCTGGGCAGCTACTTCGATCGCGAAGCCCGCAAGCCGATAGAAGACATCCCCGTATATGCTCAGGACAACGATTTCCTGGACTCCCAGGTGACAACGTTCACCCTGCGCACCGATTATCGCCTGTCTGACAGTGTGCGCCTGTACAACGCCACCCGCGCCGGGCAGACCGAAAACGGCTACATCACCACCGGTGTCCGCGGTACCAACCGTGCAGACAGCGACCCGGCGGCGCCGGGCGCGGCGACCATGACCTTGAGCACGCATCAGGGCTGGCAGGAAGTGGACTACGCCACTACCCAGTTCAACCTGTTCTGGGACAAGGAACTGTTCGGGCGCGAGCACAAACTGGTGTTCGGTCTCGAGTACACCGACGAGTCTGTGGACAACGGTGTTTACGACATCGAATACGCCAATGCCGGCACCTGCCTGACCGAGGGCCGCGGCGGTGTTTCCGAGGCCTACTGTATTCTCGATGGTGCCGGCAACCTGCTGGACAATGTCGGCAGTGTCATGGGCCGCAGCTTTACCCGCGGTGATACCGATGCGCTCTACGATATCGAGACCGTGTCCTTCTACGTGATGGATACCGTTGCAGTTACCGACGACCTGGATGTGTTCTTCGGCCTGCGCCAGGACCGCTTCGACTACAGCAACGCCACCAGCGGCCGCAACGGCGATGAGCTGTATGCCTACTCCGATACCATGTACAACGGCCATCTGGGGCTGGTTTACGAGGTGGCGGAAAACGGCAATATCTACGCAACCTACAGCACCGCAACCAACATCAACGGTGGCGAGTCGGATCTGGGCGCCAACTGTGGCTACGGCGGTATCTGCGGCACCCCGGATCAGGCGGTAGAAGCCGACCCGGAACTGGTGGAAAACCTGGAGCTGGGTACCAAGTGGATGCTGTTTGATGGAAATCTGCTGGCTTCCGCAGCGGTGTTCCGCATGACCAAAGGCGATGTCATGGAGAGTGTCGGTGACAGCTACTCAACCCTCGGCACCCTGAACACCGGTGAAAACCGCGTGCAGGGCGTGGAGTTTGGCTTGAGCGGTGACATTACCGAAAACCTGAGCGTGCAGGCCTCGGCATCCTTCATGGAGTCGGAAGTACTGGATTCCTACAATGCCGACAACATCGGCCTGGCACTTAGCAACTTCGCTGACCGCAGCTATTACCTGCAGGTTCGATACCAGCCCACCGAGAGTTTCGCCTTTGGCGGTGACTACAGCTATCAGAGCGAAATGTATGGTGGCCAGCCGGATACCGCTGCGGGTTACGACCAGACGACCGGTCAGTACAGCATTGTGGTACCGAGCTATCAGGTGGTCGGCCTGTTTGCGAACTATAACGCCACCGATAAGCTGACCCTGCGCGCGAATATCGGTAACCTGCTCGACGAAGAGTACTGGACTGCCGCCTACCGTTCCGGTTCATTTATGTACCTGGGCGAAGGTCGCAGTATCCGTGCTACCGCCACCTACGAGTTCTGATCTGCGTTCCGAGCGGGAAAACCGATGGTTGTAATTGAAAATATGCTTTCGCCACAGGAAGTGGCCAGATATCGCGAAGTCCTGACATCACTGCCCTGGGCGGATGGCAGGGCCACGGCGATGGGTATGTCTGCGGAAGTAAAAAACAACCATCAGGCCGACCCGGCCGACCCTACGGTACGGCAGCTGGCCAACCAGCTGCTGTCCCGTATGGGGGAGACGCCGCAACTCATTTCGGCTGCGCTTCCCCATCGTATTTTTCCGCCGGTGTTTAATCGCTACGGCGAACGTGAAGAATACGGCTGGCATGTGGATGGCGCCATCATGCGGATTCCCGGATCCAATGATGTCCTGCGCAGTGACATGTCGATGACGCTGTTTCTCAGTGAGCCCGAAGAGTACGAAGGTGGCGAACTGGTGATTGCCACGGAATTCGGTGAGCAGCGGGTGAAGTTGCCCGCGGGCTCTGCCGTGGTCTATCCGTCCAGCAGCCTGCACAAGGTGACTGCCGTTACCGGCGGGCAGCGACTGGCTGCGATCACCTGGATGCAGAGCCTGGTAGCAGATGGGGCCATGCGCCAGATCCTGTTCGAACTGGACCAGTCCATCCAGAACCTGTTGCGTCAGCAGCAGGTGGACCGGGGCGAGCTGGACCGGCTGCATCATGTGTATCACAACCTGATCCGCAAGTGCGCCGAGGTGTAATCCTCGGCGTATCCCGCCCACTCGCCAGGGCCCACTGCTGTAATGGCATGTAATGGCGTTTGGCTAAACCCCGAAGCCAAAGCGGTGTAGCATGGACTCTCGTCTGTCAGCCACTTTGCATCCGGGGCGTTGCCGTTGACCGATACCAGCGAAACTTCCTTGCTCTCACTGCTCACTCCCACCGTTATTATCCTGGTGGTGACCACCGCCGTGAGCCTTATTGCCCTCTACCTCTCCCCGCGATTGCTGGAAGAGTGCGCCTTCCGCCCCTATCGCGTATGGCGTGGTGAGAATCGCGACTCCATTTACCTCGCCGGATTTGTACACGCAAACCTGCTGCACCTGGCAGTGAATATGTGGTGCCTGTGGTTGTTCGGGCGCGAGCTGGCGTACCGCATTGGCGGTACCCGCTTTGTATTGCTGTACGCGCTGGCACTGGTGGCGAGCCATATCCCCACGTTGTTCAAGGAGCGCGACAACCCGCAGTACGCCAGCGTCGGCGCTTCCGGTGCCATATCTGCGGTGGTGTTTGCCTATATCGTCTACTACCCGCAAGCGGAGCTGTACCTGCTGTTCCTGCCATTTCCGCTGCCGGCGTGGCTGTTTGGATTGCTGTACCTGAGCTACAGCGCCTACGCCAGCCGAGATAAAAACACCCGTATCAACCACGATGCGCACTTCTGGGGTGCGGTCAGCGGGCTGGTATTTGTGCTGTTCACCGACCCGGGGGCCTGGGCGCGATTGCTGTAAAGTTTTGACTTCCCAAACCACGACATAAAAATAATTGAGAGAAATTATGATTTTTCCACGCTTTGTCGGTATCGCCGGCCTGTTGCTCGCACTGTTGCCCGTGGGCAGTATTGCGCAGGCGCTTGATGACGTCGCTGAACCGGAACTCACCGAAGAACAGCAGCAATATATGGCCTGGGCCCAGCAGACCTGGGAGGGTATGACACCGCGCACGGGTACCGTGGAGCTGCCCGGCGGTGTCGCCAGTCTCGAAGTGCCGGAATCGTTTTATTACCTGAGTCCCGAAGACAGCAAGGTGGTGCTGGAAGAAATCTGGGGTAACCCGGAGAGTGAGCTGACCCTGGGCATGTTGTTTCCCGCCGGAACCACACCGTTTGACGGTGATTCCTGGGGTGTCACCATCGAGTACAGCGAAGAGGGCTATATCCGCGACGACGACGCCGCAGAAATCAATTACGACGATTTGCTGAAGGACATGCAGGCGTCCGTGCGGGAGGAGAGCGAGCACCGGGTCGACAATGGCTACGAGTCCATCAGCTTGCTGGGCTGGGCGGAGCCGCCTTATTACGATGCCGGGCAGAAAAAACTCTACTGGGCCAAGGAGCTGGCGTTTGGAGACCTTGAGACCAACACCCTGAACTACAATATTCGCGTGCTGGGCCGCAAGGGCGTGCTGGTGCTGAACTTCATTGCCGGCATGCCGGAACTGGATGACATCAAACAGAGTAGGGACGCGGTGCTGTCCATTGCGAGCTTCAACCCCGGCTACCGCTATGAGGAGTTCGACCCGGAAATCGACAAGGTGGCAGCCTATGGGCTCGGCGCACTGGTGACCGGCAAGGTGCTGGCGAAAACCGGTGCTCTCGCCGGGCTCTTGTTGCTGCTGAAAAAAGTCTGGGTAGTGATTCCTCTCGCTTTCGGTGCGCTGTTCAAGCTGTTCCGCCGCCGCGATAAAAACGAACCGCAATAACTTTCGCAATAACACAGCTCCATGCAATACCGCTTCTGCAACTTCATACTGGATACCGGGCAGCTTTACCTCACTGCCGACGGCGTGCCTGTGGAAGCGGATGCCCGCCAGCTGCAGTTACTGCGTCTGCTGATCGACAGCTATCCCGAGCCATGCAGCCAGCAGCAACTGCTGGAAACACTGTGGCCCGACACAGTAGTGTCGCACTGGTCGGCGGGGCGGCTGGTGTCGGATACCCGCAAGCTGTTCCGCCACCAGGGCTACGAGGGTCCACTGATCCAGACCCTGCACGGCCGCGGCTACCGCCTGGCCCCGGAACTGGTGGAGCAGCTGTGCGAACTGCCCATCATGGCCGGGGAGACCGCGCAACCCGCAGCCGATGCGCCCGGGCCCGCGCGTGAAGCCGGGCTCAGCATTGTCCCTCCGGCAACATCCTCTCCCGCGGTAAACTGGCGATCTTTGGCGGCTACGGGGCTGTTGTTGCTTTTCGCCGCAGCTATTGTTTATTTCATCACGGCACACGGGAGCCGCGAGGAGCGCGCGCCGCTGGTGATCGGCGAGGCGCCGGATGCCCGTGGGCGTATCCTTTGGGTGGACGATAACCCCGACAACAATCTGAGCGAGCGCCAGCAGTTCGAGTCCCGCGGTATTGCGGTTTATATCGCCACCAATAGCGAAGACGCGCTGATGCTGTTGTCCATGTACCGCTATCACGCGGTTATCTCGGATATGGGGCGCGGTGACGAACCGCTTGCCGGTTTAAAACTGATGGAGCGTCTGCGCGCGCGTGACGACCAGACGCCTTACTTCCTCTACACCATCATGCCCTCGGAATCCCAGCGTCTGTTGGTTGCACAGCGCGGTGGCAATGGTGTGGCGGTCACGCAGGAAGAACTCTTCGATATGGTGCTGCCATTGTTTGAGGTGGGCTCCGGCGCGCCGGCAACTCCCTGATCCATTGTTTTCATTGTCTTCACGTTTCTCCGATGTGCCGCCGGGCCGCGCAAGCCGGGGATTCACAAACATTCACAAGCTTTCAAAGACTTCGTCGGCGCCATAAGGGTATTTTTTCCCGATGTCATCAGCGGTGGTCGCCTTGCTATCGGGGTGACGCTGTGATGGCGGCACCAATGGAATACGCCGGCAAAAAATTTGGGGGAGTGATGTTGGGCACTGGATTGGCGGGGCTGGTGATTTGCCAGCGGAATGAAGACTTGGAGGCGCAGCAGTCGGTGAATTCTGTGGAATGTCGGCTGCAGACATTGATGGCGCCGCCGGCGGCGAATGCGCCGGAGCATGGGGTGGAAGCCTTAAAACCTGTTTTGCCCGCATCTCCATATCCGGCTTCGGCGCTCAAAGGATTGCCAATCCCGTTCAGTTCCCGGGAGCTGGAAATCGTGGCGCGCATTGCCGCCGGCGCCACCAGTTTTGAGATTGCAGAGCGGTTACATATTTCCGTGTACACGGTGAAAAACCACCGCAAAAACATTCTGCGCAAGGCGGACTGCCGCAATTCCGGGCAGTTAATCAACCGCTGTATCGCACTCGGCCTGGTGTGACGGAACCCGGGGCCGGCCTGAGTGTGAGAGCAGACCGGTTACCTACTTCCCCCGCGACAGAATCAGTCCTGTAGCAGCTTGGCGGCCTCCTCGGCGAAATACGTCAGCACACCGTCTGCCCCTGCGCGCTTGAATGCCAGCAGGGATTCCAGAATCACCGCCTCGCGGTTCAGCCAGCCGTTGGCAAAGGCCGCGCAATGCATGGCGTACTCACCGCTCACCTGATAAGCGAAGGTCGGCACTTTCAGCTCGTCTTTCACCCGTCGCACCACATCCAGATAGGGCATGCCTGGCTTCACCATGATCATGTCCGCGCCTTCCGCCAGATCCAGCGCGCACTCGTGCAGCGCTTCGTCGGAATTGGCCGGGTCCATCTGGTAGCTGAACTTATTGGCGCCTTTCAGGTTGCCGGCGGAACCTACCGCATCGCGGAAAGGGCCGTAGTAGCTGGATGCATACTTGGCGGCGTAGGACATGATCTGGGTGTTCACATGGCCCTCGCGCTCCAGTGCCGTGCGGATCGCGCCGATGCGCCCGTCCATCATATCCGAAGGCGCCACCACATCGGCGCCGGCCTGGGCGTGGGACAGCGCCTGTTGCACCAGCACTTCCACCGTGTCGTCGTTGACGATATAGCCCTGCTCGTTCATCAGGCCGTCCTGGCCGTGGCTGGTGAAGGGGTCAAGCGCCACATCGGTGATGACCCCTAGTTCCGGCGCGGCATCCTTAAGTGCGCGCACCGCGCGCTGCGCCAGTCCGTCCACGGCGTAGGCCGCGCGGGCGTCGTCGGATTTGTGCGCGGCGTCCACCACCGGAAACAGGGCGACTGCGGGAATGCCGAGTTTCACCAGTTCCCTGGCCTTGGCGGTGAGCAGGTCGACCGTCATGCGCTCCACGCCCGGCATGGATGCCACCTGTTGAGTCTCGCCGCGGCCCTCGATGACGAACAGTGGCAGAATCAGGTCGTCGCTGGTCAGGCGGTTTTCCCGTACCAGACGGCGCGAGAATTCACTGGCGCGCAGGCGGCGCGGGCGGGAATTTGGATAGGGGCCGCGGTTGGGGCTGAAGCTCATGTAATGGGCACTCCGGAGATTGGATTGGCGCGGCATCACTGGCCGCGACTTGGCTGGCGGCCATGATAGCAAACACCGCGGCGGACGTTTCAGTCTCGCGGCTTGCGGAGGTGCGCCACCAGCATGCGCCCGGCGGCGGCGATGTGCCGCTCCAGCAGTGTGCAGGCCTTTTCCGTCTCTCCCCGCTGCAGCAGTGCCAGCAGCTGGTAGTGTTCGCGCTGGCTGGTGGCCTGGTAGTCGAGGCTGCGGTTCTGATAGCCGATATAGCGTTCGCACTGACGCTGTAGCTGCTCGACGGTGTTGAACAAAGTGGGGCGGGCCGCGGCGCGATAAAGCTCGGTATGAAACAGCCAGTTGAGGCGGCCGATCTCCGCGGCGTCGAGTGCGGGTGTTTGTTTTGGTGTGGCCTCCATGCTGTCGAGGATATCCCGCGCGCGACCCAGTAGCTCACCATTCAGACTGGGCGCGGCGAGTTCCAACAGCAGCGGCTCGAGGCGCATACGCATCAAGTAAAGATCTTCCGCTTCCTGCGGGTCGAGCAGCGGCACCGCCACCCCGCGTTTGCCGTGGCCGGTAAGCCAGCCCTCGACTTTCAAGCGCGCCAGCGCGTCCCGCACCGGGATGCGGCTGACGCCATAGTAGTCGGCGATCTCGCTCTGTTTCAGCGGTGTGCCCGGGGCAAAGCGCCCGCGCTGCAGGTCCGCTTTCAATTGCTGGTAGAGATCCATTAGCCCCTCCTCGCCAGCAGCCAGTGGCAGATGAGCCCCCCGGCAAGTCCCCAGAAGGCTGCGCCGATGCCGAGAAAACTGACCCCGGAAGCGGTAATCAACAGGGTAATCAGGGCGGCTTCGCGGCTGTCCGGATCGGCGGTGGCACCGGCGAGACTGGAGCCGATAACGCCGACCAGAGCGAGACCGGCGACGCCCGCAATCATCGCCTGTGGCAGCGCGGCAAACAGCGCCACGACGCTGGCACCGAATAGTCCGGCGAGCAGGTAGAAAACCCCGGCGGCAATCCCCGCGGTATAGCGTCGTGCCGGGTCTGGGTGCGCCTCGGGACCGGTGCAGATGGCGGCGGAAATCGCGGCGAGATTGAACGCAAAGCCGCCGAACGGTGCCAGCAGCAGAGACATCAGCCCGGTGCCACCGACCAGCGGTGATACCGGCACCCGCGGGTAGCCGCTGGCGCGCAGGGTCGCCACGCCGGGAATATTCTGCGAGGTCATGGTGACGATAAACAGCGGCAGGCCGACGCCCAGCAGCACCGAAAAATTGAATTCCGGTATTACCCACTGCAGCCGTGCGAGCGACCAGTCCAGCTGCTCGGTATGAATTTCTCCCTGCAGCCAGCTGACGGCAAAGCCCGCCACCAGCACCAGAATGATGCCGTAGCGCGGCAGCCAGCGGCGCCCGACCAGATAGGCGGCGAACATGGCCCCGACCAGCAGCGGGCTCACCTGTAGCGATGTGAATATCGACAGCCCGAACTGCAGCAGGATGCCCGCCAGCATGGCGCTGGCAATGGGTATTGGAACCCGTGCCATGATCCGCTCGAAGGCCCCGGATATCCCCACAAGCAGTGTCAGCAGCGCACTGAACAGAAACGCGCCCACCGCCTCGGGCAGGGAGACGCCGCTCAGGCTGGTGGCCAGTAGCGCCGCACCGGGGGTGGACCAGGCCGTGACCACCGGCGCGCGGTAGTACCAGGAAAAGCCGATACAGGTAAGCCCCATCCCCAAGCCGAGGGCGCCGATCCAGGAAACCATCTGCGCCTCACTGGCACCGGCGGCATTTGCCGCCTGCAACACAATGGCCACGGAGCTGGCAAAGCCCACCAGCACTGCGGCAAATCCAGCGCTGACCGCAGACAGGGTGGTATCAGCGAATAGGGAGCGCTGTGCGATCTGCTCCATGAAATGTATACCAAATTTAAAATGTATACATTTTATAGGTGGAGCAAAGGATTAAAGCAATAAGTGGTTTGGGGCTTTTTAACTGGATGTGGCTTTGAAGGGAGGGCGAAGGGGGCGATGCCGGGGGTGTCTTGCGAGACCTTCCGCGAGAGGGACCTCGCGGAAGAGCCCCCATGGATGGGTTCACGGCGTGTCTCGCAAGACACCCCCGGTAGCGGCACCGCCACCAAAGCTAATCAGTGCACGGTGCTTGATCCAAGATTAAGTGAGCTTCGCAAACACCCGACGCGCAGCTTCAATGGTGGCGTCGATGTCTTCGTCGCTGTGGGCGGCGGACATAAAGCCGGCTTCATAGGATGCCGGAGCCAGGTACACGCCCTCATCCAGCATGCCGTGGAAGAAGCGGTTGAAACGCTCGGTATTGCACGCCATCACCTGCTGGTAGTTCGTCACCTGCTCCTCGTCGGTGAAGAAGAAACCGAACATGCTGCCCACCTTGTTGGCGGTCAGCGGGATGCCGGCTTCTTTGGCGGCCGCCAGTACACCTTCCACCAGTCGGTCGGTCTTGGCGGTGAGCTCGTCGTAGAGGCCCGGCTGCTGGATCAGCTGCAGGGTTTCGAGGCCCGCCACCATCGCCATCGGGTTACCCGATAACGTGCCCGCCTGGTACACCGGGCCGAGCGGTGCGATTTTTTCCATGATCTCGCGCTTTCCGCCGAAGGCGCCCACCGGCATGCCGCCGCCGATCACCTTGCCGAGGGTGGTGATGTCCGCCTCGATGCCGTAGTAACCCTGGGCACCGGTGAGGCTCACACGGAAACCGGTCATTACTTCGTCCAGGATCAGTACCGCACCGGACTGGTCGCACACCTCACGCAAGGTTTCCAGGAATCCAGGCACCGGCGGGATGCAGTTCATGTTGCCGGCCACCGGTTCGACGATGATGCACGCGATCTGGTCGCCGATCTCGGCGAAGCACTGCTTCACGCCTTCGATATCGTTGTAGGTCAGGGTGATGGTGTGATCCGCCAGGGACGCCGGCACGCCGGGGGAGGAGGGCACGCCCATGGTCAGGGCACCGGAGCCGGCCTTCACCAGCAGGGAGTCGGAATGGCCGTGGTAGCAGCCCTCGAATTTGACGATCTTGTCGCGACCGGTATGGCCGCGGGCCAGGCGGATGGCGCTCATGGTGGCTTCGGTACCGGAGTTGACGAAGCGCACCAGGTCCATGTTCGGCCACAGGCGGCAGAGCTCTTCCGCCAGTTCGGTTTCCAGTTCGGTGGGGGCACCGAAACTCAGACCGGACTGTGCCTGTTCGATCACCGCTTCGATCACGTCCGGGTGCGCGTGGCCCAGCACCATGGGGCCCCAGGACTGCACATAGTCGATGTAGCGTTTCTCGTCCGCGTCGTACAGGTAGGCGCCTTCGGCGCGCTCGATAAATACCGGAGTGCCGCCCACGGCGCGGAAGGCGCGCACCGGCGAGTTGACGCCGCCGGGGATGACTTTCTGGGCTTCGGCAAAGAGGGATTCGGATTTGCTCATAAAAATTCGGAAACCGATTGGGGATTGGGAGGAGTGCCGGGAAGTTCCGGGACGAAAAGTGCGCGTATTATCCGCGCCGCCGCCCGCGGTCGCAAACGGCGTGATGGTGCGCACATTTAGTCGGCGATGTTTGCTGGCCGGAGTTAGCCCTTGCAGGTCCAGAACAGCCGGTTCGGCACCGGCCGCCCCATGCCCAGGCGGCGGCTGTCGGCAATGGCGCTCCAGGTGAACTGCTGGCTGCGGTTCACCGCTTCCAGCACCGGAAGTCCGTGCGCGATATGGCATGCGATGGCGGTGGTAAGCGTGCCGCACACACCATAGGCCGCCGGCGGTAGCTGTTGCCAGCGGAATTCCCGCACCAGACCGCGCAGGTCATAGAGGCGGTTTTCCAGTTGCTGCTCGCTGGCGGGAACGCCGGTCAGCAGCAGATAGTGGCAGCCGCTTTCCAGCAGTTCCTGGGCCTGGGCATCGTGCACATCCGCCTCGCCCGCCATGGCCCGCGCTTCGCGTCTGTTCGGCGCCACCAGGGTGGCCAGCGGCAGCAGCAGGTCGCACATGGCGCGCCACAGGGGCGGCGCCAGCAGGCTCTCTTTATTGGCGAGGGTGGCATCCGGGTCAATGACCAGGGGGATGTCGGGGTAGTCCCGCAGCACGCTGTGCAGCGCGTGCACGTTTTCGACCGAGCCGAGGTAGCCGATCTTGATTGCTGCCACCGGCATGTCTTCGAGCACCGCGCGCGCCTGCTCTACCAGCAGGCTGTCATCCACCGGTGCGACGCCGACCAGCTCGCGGGTATCGCCAACGGTAATGGCGGTGACCACAGAGGCGCAGTGGCAGCCAAGGCTCGCTGCGGTTTCCGTATCCGCGGTGATACCTGCGCTGCCGCTGGGATCGTGGTGGGTAACGGTGAGGACAATGGGCTGGCGAGTATCCATGGGCTTCCGGGAATGTTTCGCGGGTTTCCTAATTCTAGCCCCGTACTTCTGCGGGGCGGCGTTGGCGGGTGGCCTCGCGCGCCCCAGTTGCAGGGTTCTGAATCAAGATGGCGCCACAGTGGCAGCTGTCAGCGGGTGTTCGTCAGAAGGGGCGTACGACCGCCAGCACCACGATGGCGATCAATGCCAGCACCGGCAGCTCGTTGAACACGCGGAAAAAACGCCCACTTTTATTCACGGTGCCGGCGGCGAATTTTTTCACGTAGCTGCCACAGATGTGGTGGTAGCCGATCAGCAGCACCACGATCACGAGTTTGACGTGCAGCCAGGCCGCAGAGTGATAGTAGGCCGGATTGAAACTGATCAGCCAGCCGCCGAAAACAATGGTGGCGATCATGGAAGGGATCGCGATTCCCCGATAAAGCCGCCTTTCCATGATCGAGAAGCGATCCTTGCTGAGTGCATCGGTGGCGTCCACATGGTAGACGAAAAGTCGCGGCAGATAGAACAGCGCAGCAAACCAACAGACCATGGACACAATGTGGAAAGCTTTTACCCAAAGCATGGACGCTCCTTACCCGGATCTGGAACCGGTTTTTAATGATTTCCGATTTTTGTAGCCAGCGTCGCGCTGCACGCGTTACTGACGGTAATAATGTTCGATATGCTGTGGCAGGATAATACCCGCCACATCGCTGTTCAGTACACCCAGGTTGCCCTGGTCGTCTTCCCGCCCGATATACAGGGCACCTGCGCCGCGCTGTTCCAGGAGTTGTTGGGCTTCCAGCAGTGTGGCGCGCCAGCTGAGTGGCGCCAGTTGCAGTCGCTCCCCCGGCAGGCGCAGCAGATCAATCTTTTCCTCCCTGCTCTCCTCCGGCGCTTCCGGCTCACTTTCTTTTGGCGGGCGCTGCAGAAAGTTGGCCAGATCCGCGGTGCGCAGTGCCTGTGGCGTGTCGTCGCCGCCCACCAACAGCCACGCCGGCTGCTGCTCGATCAATCGCTCCGCCTGGGCCCGCTCGAGAAGCGGCGGCGTCACCGCTATCGCGCGCTCCATCACGCTGGCGACGCCCACCCGGCTCAGCATCTGCGCGCGCCAGCTGGGGGTGCCGCTTTTGCCCAGCGCCCGCAATGACTCCTGGTAAATCCCCTCGGTGGCGAACATCTGCCGGCTCACCAGGCTCGCGACCACGATACTCATCATGGCGGGGAACAGGACATTGGGGTTGTAGGTGAGTTCGAGAATCGCGAGCAGGGCGGCCAGCGGTGCGTTCAACAGCGCCGCCATCATCGCCGCCATACCCACCATGGCATAGAGGCCCGGGCTTGCGGTGGCTGCCCCCAGCCAGTAATTGGCCAGGTGCCCGGCCGCTCCACCGATACAGGCGCCGAGAATAAGGCTGGGGCCAATTACGCCGCCGGGAATACCGAGGCCGGTGGCGAGTGCCGTGGCGACGAGTTTTGCCAGCACGATGGCAGCCAGGCTGGCAATACCCAGCTGACCGAGCATGGTCAGTTCCAGGGTGTCGTAACCGGTACCGAGGATTTCCGGAATCCACAGGGCGAGAACGCCAGTGGCGGTGCCGGCAACGGCAAAACGCAGCAGCGGCGAATGTTTCTGCTGCAGTGGCACCAGAAACCGCTGGCTGATGATAAAGAGGGCTGCCAGCGCACCGATCACCAACGCACATACAAACAGGATCGGCAGCTCGGCAAGGGATTCCAGTTGCGAGGCCGGTACCTGGAACGCAGCCTGGTGTCCAAAGGCCATGCGGGTGGCGGCGCTGCCACTGACCGCGGCAATCATCACCGGCAGGAAACCAGTGATGGTGTACTCCAGCATGACTACTTCCATGGCGAAGATCACACCGGCCAGTGGCGTATTGAACGACGCGGCGATAGCCGCAGCCACCCCACAGGCGAGCAGGGTGCGCCCCGAGTTATGCGGCAGCCGCAGGCGCTGGGCTACCCAGCTGCCGGTGGCCGCGCCCAGGTGTACCGACGGCCCCTCGCGGCCGATCGACTGGCCGCTCAACAGCGCCAGGGAACCGCCGAAAAACTGCAGCACCGCGTTCTTCATCGGCATCTTGCCCTGGTGGTTGTGCAGGCGGTCCAGCACATGCACCACACCGGTAGGGCGACCGGACGGCGCCATCCAGTGGAATAGCAGCCCCAGTACCAGGGCGCCTGCCACAGGCAGCCCGAAGTGCCAGCTGCTGGGCAGGGATTCGAAATCTTCGAGCTTCGGGAGAAAGAGGATCGCCGGGCCCTCACTCAGTTGGCGAAATCCGATCACCACCAGTCCGGCGCAGATGCCGATGACCAATGCCAGCAGCACCAGCAGGGAAAGCGCCTGTTGCGATGACAGCTGCAGCTGCAGCCGTTCCAACCATCGGGCATGACGGCGGGATCCCCGAGAACGGAAGGGAGAGAATGAGTTTGGCTGCTTGCGGCGCCGCACGGCGTATCCTTACTGGTGATGGGCTATTGGTTGGCCGGCTTATGGTAGAGTGCATGGCTCAGTATACAGGGGCAGCCGTCCGCCAACAGACGTCGGTGTCGACCCCGCAGGGACAGTGATCAGCGAGGAATAAAAGTGAGCGTCATCAAAGCGGCAATCGTAGGCGGAACTGGCTATACCGGCGTGGAATTGTTGCGCCTGTTGTCGGGCCATTCTGGGGTGGAGGTCACTGCCATTACCTCCCGCGCGGAAGCCGGCACGTCGGTGGCGGAACTGTTTCCCAGCCTGCGCGGTCACTATGATCTGAAATTCAGCGCGCCGGAAGTGGATGAACTGGCCCAGTGCGATGTGGTGTTCTTCGCCACACCACACGGTGTCGCGCAGGCCCAGGTGCCGGAGCTGGTGGCGCGGGGCGTACGGGTCATCGATCTGTCGGCAGACTTTCGTCTGCAGGATATCCCTGCGTGGGAAAAATGGTACGGCCAGCAACACGCCTGTCCGGAACTCGCCGCGCAGGCGGTTTACGGGTTGCCGGAAGTAAACCGCGCGCAGATTGCCAGTGCACAGCTGATCGCGTGTCCCGGTTGTTATCCGACCTCTATCCAGCTCGGTTTCCTGCCGTTGCTGGAAGCTGGGCTGATTGAGGCCAGCGGGCTGATTGCCAATGCGGCCAGCGGTGCCAGTGGCGCCGGGCGCCAGGGCAAGACCGATCTGTTGTTTGCGGAGAATAACGACAGCTTCCGCGCCTATGGCGCCTCTGGTCACCGCCATCTGCCGGAAATCGAGCAGGGGCTAAGCCGCGCTGCCGGAGGTCCTGTAGCGCTGACCTTCGTGCCACACCTGCTGCCCATGGTGCGCGGAATCCACGCCACCCTGTTTGCGAAGCTGAAAAATCCCGCGGCGGTGGAATCTTCCCAGGAGTCACTGCAGCAGCTGTTCGAGCAGCGCTATCGGGATGAGCCCTTCGTGGATGTGATGCCCGCGGGCAGCCACCCACAGACCCGCAGTGTGCGCGGTACCAATATGTGCCGGTTGGCAGTGGTCAGGCCTCAGGGGCGGGATACCGTGGTGGTGTTGTCGGTCATCGACAACCTGGCCAAGGGCGCTTCTGCGCAGGCGATCCAGAATATGAACATCATGTTTGGCCTAAATGAGAACCAGGGGCTAGAGAGCCCGGCACTGCTGCCTTAGAATCGGGGCAGCCACACAACAGCAAAATACACGACACGCAGGCGATACTATCCAGACCCATGACGCGCAAAGTTAAAGGCAGCAAACAGTACCGGATGAAGGTGGTGCCCCACAGGCCCATCATTCATGGCGTTTTCTCTGTACTGGGGGTGACCCTGCTGGTGCTCTCCACCAGTGCCGGCGCTTTCTTTGCGGGTCAGTACCAGCTGAGTAAGAATCTGGACGAAAAATCGCGAGCCCACGCCAGAACCCTGGACGAGGTGGAGCGCCTGCGTGCCGAGATTGAGGCCCTGCGGGTGCGGGCTGCAACCGCCGAGCAGTCCGTTGCCATCGGCGAACAGGCCAGTGAGTCCGTGCGCGGGGAGCTGGTGGCGAAGGAAAACCAGATCGCCGAGCTGCGCCAGGAAATATCCTTTTACCGCGGCATCATGGCGCCGTCCGAAGGCAGCGACGGCGTTTCCATCGGCCGCTTCAGTATTTCTGAGGCCGGCGACGGCCGCTATCAATACAAGTTGCTGGTGCAGCAGTCCGCGGCCAGCCACGAGGTGGTGACCGGCGAGGTTCAGTTCACCGTGGTTGGCCAGGTAGATGGCGAGTCGCGCCGCTATGCGCTGGCGGACCTGTCGCCGCAGGTGGAAAGCAAGTCCATCCCCCTGCGCTTCAAATATTTCCAGAATATCGAGGGAGAGCTGCAGTTGCCGGAGGGCTTTGTGCCGGAAGGTGTAGAGCTGTCGCTCAAATCCAGCAAGCGTAACGGTTTCAATATTGACCAGCGCTACGGCTGGCTGGTGCAGCAGAGTTGATCTGTTGAAGCCGAAAGGCGCCGGTGTGCGTCATTGGGAGTTACCAGGCTCCGCTCCATTCATGAGGTTTTGGTTGAATCATGTTAAAAAAGAAAGAGAAAACTATGGCAAACACCGGTGGCAATAACACGACCCTGATCGCCCGTCACACTGAAGTGACCGGTGACCTGCACTTCCGCGGCAATCTGGTGATCGAGGGCCGGGTCAACGGCAATGTTTGCGCCCACAGCGACAGCGAAGCACGCCTGCAGATCGTCGACGGCGGTATCATCGAGGGTGAGATCCGGGTTCCCAATGTGGTGGTCAACGGCAATGTGAAAGGCGATGTCCACGCCAGCGGCCACCTGGAGCTGGCCTCCAAGGCCATTGTTGAAGGCAATGTCCACTACAAGCTGATCGAGATGGTAAAGGGCGCCCAGGTCAACGGTTCTCTGGTTTCCAATGTGGAAGTCGACACTGCCGGTGAGCCGCGTATGCTGGGTTACTCCTCTGAAGTGAGCGCCGAAGCAGAGTAATTGCCGCAGTCATTGGTGAAACCCGGCGAAATTGGCAATACTTGACCCGTTTGCTGGGTTTTACCCATAATGCGCCCGCACCGCCATGTTCCGTGGCGGGCAGCCCTGCCTGTGGCTGTGAATCTGTTTCGAGAGTTATCTATGTCTGAAGCTGTTTCCTTTTCTCCCGACCCGGTCCAGGTGACCGAAAAGGCCGTTTCCAAGGTCAAGGGATTGCTGGAAGAGGAAGGCAATCCGGATCTGAAGTTGCGGGTATTTGTGACCGGTGGCGGCTGCTCCGGCTTCCAGTACGGCTTTACCTTCGACGAGCTGGTCGCGGAAGATGACGCCGTGATCGAGAAAGATGGCATCCAGGTATTGGTCGATGCCATGAGCTATCCGTATCTGGTGGGTGCCAGTGTGGATTATGAAGAGGGGCTGTCCGGTTCCCGTTTTGTGGTGCAGAACCCCAATGCATCTTCCACCTGCGGCTGCGGATCATCCTTTTCCATCTGAGACCTGTTCGGTCAGTTCAGGGGCGCCTGGAAATCCCTATTTCGGGCGCAACCTCCCTTCTTCCCGTCTTTATTTCCGCTGCGGGTGTCTCAGGCGGGGAATATCCCCCCTAGAATGCTTTCCCTTTCAGCACCGGTGACCGCCGGGCAGTTACCACTGAGTCCCAGCATGGTCTGGCGTGCCAGCCAGGCAAAGCCGGCGCCTTCGACCCAGTCAGCGTCGATGCCGTATTGATCCGTAGCTGCTACAGACCAAGTGGGTAACCGCCGGCGCAGACGTTCCATCAGGTCCCGATTGCGCGCGCCACCGCCGCACACCAGCAATTCCCCCCCGCTGGCGAATTCGTTTACGCCATCGGTAATGGATGCCGCAGTGACTTCGGCCAGCGTAGCCTGCACATCGGCGGGGGCCAGCTCCATCCCGGCGCAGGCCAGCTCCAGCCAGTTTGGGTTGAATGCCTCGCGGCCGGTGCTTTTGGGTGCCGGTGCGGCAAAGAATGGATCTGCCATCAGGCGGTTGAGCAGCTCCGGGTGGACGCTGCCACTGGCCGCCCAGGCGCCGCCGGCATCGTAGGGTTCGCCCCGGTGCAGCTTTACCCAGTAATCCAGCAGGGCGTTGCCAGGCCCGGTGTCATAGCCCCTTACCATGCCATCAGCGGCCAGTTCGGTGATGTTCGCCATGCCTCCGATATTCACCACTGCCCGGTCCCGGTCAGTGCGGAACACCGCGTTGTGGAAGGCGGGCATCAGTGGTGCCCCCTGACCGCCGAGCGCCATATCCCGGCGGCGGAAATCGGCCACGGTGGTGATACCGGTTAGTGCGGCAATGGTATTGGGGTCGCCAAGTTGCAACGAGAAGGGCGTGGACACGGTGCCCGGAGGGCGGTGGCGCACGGTCTGTCCGTGGCTGCCGATGGCGGTAATTTCGGCGGGTTTTATGTCCGCTTCCCGCAACACTGCAAGCGCGGCAGCGGCAAATTCCTGGCCCAGCAGGCGGTCCAGCTGCCCGGCCCTGTCCAGTTCCGAGGGCCCGGGGGCGCACAGGGCGAGGATTGCCTCGCGCATCTCCGTGGTGATGGGATGCCCGAGCGCCGCGCGGGTCTGGCACTGCAAAGTGCCCTCAGTTTCGGAAAACTCCACCAGTACCGCATCGATCGAGTCGATGCTGGTACCGGACATCAGACCGATATAGAGATCCGTCATTCAGTTTACGGAGTCCTTCTTGTCTTTGTTCTCGCTGTCTTCGTTTTTGGCCAGTGCCGGCTGCTCATAGCGCTCGAGTTGCGCCATCAGCGGCTGGGTCTGGGCCTGGAAACGGGCCATTTCTGCTGAGGCGATGGCCTTTGCCTTCGGCAACTGGCGCACGATGGTGGCCGGGTTGCGATGATGGCCGTCTACCAGGAATTCATAGTGCAGGTGCGGGCCGGTGGCGTAACCGGTGGAGCCCACGGTGCCAATGACCTGGCGTTGCTTGACCCGCTGGCCTTGCTTGACGCTGCGCTTGTTCAGGTGCAGGTAACGGGTGACGTAACGCTCGCCGTGCTGCACGAAGACATAGTTGCCGTTCGCCTTGCTGTAACCGGACTGGATGACCTTGCCGTCACCGGCCGAGTATACGGGGGTTCCAGTGGGGGCAGCGTAATCGGTGCCATTGTGCGGGCGATGGGTCTTGAAGATGGGGTGCAGGCGACGCGGATTGAAGTGTGAGCTGATGCGGCCGATATCCACCGGGGTGCGGATGAACGCCTTGCGCATGCTTTTGCCTTCCGGGGTGTAGTAATTGGTGTCGCCGTTGCTATCGGTGTAGCGCACCGCGCTGAAGGTCTTGCCCTGGTTGGTGAACGTCACCGCCTGGATGGCGCCATTGCCGATCTTCTCGCCGTCGAGGAACTCCTCATCAAACACGACGCTGAAGCTGTCGCCCTTGCGGATGTCCAGTGCGAAGTCGATATCCGAGCCGAAGATATCGGCCATTTCCATGATCAGGTTGTTGCTGAGGCCCGCCTTGCTGCCGTCCACGAACAGGGAGTTTTCGATTTCCCCCTGCCGGAAGGCCGCATAGCGCTCGGCCTCGCGTTGGTGCAGGGCGTACTTGTACTCGTCGGAGCTGTCGCGACTGAATTCCACCTTGCTCAGGCGGTCGCGGTGCAGTTCGAGGCT